>JAHZGA010000016.1 GCA_019421005.1 bacterium | reverse complement strand
TATATCGGCATTTACCAACTTATGAAAAGATAATCAGAAATTTAGTAAGTTTTTCTTATAAAAAAAGCCATAATATGCTTTTCAATTTACTAGTTTAATAAATAAATATTACTTTCAATTGTATCTCTTTTTTTAATTATTATAGCTTTAGTTTCATTGTTAATTTTAAAATAAACTTTTATTAATAAATTATCATTAAATTGTTTAACTATCTCTTCACTTATTAGTTGGCTTATCATTAATAATTTATCTTTTGTTAATAAACTACTGTTAACTTCAATTTCAACTTTATTAAGTGAGTTATTTACATATAATCCTTCAGCTGTTATATAAAGATTATCAACTTTATCTGTTATATTAGTTACTAATGTATTAAAGGCAGTATAGTTATTTAAATCATGTTCTAAAACATAATTTGAAGTTAAATATTGATATTGATAATTTAAATTTTCAAAAGTTATATCACTATTACTAGTTACACCAACGTATTCGAAATTACCAGTTGTTACTGAATTAGGGTTATCAACTACATATAAACACATCATTATTTTAACATTTTTTAACTCATCTATTTTTCTTAAATACTTTAAAAGTTCTTTAGCTTTAACCTCACCAATTTTAATAGTTTCATCAACATTTAAAGATTTATATAAATAATTTCCAGATGCATTTTGATATTCTTGATAAGGGTTAATAACTAACGCGATTGATATTCCATCTAATTTATCATTTTTTAAGAAATTTTGTTCATGAATCCCAGAAATATAATTAGGTTTAATTTTTATTCCATCAATATCAATTTCATCATTTTTATTTAAATTTTCATCATTTAAAAGTTCTATTAATCTTTCTTCAGTTAGATATTGACCAGCTTGAAATTTTACATCTTTCGGGTTAAAATAATTAACTGATATATCCATTAATCCCGCATCTACAGCAGTATAATCATAAGTTGTAATAACACTTGGTCTAACATAATTATTACCTACTCCCGTTTTATATGGAGTTGCTATATCATAATAGTTATCGTCAAAATTCATTACAACTTTTTTTTCTTCTTCTTTACCACAACCTGAAATTAATACAAGTAAAATAATTAAAATGACATATTTCTTCATACATACCTCCAAAATAAAAGGACCAATAGATCCTATTTATTTTCTAATTTATCTAATACTTCTTTAGTAATAGTAATTACTTTTTCACGAATTGAATTAGCAGTTTTTTCTAGTGCTGGAGTGCCTTTAGAAACAGCATACTCAACTAAATCTTCAGCTTTATTTTTTAATTCTTCAGCTTTTTTTACAGCTATTTTTTTAACTTTTTCTTTATCTAAATCTTCTAATTCTTCTTTTATTTCTTCTATTTTATTTTCTATTGTTTCTTTTACTTCATCAATATCAACATCTTTAGCTTTGTTAAGCATTTCTTCAATTTTTTCTTTCAATTCTTGACGAGTTTCATTACCTTTTTTAGGGGCGAATAATACTCCTAGTCCAGCACCTACTAAAACTCCAGTTAAAAATTTTGAAAAACCTTTTTTCTTTTTGCAATCTTTACTCATTTTTTTCTCCCTTCTTATTAGTAAATTTATTATATAAGAAATTAACAGCTTTAGTTCCTGCTAAATCTATATAATCACTTGTTTTTTTAATAAAATTGGTAACACCATCAAATGATGTTAGTTTAAAATTAACATCATCAATAGTATTATTGATTTTATCAATTGTTTTTAACAACTTAAATCCAATCATAATAAACACTATTATTAGTATACTTAATAATAAATATAATATTACAGGCATTATTTCATTAAAACATTGCATTATTCATCATCCTTTTTTTCATACATTGAATCAATTAAATTAAATAAGTCATTTTCATTAACAACATCACCATCATTAGTAAAATCATCCATTTGATTTTCAATCATATTTTCATTATCACCTAGATTTATTTCACTTTTATTAATTTCATCTTTAAGATTTCTATTTACTAAAGTTCCTTCTAAATCATCAAGTTCATTCTCAATAGCGTTTAAGTTTTGCATTTGAGTTTGAGGAATTTCTTTTAATTGTTCTTTAACATCTAAAATCAAATCTTCTAAAACTTCAGTATTTCCTGTAACTTCATATTTTTTCTTAACTGTTTCTTGTTCTTCTAAAGAGCCATAAGCTTTCTTTCTAACATCATCAAGAGAAATTGTTTGACTATATGATGAACTTAAACTGTTCTTTTTACTTACTATTTCATCTTTTTGATAGTTTTTATCTAATATACCATAAACTGGAGATATTATTGGAGTTGGTTTAAAAGCTTTCTTTTCTGGTTGTTTAACTACTTTATTACTTCCATAAATTTCTTTTTTATTAACAGCTTTTTTCACTCTTGTTTTTGGTTTTTCTAGTTCTCTAAAATCTTTATCATCAAAATAAATTGGACTTGGTTTTTCCTTTTTTACTTCTTGGATGAGTTCTTTTACCTCTTCTTTTTTTGGTCTTACATCATATTCAAATTCTTTAGGAGTTTCCTTTACTTCTTCTTTTTTTTCTTTTCTTACTTCATGACTTCTAGTCATTCGTGGAGATTCTATTTCCACTTGCATTACTTCTTTTTTTACTGGAACTTCCTCTTCAATTTCTTCTGTAAACATGTTTTTTACTTTATCTAATAATCCCATATTTTCACCTCTTATTTTTCTTTTGGTTCCTCATTTTCACCAACATATTCAAGAAAATTAGTACTTTCTTCTTTTGGTTCAAATTTATCATATTTTTCTTCGCGATTTGTAAATATTTCTTCATTAAGCATTAATTTAATAACATCTTTATTAAATTTAACCGTTGATAAAATATATGATGAGTTTAATATTGCCATATTAATATCTTCTTTAGAAACCATTGCTTCAATTTTAGAGTAGTTGTAACTAAATTCAATGAAATAATCATCATCAAGTTTATTGATTTCTACATAACCTGTTTTACCATCAACATTGATTATTTTAGAATAATAAGCATTTTTATTTTCTTTGAACTTTGGCTCAATTTTATAATAATAACTTATTGCATCAACAAACAAATAATAATAGTTACCATTAGAATAAAGTTTATCATTTAATTCGTTGCTATCAATATAAGTAACTCCTCTAGGTACATAATATTTATAACCTCTACCTATTCGATTATAAAGTTTATTATCTTTAGAAAGAACAACATTAATAGTATTATCAATACTAGTTGTATCTATTCTAACAATTGTACATCCTGATAAAGTTATTAAAATTATCAATAGCAAAAATAATTTCTTCTGCATCATTACCACTCTTCTCATATTATACCAAACTTTTTTAAGTTTAAAAAGTTTTTTAAAACTTTTGATGTAAATAATTTGTCTAATCTTTAGTTACTTCCACTTTATAAATATTAATATTTCTAGCCACAAACTTCTTTTCATATTCTGTTGCTATGTTATCTTTTAAGTCATCTTGATATAAGTTTAAAGAAATATCTTCTATTTTATAACCATATGATACATATGACATTAAGGAAAATTCAAAAAATTTACGATTATCAGTTTTTTGAATTATTGTTTTTTTATTTTTAAAAATACTATCATATTTATTTAAAAAATTTATACTAGTTAGTCTTCTATTTTCATGTCTATTTTTAGGCCATGGATCTGAAAAATTTAAGTAAATTTTTTCTATTTCTTGATTAAATATTTTTTCTATTTCTAAAGCATCAATTTTAATAAATCTTAAATTTTTAATCGGTTCTTTTATTTTTTCAACTGCTCTTATTAAAACACTATCATATTTTTCAATTCCGATAAAATTAATATCAGGATATTTTAAAGCCATGTTGATAATAAAATCTCCTTTTCCTGTACCAATTTCTAAATGAATTGGATTATTATTATTAAATATTTCCTTGTATTTTCCTCTATATAAAAATGGTTCATTAATAACTGCTAGACTATTACTTATTTTTTCACTCGCCCCTATTACATTTTTAAGACGCATATTAACCACCCAATAATAATTTTATCAAAAAAGGCTCGGAAAGTCTACTTAAATATATTGGAGTTTTCGTTTTTTTATAAATTTTTAAGTTATTAATTTTATATTTTGATGAACTATTAATAATTACAAGCATATAATTAATTAGAACAAGGAGTGTGTAAAGTGAAAAAAGATAGAAATTGTGGTATGAACCAATATCCAATTTATCCAAATTATGGAATGCCTGCACCTGGAATGGGTCCTGCTATGGTGCCTATTCAAATGGCACCTAATTATCAAGGTCAAAGTCCTATCATGCCTAATATTGATATAATTAATAATAATCAAGATGATGATTTAATGAATATCAAAAGACAATTAAATAATTTGGAAAAAAGAGTTAGTCGTTTAGAAAATAGTTTAAATAATAATTCTTTTGGTAACAAATATACAGATTCTAATTATCATGTTTTATAAAAGACCTTTTAGTCTTTTTTTAATTTAAAAAAACCTAGTAAACTAGGGAATTATTTATCAACTATTACTAAATTGCCACCATATGTATGATCATATTCACTTAAAAATTTGGCTAATTCTTTAGAATCAACATTAATTGTATTTTTAAGGTCAATAACAATATTATCTATACCATATTCAGTGATAATATAATAAAGCCTTTTTTTTATTTGATTAATGTTATTCTTGTTAATAACACCTTCAATACTTACATTTAAAGTATCATTAGAATAAAATATATCAATATCAAACACATTTTCACCCCTCTTTTTAAGTACTATACCATAGCTAAATAAATTATGCTTTAGTTTCGACAAAACTAGAATTATTTAGAACTATTTTTTTAGTGTTCTTAATTTTTAATTTACTTTTCAAAGTATAAATGATATAATCACTTATGAAAGAGGTGTGTTTTATGGGTTATATTACATTATTAATTGTTAAACCAATTCAAAAATTATTAAAATTAAAAGGTCGTGGTACTTCCCTTCCAGGTGATCTTGCTCTTAAGTTAAATAAGAATATTTTAAAATATTTTAAATTACCAAAAATAACTATATGTGTGACAGGAACAACTGGTAAAACAAGTATTTCTGGTACATTAACTCAAATGTATGAAAAAGCTGGATATAAAGTTGGACACAATGTTAAAGGATCTAATTTATTGCCAGGTGCATTAAGTGTTTTAATTGATAATTCTAAATTAAATGGAAAAATTAAAAGTGATGTTTTAGTTTTAGAAATTGATGAAAGATATGTTAAAAAATTATTTAAATATATTCATCCAAATTATTTTATTATTAGTAATTTATCAAGAGATCAATTAGCGAGAAATGGACATTTTGATATTGTTTTTAATGAAATTAACAAAAGCATTACTGACGACATTCATCTTGTTTTAAATGCAGATGATCCAATTGTTAATAAATTTAGTTTAAATCATAGTAACAATACTTTTTATGGTTTAGCCAAAACTAAATTTTCAACTAAAGAAATACCTAATAATTTAGATTTAGCATATTGTCCTATTTGTCATGAAAAGTTAAAATTTAATTATATTCATTATGGTAATTTAGGATCTTATTCTTGTCCAAAGGGTGATTTTAAAAGAGTTAATCCAAACTATGAAGCTAAAATGATTGATGAAAGTAGCTTTAAAATTGGAAAAGATGTTATAAAAATGCCTAATGACGCTATTTACAACGTATATAACTTAACAGCATGTTATACTATGGGAAAACTTACTAATATTGATAGTAAGATAATGTTAGAAACATTTGATAATCTATCTTTAAAAGTTAAAAGATTTAATACTTTTAAATTAGATAATATTGATGGAACTTTATTATTAAGTAAAAATGAAACTCCTGTTTCTTATAATCAGTCTTTAGCGTATATTAAAAAACAACCAGAAAAGAAAACAGTTGTTTTAGGATTTACTAGAATAAGTGGAAGATACAACCTAAAAGATTTATCATGGTTATATGATATTAATTTTGAAAGTTTAAACAATGATTCAGTTAAAAGAATTATTTGTGTTGGACCATTTTCAAACGATTTACTAGTACGTTTAAAAATTGCTGGAATTGATCCAAAAAAAGTTGTAACAGTTTTTGATATTGATAAAATGTTAGAAACAATTAAAGAGAAAAAAATTGGAAAAGTTTATTGTATGTTATATTTTGATGCTGAAAAAATATTGAAAAAGATGTTAATTAAAGAAGGTGCTGAATTATGAAAATAAAAATAGGTTATTTATATTATGATTTATTAAATTTATATGGTGAAAGTGGAAATATAAAGATACTTAAAAATACATTAGAAAGCATGAATATTAAAGTTGAAATACATTTTTTAACTGTTAATGATAAGATTAATTTTAATGATTTTGATTTTATTTATATTGGTTCTGGTACAGAAGAAAATCAAAAAATTGCTCTTAAAGATTTATTAAAATATAAAGAACAAATAAAAGATTATATTGAAAATGACAAGTTTTTACTTGCCACTGGAAATAGTATAGATTTATTTGGTAAATATATAAGTGATGTAAATAATAAAAAAACAAAATGTTTAAATATTTTTAATTATCGTGTTAAACATGAAAATTTTAGATTAATTGATGAAAGTATTTTTAATTTAGTTTTTCTAGATAAACCTGTTATTGGTTTTCAAAATCAATTTAGTATCATGCAAGAAAACAAACATACTATGTTCACTGTTGTTAAAGGAATAGGATCATCACCTAATAGTAAAAAAGAAGGAGTTTTATATAAAAATTTCTATGGAACATATTTACTTGGCCCTATATTAGTTAGAAACCCTTATTTTTTAGAAATATTGCTTAAAAAAATTATTCTTTCTAAAGATCCTAATTATAAGTTTAAAGCTTTTCCTTTAAAAGAAGAAAAATTAGCTTACAAATCATTTATTAATAATTTTTATGCTGATATTATAAAGTAACTTAAAAATGAGCCTTTAAAGCTCATTTTTTTTATATTTCATATTCATAAAGAACAGAGTTTTCAGGATTGAATGATAGAAAATCAGTATTTTCATTATAACCAATTAAATTGAAATGAAGGGCTTTAATAAAACTTCCATGGGAAATTATTAAAATCGCTTTATTGGGATAATTTTCTTTTACTTTATCTATAAATTTTTTTGCTCTTAATAGACAATCTTGAATACTCTCTATGTTATTAGAGTTATCATTTAATTTATAATTCCATTGGGGAACAATTAAATCAAAGTTTATTGGTTTTCCCTCATAATTTCCAAAACCTCTTTCTACTATCATATCATCATAAATTACTTTAACTTTATCTTGAAGTAGAATATTAGCTGTTTGTCTTGCTCTCTTTAAAGGGGAGCAAAAACAAATATCAATTTGACTTAAATCTAATTTTTTTGAAAGTTCTTTTGCTTGTTTAATTCCCATTTCATTTAATTCAATGTCAGTAGAACCTTGTAATAATTTTTTAACATTCCAATCTGTCTGTCCGTGTCTAACAATATATAATTTATTCATTATTTTTATTGTTCACTCATCTCAACAATTTCTAATTTTTTATCACTGTGTACCAATATTAAACTCGTTGTTTTTTGATAATCTAAATCTTCTTTATAAGTTATATTCAAATCAACTTTAATAGCATCATCATCAGTTTTATCTAAATAACTATGGCTTATATGTTCTAAATTAACTACCTCAACAGAAGTAACATTAGGTAAATCAACACTGGATGTTGCTCCACTATCTTTGTTAACAACTATATCATAAATTCCCTCTTTAGCAAGTTTTTCAAAATCACTTTGGAAATCAGCGTAAACAAATTGAACACCACCAACATCATTTTTACTAAGTTTATTATCTAGATTAAAGAAATCTGCTAGGAATAATTGACTAACTAATTTAGCATATTCATCCTCATCAACTTCTTTGCTTTCTAAAGTTGTTTTAAGTTTTTTAAATAAACTTTTAAAATATGCGGTTTCATTATCATCCATTTTATAACCATATTCTTTTATTTCATCTTCAACTTTAACTTTCTTTTTAACTGGTTTATCATTGTTAAAATATTTTAAAATTCCTGCTATTAAAACAACTATTAAAACTAGCATTAAGAAGAATTTAATTATCTTTTTTTTACTGATTTTACGTTTCTTCATAATTTCCCTCCTACTTATTATATTTATTAATCAAATTTTGAGTTTCATTCGTTTTAGCAATCAAATCATAAACAATAATGTTATTAGAAATGTTAATCATTTTACTAGCATATTCACTATTTTTAGCAACATAATCATCACTTATAGGACTATTATCCAAATTCATACTCTCTTCTTTTTGACTATTATAATACATTTTATCGGTTAACCAATTACCATCTGGGAATACTACAATATTATTTTTCGTATTAAATATATCATGACCTAATTGATATGGACTAGAAATTCCTAACATATTACCAAATGTAGGTAATATATCATACATTCCCATAACTTCTTTAACTTCATCTTGATAAACTTTGTCTTTAGTCCATATTATAAGTGGTACTTTTCTATTTAATTCATATTTATAATAATCAACATCAACATAATCTGGATCACTTTCATCTTTGACAGTATCTGTTTCATAATCATAATTATAATATCTTACATATTCTTTTTTCTTTAATTTAGCATCATGATCACCATAAATTAGAATAACTGTATTATCAAGTAAACCTTCTTTATCAAGGTTATTTATAAACTCTCCTAAAGCTTCATCGGCATAATGAACTGATTTAAAGTAACTACCTAAAGTAGTTCCCTCTAAATAAGGAGCGCTTACAGTTTCTTTTTCTCCTGTTTGTTCATTTACCTTTTCATATTTATAATCAACTTCATAATCACTATAATTTTCAATATCAGTAAATGGTGTATGATTAGTAAGCATAATCATTGTTCCATAAAATTTCTCATGGTTTTCACTTATCTTTTTAATTTTAGGAACAGCTTGTTTAAAGAATGATTTATCAGCTAATCCAAGTCCAATAGTTTCATCGATGTTAAAGTCATCAGTATAACAATAGAACTTATTATATCCAAATTGCTTATGAACAGTTTTACGGTTCCAGAAATCACAATTATTACCATGCATACTAAAAGTATAATATCCTTTTTCTTTTAGTAATTTAGGAATAGTTATATAATCACGGTTCCAATAACTAACAAAAACAGTTCCTGAAGATGCTGGTAGTAAAGATGTATTTAAAGTAAATTCACTATCACTGCTGGTACCAACACTTTCTTGAGCATAGAAATTAGAAAAATATAATCCTTCAGTTGATAATTTTTTTAAATTAGGGGCAACTGGTTTTCCATTAAATGAAGCATTTAAAGTAAATTGTTGGATACTTTCAGCATGAATCATAATTACATTTTTTCCTTCAAAAATATTGGTATATTTATTATCTTCATGTTTATAATCTCTATTATCATAATAATCTCTAAATTCTTTAGCAGCTTTATCATATCCAAATAAAGGACTTATTTGAGGTTTCAAACTAGCTATAATATCATTAATTTGATAAGTATATATACCAAATTTCATAACAATATATTCCCTATTCCATTGTTTTGCTAATCTTCCTAAATCAACCACTGTTAAAGTTGAGGCAAAGATAACTAAAACAATAAAACCAGCAATTAATGTATTTATAGCACGTACTTTTCCTCGTTCTTTTTTACCTGCTTTTTCATAATAATCACGTCTTTTTAATGATGAATGAACAAATATCATCATTACAATTGCCCATATATATGAGAAGTCTTTTATTTCCATGATATTTTCTACTATAGCTTCTCCCATACCATTTAATTGACCTGCTGTTCCAATAAGTGATAGGGATGCGAAAGAAACATAGTTATTATAGTAAATAGAATGAATTACACATATAACTGTGAAAACAATTGTCCACGTGAAAAAATATTTAAATTGATTTTTAGGTTTTATAAAATAACCAAATGAACCAAAAATCAATACTACAGCTAAATCTGCTAAAATTGGTTTAACAGCAAAATAATTACCTACTGTTAAAACCCTTAATAAACAACCATTAATAACCGCAGCTATTACAAAGCAACTAAATAATATATTGGTTTGAAAATATGCTTTTGAAAGTTGTTTAAATTTTGAATAATTTTCTTTAAAGCTATAATTTTTTATTCGATTTATAATTTTTTTAATCAAGTTATCACCTTCACATCATATATAAGTATATCATTTTTTTAATTGTTTTACAATAAACGTAGTTTTTCTTACAAATAGTTTACATTAAACACTTATTTAAAGTTGTCCTTTTTAAGGTAAAATATTTATCTAAATAACTTTTATTAACACAGTAATTATCAATATATAGTTTTAAAGTTATTTGACCTTTTTCATTTACTGAAGCTTTTCCTTGAATATCATTTAAAATTAAATTATCTTTTAAAGGAAAGTCATATTCTATAGTATTTTTTTGATAATTAGAATAATATCTATGTTCTAATACATTAATTATATTGTTAACTTTATTATTAATTACTTTTTTATTAATAGTTTCTACATATATAGATACGCTTATCCATCCTATTAAAAAGATAACAGAAATAATTAGTAAAACATTAATTATTTGTTTTGAACTCATAATAGTTGTAAATATTTTTTTACTCATAAAAATTACCCACTAAAATTATTATTGTCTTCTAAAGTGATAATAATTTTATTACCTTTCGTTATAACCGTATCACTTTTAATACTTTGATCAACAACATTTCCATAACCTACTATGTCATATTGAAGTCCTAGTAAATCTAAAATAGCAATTGCATCTGACCTTGTATATCCTGTTAAATTAGGCATAGTTATTTTATTATCATTAGTTAATAGGAATACCTTATCATATGATACTATTTTAGTGCCAGCTTTAGGATATTGATTAACAATTTTTTTACCATTACCTATTACTATTGGACTTATGTTATTAGAAATTAAATTTTGAGTTACATCTTCAAGATTTTTATTAGTATAAGATGTTATTTCATATGTTTCTTGTTTTGTTTTTTCTTTTTCAGGAACAAACATATTTTTATATTTAACTACACTTTTAATGACATTATTAACAACTTCAGCTATACCATAACTTTTATTCCAAGTTGGTTTTTCCATAACAGCATAGATAATAATTTCAGGGTCATCTTTAGGAAACATTCCTGCAAATGAGAATAAGTAGTAGTTATCATTTCCAGATAAATATTGATATGTATTTTGATCATATATTTCAGCTGTTCCCGTTTTTCCTATTATATCATACCCATCAATTTTATATAGAGTTCCAGTTGTACCAGGGTCTGTTCCATTAACTGTATTATACATTAAATCACGCATTTTTTGTACAGTTGAACTACTTACGATTTGTTTACTAGCTTTTACTTTACTTTTATAAACAACTTCTTTAGTGTTAGGGTCAACTATTTTATCAATTATTTGTGGTTTTAACATTTTTCCATCGTTTGCAAGCATTGTTAAGGCTTGTAAATGTTGAATAGCAGTTGTTGTTATTCCTTGTCCAAATCCAGCAGTTACATATTCAACATCATAGTTAAAATCAATACTTCCTGCTACTTCTCTAGGTAGTTCAATTCCAGTTACTTGTCCAAATCCATATTTACTTAAGCAATCACGATATTCTGCTTTTGTTAAGTAGTTAAGCATTAAGTTGGCAATTCCTACATTACTAGAGTATTCATATCCTTTATCAAAAGTTACTGTTCCCCAACCAGTTCTATTCCAGTCATTGATAGTGTCTTCACCGATATCAATTGAACCTGATTTATAGGTTGCAGAGCCATCATAATTTCCTTTTTCTAATGTACACATATATGTATAGGTTTTCATTGTTGAACCTGGTTCATATGCATATGATGTTAAATAGTTTTCATAGTTAGTAATATTTCTAACGTTAGGATCAAATGAAGGTGAATTAGCAGTTCCTAAAATTTTTCCTGTTTTAGCTTCCATAACAGTTAATCCAACCCAATTAGGACTGTATCTTTCATATCCTTCTTTAACTGCACTTTCAACAAATCTTTGAATATTGGAGTCAATTGTTAAGTAAATATCATCTCCATCAACTGGATCTTTTTTTAATTCTTTAGTATCTGGAATTTTATATCCATATCTATCTTGTTGATATTCAATATAACCATTTTTACCTTTTAATTCTGAATCATATTTATATTCAATTCCTAATTCTCCAGTTATTTTGTTATCCGTGCTTTCTTTAGCGTAGCCAATAACATATGAAGCAAAGTCACCATTAGGATAATATCTTTTGTAGTCTTCAATAAAACTAATACCTGGTAAGTTTAAGTTTTCTATCTCATCTTTTTTTAGCTCACTTATTCCTCTACCACCTGGTCCTAGTTCAACTTGATAAACTTTTTTGCTCATTAATTCAATTAAATATTCTTCACTCATGTTTAAGATTGGACTTAATGTTTTAGCAGTTTTTTCAACATCTACAACATGTTGAGGGTCATCTTCATATTCGATTCTATTTTTATCTAAATATGCTATGACGGTATAAGAAGTAACATTAAGAGCAAGAACATTTTTATCTTTGTCATATATATTTCCTCTTCTAGCATATAAAGTACTTTTATACATGTTTCTACTTTCAGCAAATTTTTTCATGTTAATGCCATAAATATTAGGAAATAGTGATAAATATAAATATTGAGCGAATAAGAGTATAATAAAAACAAGAAAAAAAGCAAAAACGATTTTAGGAAACATCCAAGTTTTTGATTTATTTCTTGTTTTCATTTATAACACCTCTATTCGCCAACAATTATAATATTGTCATTATTATACGCTAAACCCATATCCTTGACAACATCTTTTACTTTGTCAAAAGCAGTTAGTTCATTTACTTTCATAGTTAAACTTTCATTTGTTTTGTTTTGATTATTTATTTCATAGTTAAGTTTTTCAACTTTCATTTTTAAGTTACCGATTGAGGCACCACAAAAAATTTGAATCATTATAGCCATTACAAAAGCCATAAAGCCTCCAACATATAGTAATCTTTCACCTTTAGTTATTCTTAATTTTCTTGTTTTTTTTCTAGCCATTTTAATCCCTTATTCTTTCTATCACTCTTAATCGTGCACTTCGCGATCTTTTATTTTCTTTTATTTCTATATCACTTGGTAAAACATTAGCAATAATTTTAAATTTAGGTAAATATTCATTAGGTATTACTGGTAAATGTTTTAAGTTATCATCTATTTTAGCAACTTTATTAAATACTTTTTTACAAATGCTATCTTCTAGAGAATGAAATGTTATTACACAAATACGTCCATTTATTTTAAGTAGGTCTAATGCTTGATATAGACTTTTTTCAAAAACATTTAATTCATCATTAACTTCAATTCTAATTGCTTGGAAAACCTTTCTAGCTGGATGTTTTTCTCTTTTATATTTTTCAGGTACGCTATTTTTAATTATTTCAACTAGTTCTAAAGTTGTGTTTATAGGATTATTTTCTCTATATTTCACTATATTACTAGCAATTTTTCTTGCGTATTTTTCTTCACCATAGTTAAAAAAAATAGTTGTTAGTTCTTCTAAAATGTAGTTATTAACAACATCTTTAGCTGTTTTTTTATTATTTTGATCCATACGCATATCTAAAGTAGCATCCCCATGAAAACTAAATCCTCTATCTATTTCATCAAGTTGTGGACTAGATACACCTAAATCATATAAAATTCCATCAACTTTAGTAATGTTTCTTTTGTTTAATTCTTCTTTTAAGTTAGTAAAATTACTATAGATTATCTCATAATTAGAATTTATTTTTTTTAAGCGTTCTTCGCTATATTTGATTGCTTGTAAGTCTTGATCAAAGGCGAAAAGAAAACCCCTTTTTATCTTTTCTAAAATATGGCTACTATGTCCTCCATATCCTAAAGTGCAATCAACAATAATACTTTCTTCCTTCAAATTTAAATATTCTAAACTTTCATCTAATAAAACACTTTTATGCATAAAACCTCCTATAAATTTGAAGCAAATAATTTATCAGCAATATCAGATAATTGATCTTCGTTTTCATCAATAAAGTTATTCCATTTTTCACAATCCCATATTTCAATTCTTTCATTAACACCAATTATAACACATTCTTTTTTTAAATCGGCATAACTCATTAATGGTGATGGAATATTAATTCGACCTTGTTTATCAAAATCACTTGTAGCCGCGCCTGATAAGAAAAAACGCATAAAATTACGGGCATCTTTAGTGTTAGGAAGTTCTTTATATTTGGATATTATATTGTTCCATTCGCCATTAGGATAAATGAATAGGCAATTATCTAAACCTCTTGTTACAACAAAGTTGTTTCCTAAATCATTTCTTAGTTTAGCTGGAATTATTAATCTTCCTTTATCATCTAAGTTGCAATGATATTCTCCCATAAACATAGAAATCACCCACTTCTCTCCACTATTCACCACTACATACCATTATTTTACTCTTTTATTAGATATTTGTAAATAGTTTTGGATAAAAAAATTATTTTAATTTTTAATAAATAATAATTTAATTTCTCTATTGTTATATTTTTACTTAATAAAAAAAATTACTTTTAATAATTTTTTAAATATTTTCTTTTATAAGTTTTGTTAATTCTAAAGATAGTTCTTCAGCATGTTTATATAACCATCTTACAAAATTTGTTCTTTGTTTAGCAAAATTCAATATTTTATCATTATCTTCTTTTAAATATTGTTTATATCCATATGTACTGTTTAAAATTTGAACTAAATAAATATAGGGCATATATTTTAAGTCAAATTCATTTAATGTTACATAGTTAGTAAATTCCTTAACATATTCAGTCAATGTTTTAATGTTCATATTTCCTTCTTTACATTCAGGAGCAATATAACTATAAGATCTAATCACTTCCCAACATATAGGTAAATATGCGGATGAAATAAAATCTAATATAGCATTTATTTTTCCATCTTTATATATAAATTGTTGGATACTATAATCACCATGGGAATTTTTATATGTAATTTTATCAATATTTTTAAATTGATTAATATTATTAGTTAATGATAACGCTATTTGTATTTTATCTTCTATATCTTTTTTTACCCAGTCATAATGTTTATTTTCATCAAAATATTTTAATAATTCTTTATGCTTCATTATTGCATCAGTTAAATATTTATTATTAAACCATTCATTTATATTCCAACTATATAACTTTTCATAGTTTTCTAATTCTTTTATTATTAATCCTAAATATTTTGCTGATTCAATAATTTGATTATGAGTACCATTATTATTATTAATAGTATATCCTTCTATAAATTCTTGCATTATAACTACTCTTCTATTATGAAAAAAATAATATTTACCATTCTTACATGAAATATATTTTGGTACTTTGATATTTCTTTTTTTTAAAAAATTAATTATATTTATTTCTTTTATTATAAATTCTTTATCATATTTATCTTGAAATTCTTTAAGTATATAATTTTTATCTTTAGTAATAATCTTGGTAATTGAAGCAGAACCTCTATTGATTTTTTCTAAATCAATTACTTCAATATTATATTTTTCTTTTATTACTTCTTTCATTTCTTTTTCAGTAAACATGCTTTCTAACATAGTATTTTTCCTTCTTTTAGTAATTCATTTTAATTTTATAATATTTTTATATTTTGGTCAAATAAATTACATTATAGTTTCGTAATAGTTGTTAAAACAACATCTATTATAAATAAAACTATCAAAGATATAGAAAAAAATTTAGGAATTTTATTTATAAATTTATCTAATAATGGTTTAACAAAATAAATAAGTATTAATGATGTAAATCCCCATACTAAAGACATTTCTAAAGCTGTATACTTTCCAATATTGAATTTTAAATTACTATAATCCCAGAATGTTATATTAAATATTTCTTCGATTAATTTTCCTCCAATATATTCCATTATAGTTAAAATAATTGAACAAGTTAAAAATAATAAAATCACTTTAAATATTTTTTTAATTTTTAATTTACTTATTAAATTATTAATAAGAATTATAATAATAACACCTATTCCATATATTGGAGTATAAAAGCCATAAAAAATACCACTCTTTCCATTTTGATAAAAGAAACCTTCTATAAAGTGTCCAATAATAGAATAGATAAAAAAACAGTTTATATAGTACATAATATCACCATTTATATTATGATACTTTTTTATAAATATATTAAAAAAAGAGGTTTTTCCTCTTTTAGTATACTATTAATGAACCTAGTATAATTGCTAATAAGATATATAACACTACTATTATTAAATAGTTACTGCCACCTCTATTAGGTTTTACAACTGTTTCACAGTTATTATCACAATTTTTTGAGCAAGCCATAACGCACCTCCTTTTCAAGACTTAAATATAAGCCCCAAGTATGATTATTAAAAGAATAAATAATACTAATACTATTGCTGCACCAGATACACCGGTATTACACATAAAATCATTCCTCCTTTTTGTCTTTTCACATTATTTTATGGAATTTTCAATAATATGTGAATACTTATAACTAAAATTATTGTGTTTTTTTTATTTTTTTGATATGATAATAAAGATGAGAGGAGAATATATGAAAAAGAAAATATTATGTGGTATTTTATGTTTAAGTGTCTTAACAATGGCTGGTTGTGGCAAAGTTGAATTAAAAAATGGTGAAGAAGTTGTTTCCTCAATCAAAGGATATAAAATAAGTGCGAATGACTTATATGATGAATTAAAATCAAAAAGCGGTTCAACTATTTTAACTAATATGATTGATACTTATATTGCAAATAAAGAAATTAAAACAACTGATGAAATTAAAGATGCAGCTAATAAACAATTAGAACAAATTAAAGCTCAATATACTCAATATAAAATGGATTTTAACACAGTTTTAAAACAAGCTGGATATAAAAATGAAAAAGCTTTACTTGATGAATTAATTGTTACTGAAAAGAAATCTAAAGTTGTTGATAAGTATTTGAAAAAAAGTATTAAAGAAGATGAAATTCAAAAATATTATGATGATGAAATTACTGGTGAAATGACTGCTAAACACATTTTAATTAAGCCTGATACTAATGATGATATGAGTGATGAAGAAGTTACTAAAGCTGAAAACAAAGCTAAAGAAGAAGCTAATAAATTAATTGAAAAATTAAATAAAGGTGAAGATTTTGAAAAATTAGCTAAAAAATATTCTGATGATGAAGGCACTGCGAGCGAAGGTGGATTATTTTCTAACTTCACTAAAGAAGATGTTGTCAGTGAATTTTGGGAAGCTACAAACAGTTTAAAAGATGGTGAATACACTAAAGAACCTGTTAAAAGTGAATATGGATATCATATTATTTTAAGAGTTAGTCAAAAAGAAAAACCAAAATTAAAAGATGTTAAAGACACTATTATTGATTCATTAGTTGAAGAGAAAAAAGACAATGACAAAAATATCGAAACTACTACTTGGGCTGAAATTAGAGAAGATTATAATTTAAAAATAAATGATAATAAATTAAAAAAAGATTATAATAAATCAATTGAAACTTCAAGCTAAAAATGCTTTTTAAAGCATTTTTTTTATTTTCCAACACATAATAATGTTGAGGTTGATACTATGGTTTTATATGGACTTATTTTTTTATCAAAGATTATTGAAAATACACTTTCAACTTTGAGGTTAATAATTGTTGCAAATGGGAAAAAATTTTTAGGTGCAATTTTAAATTTCATCATTGCTTTAGTTTGGATTTTTGTAACTGGAGCAGTTATTGTTAATATTAAAGGAGATTATCTTAAAATATTATTTTTTGCTTTAGGTTCATTTATAGGTTCTTATATAGGTAGTATCATTGAAGAAAAAGTTGCAATGGGGAATAATATGTTATTTACTGTTGTTGATAAAAATATAGCTTTAATTTTGAAAGAAACTCTTATTAAAGAAAATCATATTGTAACTATTTTAAAAGGGGAAAATTATGATAATAAAATAATTCTAATGATTATAATTAAAAGAAAAAAAAGAAAAGATGTTGTTAAGTTAATTAACTCATTAGATAAAAACGCTATTATAGTTTCTGAAAACATTTGGAATTTAAATGAAAAACTGTGAAATTTTAACTTCACAGTTTAATTACTATAAAAACTTAATAGTTTATCATATATCCCTGGTTCTACTTTATTTAGATGATTAATTGTCAATTCTAAAGATTTTTTATATTCACCTTTATAAAATAACATTTCCGCATAATTTAAGTATTTATCTAATTGTTCAAAGGTACTTCGATAACGATTACCATATACTATAGCCATTTCAGCAAACATAGCAGTTTTCATCATTTCTTTAGTTTTAGTAAATAGTTTTAAAGCTAAATCACGTGCTGTATCAACTCTTGTGTTTAAAACATTTATATTAATTGGTTTCTTATCAAGTTCTATAATTATTTCTTTAATTGCTTCTTTAGCTTCACTTACTTCAACATAATATGATTTAGGAATTATTGGTAAGTTATAGTCTTTAATTTTCCCTTTAGCGTCTTTTAAAATCAATTTTATTTCATCTAATTGTTGACGTGCTCTTAATTCATCATCTCTTAAACTTCCGATTGAATTAATAGTTGCATCTAATTTATCTTCAATATTTGCTAAATTAATAACCAAGTTTTCTACTTCTTTGGTTAATTTTGAATAAGCAAATGTTTTTTTATTCATATATTCTTGTAATAGTTCATAATCTTTATTTAATTTTTCTAATTCTTCTTTTATTAATTTTAAAAGTTCTATATCTTCATCTTTTAAGTCATATAAACTTTTTAATTGTTTCATTTGACTGAATATATCAGCAACCAATTTATTTATTTTATCTAATCTTATTTTAAAAGAATTGTTAATTTCTTCGTAATTTGCACGATCAATTTTTTCTTTTTCAAAATCATTAAATAAGCCATCAAAATATTCTAATAAGACTTTTAATTCAAAAGCACAATCTTCTAAATTTAATAGTCTACTTCTATCTAGTACATCAGCAATTTTTTTCTTTGCTTCAGTAATATTGTATTCAACATTTAAATAATCTAATGGATAATTTTGTTGTTTCATTTCCTGATAAATAATATCAGCTTCTTCTAATCTTTTAGGTAAAATATCTTCAGCTAAAATTAAAATTGATGGTAATTCATCTAAAACTATTTCTAAATAATTTAGCATATCATCGATTGATTTAATAATTTGATTTACTTCTTCATATAGATTTTTTTCCATTGCAACTTCAAATGCTTCAAAACTTTTAGATACCGTATCAAATTGCATTGCAACTTTATCATCTAAATCTCTAAAATTTCCTCTTGTTTTAGAAAATTTTTCAAATAATTCTCGGTATTTTGTTTTTAATTTAGTTATTATATTACGATTTTTTTCTTCACTATCGGTAATGGATTTTATTTCATTTAATAAAAAATCTATATTAGTTTTAACACGGTATAATTCAAGTTCCAATTGAGCTATTTTATAAGTTGTTGCTTTATAATCAGTTTGATTTAAATTATAGTCTGCTTCTAATAACATATCAGTTATTTTAGGAAATTGTTTATTTTTAATACTATCTAATCTATCTTTCCAACCATTATACATTGTTTCTAGTTTTTCATTTTTTATAATAGGTTCAACTTTTTCTAAATGTGGAGCGATTTGATTGCTTTCTAATTGATTTTTTTCAATTTCTAATTTTTCTATCTTTTGGCGATATTTTTTCTTTTTACGATTTTGCATACCATTTAAAATGGCTACTATTATAATAATTGTTGCTAGAGAAATTGCAATTAATATAATTAGTAATTCTTTATCATCCATCGTATCACCTACCTTTAATAATCATAGCATATATTTCGACAATTTTCAATTGTTTTTTTGATTTTAAGACAACCTCATTGATTATTTTTATATTCTCTTATTATAATTGTATAAGTGTTATTTTTTAAACCCTTTATTAATACTTTTCATTTATTTTCGCAATACTCATTTAAACCATATTAAGTAGCTTTATAATTGATACAACACGTAATTTTCTCGTAAAATTTTTAAATTTACTATGAAACATCGTTCAATTTTATACTTAAATTTATACATTGCTACTTTAACACCATCCATATTTTTTATCATTCTATATCTATATATAATTAAGTATAAATTATCAACAAAAAGATATAGAAATTTAATCCCATATCTTTTTCACTCAAATATTTCTATTTTGCATACCATTCTTCATCCTCATTGATATTTCTATAATCAGAAACATCTTATAGTATTCATCCGCAAAATAGTAAATATTATTTTAATCTGTTAACTTTTGCCATATACCAATTTTCTATAAAATATCCAATAATAATTTTATCCTTTTCTCCAATTTATAATTTAATTCTATTAATTTTTAAAAATATTGAGTTATTTACTGTATATTTAAATACTTATTAATAATATCTTCTCTAACCTCTTTGCTACTCTTTTCATTATTGTAATCATTAGTCATCATTACACCATCTTTTGTAAATGCTTTCTCACCATTAAGCAAAATATCAAGTGCCATTTTATTTAAGTCAATATTTATAAACCTTTTTAAATCTTCTTTTTTTACCCATTTAACAATATGTTTTGCGTTTTCTTCATCTGCTATTTTTTTATGACTATCGCTATTTAAACACCCATAAACAAAATTTAAATAAGCGTATCTATTTACTCCTTTATAGCCAGCATAAAAATGATTTACAACTTTAAAATTACTAACAAAATCAATAGAAATATCATTGTAACCAGTTTCTTCATAAGTTTCTCTAACACAAGCATCAATAGGTGTTTCACCATTTTCAATACCACCCATTACAAAACTTCTACAACTTCTTTCTCTTGCATCTTCACATAAGTACATATCTTCTTTATAATGTTTAATTATTCCAACAACACTATATCTTCTTTGAGTATCTTTATCATCTCTCAGTTTTTCCTCATTTTTTCCATAAAAATAAGGTGCTACAACTTGCTTAAGTGGTAAACTATTTTTTATAGCATATTTGTAATCTTTATTATTATGTGAAGGAACAAAAAATCTATTTTCTTTTACCTTACGATAAAAGATTTTCATTTTTTCTTTTGTAACTGGATTAATAGCATAACCATCTATTTTTTTATTAACAATTATTGCCGTTGCTCCATAAATTAATTCTGGTTTATTTATACCAACATCAAATACATCATTGTTTACTTTAACTTTAAAATAATACTTCATAATTTCTCCTCCTTATAAATATGTAGCTATTTTAAATATATGATTTGTTTCAAAAACTATATTTTCATCTTTTTTATCTTTCTTTATCTCATCATAAATATCCCAATAAGTTGTTTTTATTAAAGCATCATCTTCAATATTGAGAAGTTTAGTAACTCTACTAATTTCGTTATCTTCACCTTTGATTTCTAAATAAATTCCAAAAGGTAATTCATCAATTAAAATATCCATATTATCATACTTAAAAAAAAGACGATATTTTTCCATAATAAATTTTTTTGTAAGACCTATTTTCTCAAGTATATATCCAATTTTATTTATATCATCAACCTCAATTTCGGTTGTAATTCTCTTGAGGGAGGTATTAAAAACATCATCAGGGATTTCTTTCAAAGTCACAACATTTTTTATACCATTTTTGGTTCTGATGAACAAACCATTATTTGAATATTTGAGATCATCACTATCATATCTAATAGTCCTCTCCATAAAACCTCCAATAAAAATTGCTTCTATTTCAACTAATCTTTTTGAAATGTAATCAAAATTATTAATCTTGCATTTTACTTGTTTTTCAATCTTTGCCATAATCACCAATTATCCTCCTAAATGTTTCAACATAAATCTTCTCGAAATTTATATTATTAACTAATTTTTTGCAATCATAAACCTTATCTAATATTAAGGCATAATCAAGTTTATTTAAAACACTTTTGCTTTTAGGATAAACGCCTAAAAGTGTCGGAATGCCACCTTCTTTTTCAACCAAAGCTTTAGCATTTAACAAAGTTTTACCAGAATAAACGCTATCAATAATTAAAACTTTTTTCCCACACATGTTTTGATAAAACAATCTATGAATGTATGGTTTGTCTTTATCAATGTGAAATTCCATAAACATCATTTTTTTATAATTATCAATTGAAGTAAATAAATTAATAAATTTATAACACCCAAACGGGATAAACAAAATTAAATCATAGTTTTCAATATTTAACATTGACATATCAATCATATATTTTTGTTTGTTAATATCTATTTTTCTTATTAGAGAATTTTTTTTAATTAACATTGCATAAAAATCTAAAATGGTTTTATTTTGTTGTACTTCTTTTGAAAAAAGGACATTTTTTTTAATCATTTTTTTACATTCATTATATAAATCAATATATTGATCAGTTTTAATAAATTTTAATAGCATATCGCGTTTTAAATTTTCAACTCTTCTATCACTTCCCTCAATTTTTATTTCAGTTTCTAGTATAGGACCGTTTGAAATATGAAAACAAAAATTATTATAGAATATTTTTTTATCATTAATAATAGAATGAATATAATTTGACAATTTCCCATTTTCAATCAGCAATTGTAAAAATTTATAATACGCCAAATTTAAAATTACATTTCCATATTGTTCAACTTTCTTACACTCACATATATCACAAACAGTTATTGAAGGAGGTATTATTCTAAAGCCTTTTTCACAAAAATTATATTTCCACCCATTTTTATATAATTCATTTAAAACATTCAAATCCTGAATATAATATACAACTCCAGATCTAGAATATTCAACAAACCTAATATTCTTATTAAATATCGTTTTTATATCTATCTTCATATATTTCATTAACTATACTCGATCTGCTGCTTAACGAACAAAAAATTGGTTTAAATTTATACTCATAATATATATCAGTTAGTTTTTCGGAAAAATCCAGCACATCATCAAAATCTGGTGCTTCTTTATTTTGGAAAGGCGTATTATTTTTGGGTTGGAATACACTATAATCAGCCACTATTCCATATGATGCGAATTTTTTAATTTCATTTATTAATTCTTCTTTATCTTGTAATCCAAAAACGAAATTGCTTCTAACATTTCCTCTTCCCATAATAGAAACCGCTTCAACAAGTTTCTTTACAAAAACATCATATTTTAATTTACCAGGACATGTTTCTTCAAAAAGAATTTTATTTGCGATTTCTAGATTATATTGCACTTGCTTTATACCATAAGCTTTAATTCTTTTTAACCTTTCAACACTATCATGTGGAGCAATATTGAGATATGTATCAAACTTGTTCAAATTAACAAATTTTGAAACAAAACTTATCAAATCTTCACTAACATCCCATATATCTTCCAATAAAGGCAAATTCCCAGACATAAAGAATATATGGCAATGAGTATTATTAAAATATTTCAATATTTCTTCCAAGGAAAACTTAATACCAGCAAAATATTTTTCTCGTATTGCATTCCACCAAATTTTAACATTATTATTATAATAAAATAAACGATTAGTTGTAGGTCTTATAACAGCATCACATTTTCGTTTTGGATGAAGATCACAAAATTTGCAAGCTTTACCACAATTCCAATTATAACATCCTTCAAAAAACAATATTGATATTCTATCCAATCCAACAATATCAATAAAATCTCCAACAACAGTATCAATTCCATTAATATTTATACCAGTCTTTTTATTTAAAATATTAATTTTTTCAACAAAATCAACATCAATAGGAAGCAAGTCATTATTATTATATAATAATAACTTCAGAGTGTAGACAAACCCCTAGATTTTTTCTAGAGGTTTTCTTATAAATAAA
>JAHZGA010000015.1 GCA_019421005.1 bacterium | reverse complement strand
TAGATGCCAAGGTAACAAGTGTAACATATCCAGATAAAAATAAGTTTACTTATACAGGTATAGAAGGAATTGTTGAATCAAAATCTTCTGATGATAATGATATTAAAGCAACTCAAATGAAGAGTAGTAGTTCTCCTAAAGAAATGGATGAACAATTAGTAAAAGGTAATTTAATAGCTGAAATGAAATATCAGGATAATACAGAAATAACATTAGGAGATGAATTAAAAGCAAAAGAAACTAAAAAAGCTTACATAAAAATAAGCTTATCAGAAAATATGAGTAAACTACCAACAAACGATGTATCAATAAGTGATATATTTGGACAAATAATATATGGACAATATAAAGTAGGAGATACAGATATAACAAAAGAAATAATACCTTACAATGTAGGAGATGTAGTATATTATAATCCAGAAACTGAAGAAAAAGATTGTTCCAATTATACAGCAAGTAATAGTTTAAATGAAAATAAAACTGGATGTATGAAATGGTATGTAATAGAAGATAATAATTCAACTATAAATTTATTATTAGACCATAATACAACATATAATAATGTTGCATGGAATGATGCAAATGCAAAGTTAACTAGTGATGTATCAAATTGGTTAAATGAAGCAAAAAATACAGCTAGATTAATAACAGCAGATGAAATATGGAGTATAACATCATCAACAAATGGTGATTCAAATTGGAGTTCATCATCAACAGTTAATACTTTCTATTTTGAAGGAAGTGAATTATCAGGAATTGGAACAAGTAAATATGCATGGTTATTTGATTATACAAAAGATTGTACAAGTTATGGATGTGATAAAGCTGATAGTGGAACCGATGGATATTGGACATCTACGGAGGAGGGAAAAAATAGTCAATTGAATTATTTTGAATTAGATGGTAAAAATGAAGTTCAACAAATGAATTTGAATGCTACTCAAATGGCACCTACTTGCGAAAAATGGTCGTTTTTAGTAGCTTTTGATGGTATACTTGATAAGGATCAAAGCTGTGGTAATTTTAGTGAAAGGGGGGCCAGTTACGGTGTCCGCCCAGTTATAACAATCTCAAAATCATAAGTTATAACTCGTTAAATAAATTCGTTACTATGTAACGTTTTTTATTTTATAATGAAGTAATAATTAATGAATAAAACAAACTTTTATTTTAAAATATCATTTACTTTATAATTAGAAATAGCAATAAAAAGTTATTTTTATTTTACAATTTATAAAATTATTGTTATAATTAATAAGGACTAAACAAAAGGTAAGGTGAAACAATGAATTATGATGAAAACTCAATTAAAATACTAGAAGGTCTAGAAGCAGTAAGAAAAAGACCTGGTATGTATATAGGATCAACTGATAAAAGGGGATTGCATCATCTTGTATGGGAATTAGTTGACAATGCTATTGATGAAGTAATAAATGGTTATGGTAACAAAATAAAAATAACAATAAATGAAAACTCAAGTGTTACTGTAGAAGATGAAGGTAGAGGTGTACCAACTGGTATGCACTCCAGTGGTATGTCAACTCCAGAAGTAATATATACTGTCTTACATGCTGGTGGTAAATTTGAAGAAGGTAGTTACAAAGTATCTGGTGGACTTCATGGAGTAGGCGCAAGTGTTGTAAATGCTTTAAGTAAATATTTAGAAGTTATAATTAAACGTGATGGATATGAATACTATATTAAATTTACTGATGGTGGGAAAACAGCTATACCATTAAAAAGATTAGGAAAAACTAATCGTCATGGTACTAAAGTAACATTCATGCCTGATGATGCAATTTTTTCAACTACAACATTTTCATTTATTACCATATGTGAAAGAATGCAAGAAAGTGCTTTTTTATTAAAAGGTTTAACAGTTGAAGTAGAAGATGTAAAAGATAATAAAAAAGAAGTATTTAATTATGAACATGGTTTAAAAGCATTTGTTGAATATTTAAACGATGATAAAAAAGGATTACATAAAGTAGTCGCATTTGAAGGTGTTAAAGATAAAATAGATGTCGAAGTTGCATTTCAATATACCGAAACTTATGCTGAAAACTTAATTTCATTTGTTAATAATGTAAAAACAGCTGATGGTGGTACTCATGAAGTTGGATTTAAAACAGCATTCACTAAAGTATTTAATGAATACGCTAAAAACAATGGGTATTTAAAAGCAAAAGATAAAAACTTTGAAGGAAATGATACAAGAGAAGGCTTAACAGCTATTATAAGTTTAAAAGTACCTGAAGTACTATTACAATTTGAAGGACAAACTAAAGGTAAACTAGGAACACCTGAAGCTAGAACAGCAGTTGAAAGTATAGTAACTGAAAAATTACAATTCTTTTTAGAAGAAAACAAAGAAATAGCTTCAAAAATACTAGAAAAAATGGTAAAAAGTAAAACTGTTAGAGAAGCTGCTAGAAAAGCTAGAGATGAAGCAAGAAACGGTAAAGATAAGGGAAAAAAAGAAAGAGCCTTATCAGGAAAATTAACTCCTGCTCAAAAGAAAGACCCTAAAAAAAATGAACTATTTTTAGTCGAAGGAGATTCAGCTGGTGGTTCAGCTAAATTAGGACGTGATAAAAAATATCAAGCCATTTTACCACTAAAAGGAAAAGTAATAAATGCTGAAAAAACTAGATTAGAAGAAATATTAAAAAACGAAGAAATAAATACAATTATTTATACTGTCGGAGCTGGAGTTGGAAGTGATTTTGATATAAACGAATGTAATTATGATAAAATTATTATTATGACTGATGCCGATGTTGATGGTGCTCATATTCAAATTTTATTATTAACATTTTTCTATCGTTATATGAAACCATTAATTGAAGCTGGTAAACTTTTTATTGCTAGACCTCCATTATATAAGGCAACTATAAATAAAAAAATTTACTATGCTTGGAGTGATGATGATTTAAATCAATTAAGAAAAAATCATAAAATAAATACTTTACAAAGATATAAAGGTTTAGGAGAAATGAATAGTGATCAACTTTGGGAAACAACTATGGATCCAACTAATAGAAGTATGATTAAAGTAAGTATTCAAGATGCTGCTTTAGCTGAAAAAAGAGTAAGTGTTTTAATGGGAGATAAAGTAGAACCTAGAAAAGAATGGATTGAAGAAAACGTTGAATTTTCATTAGAAGATAACTATGCAATATAAAGTAGGTGATTAAGTGGAAACAAATGAAGTATTAAAAAAAATATATGATTATACCCTAGAAGACATTATGGGCGAAAGTTTTGGTAAATATGCGAAAGAGATAATCCAAGATAGGGCCCTACCTGATGTAAGAGATGGTTTAAAACCAGTTCAAAGAAGAATTTTATATGGAATGTATCAATCAGGTTATACTTATGATAAAGCTTATAAAAAAAGTGCTAGAATAGTTGGAGATATTATGGGTAAATATCATCCTCATGGTGATTCTAGTATTTATGAAGCTATGATAAGAATGGGACAATGGTGGAAACAAAATGGATTATTAATAGATGTTCAAGGAAACAATGGTTCAATTGATGGTGATGGACCAGCCGCTATGCGTTATACAGAAGCAAGATTATCTAAAATAAGTAATGAGCTATTAAAAGATATTGACAAACAAACTGTTTTATGGGCTCCAAACTATGATGATACTATTTTAGAACCAACTGTATTACCAGCAAAATTTCCTAATCTTTTAGTTAATGGTTCAACTGGAATAAGTGCTGGATACGCTACTAATATACCACCTCATAATTTAGGCGAAGTAATTGATGCTACAATAAAAAGAATTGACAGCCCGAATTGTTATTTAGATAGTATTTTAGATATAATAAAAGGTCCAGACTTTCCAACAGGTGGAATAGCATCTGGAAAAAATGGTTTAAGAGATGCCTATAAAAAAGGACGCGGAAGAATAATTGTAGGTGCTAAAACAGAATTTACAAAAGAAAAAACTAAAGAGCAAATTTTAATTAGAGAAATACCTTTTGAAGTAAATAAAGCTAACTTGATTAAAAAAATAGATGAAATAAGAATTGATAAAAAAATAGATGGTATAGCTGAAGTAAGAGATGAATCCAATAGAGAAGAACCAATGAGAATAGCTATTGATTTAAAAAAAGGTGCAGATAAAGAATTTGTTTTAAAATACTTACTTAAAAATACTGATTTACAAGTATCATATAATTTTAATATGGTAGCAATTGTAAATAGAAGACCACTAACATTAGGAATATTAGAAATATTAGATGCTTATATAAATCATCAAAAAGAAGTTATCTTAAAAAGAACTGCATTTGATTTAGAATTTGCTAAAAAAAGAATGCATATTGTTGAAGGTTTAATTAAAGCATTATCAATATTAGATGATGTCATTAAAACAATAAGAGCTAGTAAAGATAAAAGTGATGCTAAAAATAATTTATGTATTAGATATGAATTTACTGAAGCTCAAGCGGAAGCAATTGTTAAATTACAATTATATCGTTTAACTAACACCGATGTAAGTGAATTACAATCTGAATATGATAATTTAAAAATTGTTATAGCTGGTTTAGAAGTTATCTTACATGATGAAGAAAAATTAAAAAGTGTTATGAAAGAAGAATTAAGAAAAATTAAAAAAGAATATGCAACACCTCGTAAAACTGAAATTAAAGATGAAATTGAAGAAATTAAAATAGATACCATGAAAATGATTACAAAAGAAGATTGTGTTGTTGTTGTAACTAATGATGGTTATGTTAAAAGAACTAATTTAAGAAGTTATAAAGCAACTGATGACTTACCACAATTAAAAGAAAATGATCATATAATTGGTATGTATGAAATGAACACTATGGATACATTATTAATTTTTACTAATTTAGGTAACTATTTATATTTACCAGTTTATGAACTACCAGATATGAAATGGAAAGAATTAGGTAAACACGTTAGTAATATAATTAATATTTCTAGTGGTGAAAAAGTAATAAATAGTATTCCTGTATATAGTTTTGAAAACAATGATGTAATTACTATATTTACTAAAAATGGAATGGTAAAAAGAACTAATTTAAAAGAATTTAAAGCTAGTAGGTATTCTAAACCAATTAGTTGCATGAAACTTAAAAGTGATGATGAAGTAATAAAAGTTACTAATAATTTAGGTAATGAAGTATTTATTTCAACTTATCGTGGTTATGGTTTAAGATATTTAGTAACTGAAATACCAGTAATCGGATTGAAAGCTAGTGGAGTAAAAGCAATTAATCTAAAAGAAGACTCTGTCGTAAGTGCTGATGTATTTAATAATCAAGAATACTTAACTGTTATAACAACTAAAAAAACAGGTAAAAGAATTAGATTAAGTGAATTTGAATTAACTTCAAGAGCTAGAAAAGGTGTATTACTAGTAAGAGATGTTAAAACTAATCCATATTATATTTTAAAAACATTTATAATAAGTAATAAAAATGAATTAGGTTTAAAAACAAAAAATGAAATAAATGTTATAAAATTAACTGAATTACCTATTAATGATAGACACTCAACAGGAACTGTTATTTCTAAAAATGATTTAAAAGATGTATTTGAAATAAAAAAATTAGAAAAAAATATTCATATAGAAGAAATTGATGAAATTGAATTAAATGATGTTGACGAAAAAATGTTAACAATTGATGATTTTCTAGATGATATTCAAAAATTAGATTAAATTCTAATTTTTTTATTTATTATTATGGTATAATTAAAACAGAAAAACTATAATAGAAAGGATGAAAAAATGAAACAAATAGAAATAACTGCTAAAGTAAATGAAACTTTAGATAATGTTTTAGAAAAACTAAAACAACAAGGGTTTGAAAAAATCAGAGAAAGTAGAGTTGAAGATAAATACTTAACTCAAAAATATAATGAATTAAATCAAAATAAAATATTAGATATCCTTAAGACCTGTATCCTTTTAAGATATTTAAAAGTAGGAAATGAAGAATTTAAAAAAATAACTTATAAAAATAAAGTATATGATAATAATGAAGTTATTACCGAAGAAAAAATAAATTTAAATTGTGATGATTTAAATAAAGCCAAAAAATTATTTGGATGTTTACAATTTAAAGAAATAATTTCTGTTAATTATGATGTTTTAGTAATGAAAAAAGATAATCTTGAACTAGCATTTCAAAATGTTGAAAATTTAGGACTATTAGTTGAATATGAAGCAACTGATGATTATAATAATATCTCTAGTGAAGAAATAAAAAATCAAAAAAATAAAATGTTTAATCAAATAAAAGATTTAGGACTTGATATTTATGATTATGATGTAAAAAAAGCTTATGAATTGATTAAAAAAACATACCAAAATTAGATTAAATTCTAATTTTTTTTAAAATATAGAGGAATTTTATTAAATAATAAGTATAATATTAATAGTTGTTGCTAAAAAAAGCAACCTTGTGTTATAATTAAAATAACATTTGAGAGGGATGAAAGTATGTATAAAGACAAAAAAATATTTATTTTAGGAATGGCTAGAAGTGGATATGAAGTAGCCAAATTATTAAGGAAATATACTGATAAAATTATAATAACTGATTGTAAGGAACAAAATAGTGAACATGTTAAAGAATTACAATCATTAAATATTAATTATGTAGTTACTGATAAACCAGAAGAACTATTAGATGAAAGTTTTGATGTTATTGTAAAAAATCCTGGAATTAATTATAAAAATAAATGTGTTGTTAAAGCTAAAAAATTAAATATTCCTGTTATTAACGAAGTTGAAGTTGCTTATAATTTATTACCAGAAAACGTAAAAATAATTGCTGTTACTGGTTCAAACGGAAAAACAACAACAACCACCCTTATTTATGAAATATTGCGCCATGCAGGAGTAAATGTTCATTTAGGTGGAAACATTGGAATACCTGTTTCTAAAGTTTTAGAAAGTATTAAACCAAATGATTTACTAGTGTTAGAAATATCATCACATCAATTACAAGATTTTATTAACTTTAAACCAGATGTAGCTGTTATGACTAACCTAACACAAGTTCACCTAGACTTTTTTGAAAATTATGAAAACTATAAAAATCATAAGGTAAGAATATTTAAAAAACAAACTAAAGATGATATAGCTATTCTTAATTATGATGATAATGATGTATTAGAAAGTACTAAAAACATAAAATCAAAAAAACTATATTTTTCTAGAAAAAGTAAAACTGATATTTATTTAGAAAATAATAATATTTATTATCAAAATGAAATATTATTAACAACAGATGATATAAGATTACAAGGTAATCATAATTATGAAAATGTCATGAGTGCAATTTTAGCAGTAAAACAATTTAATATTGATACCAAAGTAATAAAAGAAGTTCTAAATAGTTTTTGTGGAGTAGAACATAGATTAGAATTTGTAACTAAAATTAATAATAGAAGTTTTTATAATGACTCTAAAGCTACTAATGTGAAATCAACTATAATAGCTGTAAGTTCATTTAAAAATCCAACAATTTTAATTTTAGGAGGATTAGATAGAGGACATTCATTTGAAGAACTAACACCTTATTTAAATAACGTAAAACAAATAATTTGTTATGGAGAAACCAAAAATAGAATAAAAGAATACGCTGATAAGATAAATATCGATTGTGTTGTTTTAGATAATTTAGAAGAAGCAACAAAAGCTGCTTATAATCTATCAAACGAAAATGATGTTATTCTCTTAAGTCCGGCATGTGCTTCATGGGATCAGTTTGACTCATTTGAAAGTCGTGGAGAACTATTTAAAAATGTTGTAAATGAAATAAGAAAGAGGAATTAAAAATGAAAGTAATGACAGTATTTGGTACTAGACCAGAAGCTATAAAAATGGCTCCTTTAGTAAAAGAATTAAAAAAACATAAAGAAATTGAAACAATCGTATGTGTTACTGCTCAACATAGACAAATGTTAGATCAAGTACTTAATATATTTGAAATAAAACCAGATTATGATTTAAATATTATGAAACAAGGTCAAACATTATCAGAAATAACTTCAAGAGCTTTACAAGGATTAGAAGATGTAATAAAAAAAGAACAACCTGATATTGTTTTAGTTCATGGTGATACAACCACAACCTTTGCAGGAGCCCTAGCTGCATTTTATAATCAAGTAGATATCGGGCATGTTGAAGCAGGTTTAAGAACCTGGAATAAATATGCTCCTTATCCAGAAGAAGCTAATCGTCAAATGGTTGGAGTATTAGCAGATATCAACTTTGCTCCAACAGAAGTAAGCTATAATAATTTAATTTCCGAAGGTAAAGACAAAAATAAAATATATATAACTGGAAACACTGTAATAGACGCTATGAAAACTACAATTAAAGATGACTATCATCATGAAGTATTAGATTGGATTAAAAATGATAGAATGATTTTATTAACAGCTCATAGAAGAGAAAATTTAGGAGAACCTATGAAACATATTTTTAAAGCTATCAAAAGAATTGTTGATGAATTTGATGATGTAAAAGTTGTATATCCAATTCATATGAATCCAAAAGTAAGGGAAACTGCTAATGAAGTATTTAAATCTTGTGATAAAGTAAAATTAATAGAACCTTTAGAAGTAATTGATTTTCATAATTTTCAAAAGAAATCATACCTAATTTTAACTGATAGTGGTGGTGTTCAAGAAGAAGCTCCATCTTTAGGAAAACCAGTATTAGTATTAAGAGATACAACTGAAAGACCAGAAGGAATTAAAGCTGGAACATTAAAATTAGTTGGAACAGATGAAGAAGTAATCTATAATGAAACTAAAAAATTATTAGAAGATAAAGATGCTTATCAGCAAATGAGTCATGCTACTAATCCATATGGTGATGGACATGCAAGTGAAAGAATTGTTGAAGTTTTAAAAGAAAAATACCAATAATTTCAGAAATATCTGAAATTTTTTTCTTGTTTTTCATATAATTTATTAGGAGAGTGGGTTAAATGACTAAAAAAGAAGAATTTAAAGAATTTGTAAAAGATAATCCGCATTTAATTAAATTTGTAAAAAATAATGAAATGACATGGCAGAAATTCTATGAAATGTTTGATTTATATGGAAGTGAAAATGAAATATGGAACGATTATAAAGAAAAAAACATTAAAACAGAAACTAAAGTATCAGGAGTTACAGATGTTTTAGGATGGTTAAAAGCTATTGATTTAGATAGCTTACAAGAAGGAGTTGGCAGTATTCAAAGAGTATTAGGAGTATTCCAAGATTTATCTAACAATAAAGATACAACAAAAGAAGAATATAAACCTAGACCTTTATATCGCCATTTTGAAGATTAATGACTTTAGAAACACAATTTAAAATAAAAAGTAATCCTGATTATATAAACTATTTAAGAGAAAATTCTTATTGGTATAAATACCTAAATCGTAATCCAGATAATTTTGAACAATTTGAAAATGAAGCTAAAGAAAAATTAGGTTTAAGACCACAAGATAAAATAAATAAAATATTAGATACAATGGAAATGTTCAGTGCACTTGTTTCAAACTTAAAATAGTGGTAGAATAAAATTGGTGATATTATGCAAGTAATAAGTGGTAAATATAAAAGAAAAAAACTAGATGGATTTAAATTAAATAATACTAGACCAACAATGAGTAGAGTAAAACAATCTATGTTTGCAATGATTCAAAATAATATTAAAGGTAGAGTTTTAGATTTATTTGCCGGCAGTGGAGCTTTAGGAATAGAAGCATTAAGTATGGGAGCAGATAGTTGTTATTTTGTTGATATTGATAAAAACGCTATTAAAGTTATTAATAAAAATTTAGAAAATATAGAAGAAGAAACTAAAGTATTGAATCTAGATTATTTAACAGCTTTAAATAAATTTAAAAATAATATAAAATTTGATTTAATATTATTAGATCCACCTTATAATAAATTTGATTTATATGATATTATAAAAAAAATAGATGAATATAATATTTTAAATGATAACGGTTTAATTGTAGTAGAAAGTTCTAATGATATAAAAGATTATTATGAATGTATTAAAATAAAAAAAATGAGTGATAAAATAATAAAAGTTTACAAAAAATGAAATTTAATTATCATTTTTTTTAATTAAAAAAAGGAAATAAGATAGTTTCACCTTATTATATTATAAGGAGGTGAAAAATTGAGAAATAAATATCCTTTAGTAAAACAAGATGACTTAAAAGATTGTGGACCCGCTTGCATTGCTACTATAATAAAATATTATGATGGTTATGTACCACTTGAAAAAATAAGAGAAATGTGCCATACAACTAAAAGAGGAACAACTGCTTTAGATATGGTTTTAACTTTAAGAAATTTAGGCTTTAAAAGTAATGGTTATAAAGCTAATATAGATGATTTAAAAGAAGTTTTAAAACCCTTTATTGCCTATGTTACTCTAAATAACACCTATAATCATTATATTGTTGTTTATAAAATAAATTATACTGATAATTACCTTATAATAGGTGATCCTAGTGATAAAGTAAAACAAATATCAATAGATGAATTTAAAAAAATATTCAATAACAAAATAATTACAGCTTCTCCAATAGAAAAAATACCAATATATACTCCGGAATATTCTTTAATAAAATATATAAAAGATATTATGTTTGAAAATAAAAGTCCAATTTTAACAATTGGTTTATTATCATGGATAACATCGTTATTAGTAATTGTTCTATCATTTGAAATGCAATATATGTTAAAAGGAAATAACAATAATTATTTTTTATTAGGTTTTATCTTTTTCTTATCAATTATTTTAATTAAAAATATTAATGACTTTGTAAGAAAAAAATTATTAATTAAAATTAGTTTTAAAATAGATAAAAAAATAACCATGGAAATGTTTCAAAAAATTATTTTACTTCCTTATCGTTATTATAATAATAGAACTACTGGTGAAGTTATTTCTAAATTTAAAGAAATAACCAAAGTAAAAGAGTTAATTAATTTATTAATAATTTTAATATTTTTTGATTTACCATTAATTATTATTTCTTTAATTGTTTTAAAACATATTAATCATATATTATTCTTAATAAGTATAATTATTATTTTGATATATACCTTATTAATGATGATATTTAAAAATAAATATCAGTTATTTCTAGATAAAGTTCAAATGAAAAACAATAGTATTAATAGTTATTTACATGAAAGTATTAAATCATTTGAAACTATAAAAGGTCTTAAAATTGAAAACTTAATAATTAATAAATTTAGTAATAAATATAATGAATATATAAAACAAAAGGATAACTTAAATAAATTTTTAAATATTCATGAATTTTTAAAAGAAATTATTTATTTAATAGGACCTTTAATAATAATTACATTAGGAATGATTTTAGTTAATAACCAAATAGTTACTTTAGGCAATTTATTAACATTTAATATATTATTTACTTATTTTATGTTATCTTTAAGAAATATAATTGAATTAGATAGAGTAATAGATGATGCCTTATTAGCGTTTAATAAATTAAACAATCTTTTAAAACAAGAAAAGTTAAAATCATTAAATATAAAACAAGGTAAAATTGAAATTAAAAATTTAAATTTTTCTTATAATGGAAGAGATAAGAATTTAAAAAATATTAATTTAAAAATAAAACCTGGTGAAAAGATAATGATAAATGGTTGTAGTGGTAGTGGGAAAAGTACTTTGTGTAAATTAATTATGCAATATTATAAACCAAATAAAAAAACTATTTATATTGATGATATTGATATAAATAAATATAGTATTAATAATATAACTTTTATAGCTCAAGAGGAAAATTTATTCACTGATACAATCTATAATAATTTGGTACTTGATAGTGATATTGATGAAATAACTTTAAATAAAGTTGTTAAATTATGTGAATTAAAACCACTTCTTGATATGAATAGTTATAATACCTTTCTAGAAGAAAATGGTTCAAATTTATCAGGGGGACAAAAACAACAATTGATTTTAGCAAGATCACTATTAAAAAAACCAGAAATTTTAATTATTGATGAAGGATTAAATCAAATGGATATTAATTTAGAAAGAAAAATATTAAAAAACATTTTTAAAGCATACCCTAATAAAACAATTTTAATTGTTAATCATCGTAATGATAATTTAGATTTATTTGATAAATTAATTACACTAAAAAATGGAAAAATAAACATAAAAGAAAGGGTGATAGTATGAAAAAGCTAAATAATAAAGAATTAGAAAAAATAATAGGTGGGGCATCAGGTTTAACAGTAACAACTGTAATAGGTGCGATTATTGTCTTTGCTACTGGAATATTTGATGGCTTTGTAAGACCTTTTACTTGTAGAGGTGTAACAAAATGATAGAAATTAGTTCAAAAGAGTTAGAAAAAATCATTGGAGGAGATATAACAATTACAGGTACTTTACTAAATGCGTTTGCAAGAGGTATAGATTCTATTTTAGAAGTAGGTAGAAGTTTAGGAACAGCTATAAGAAGAGTGATATATGACGAAAAGTGCTAAAAAATTCAAGGTTTTTCTTGTATAAATCATTTAAAAGTGTTATAATATCACTGTGCTTATGAAAGGAGGGATTGTTAAAATGGCTACAGTGGTTGTTAAAAACGGTAATGTAGATGGTGCCATAAGAACACTAAAACAAAAAAATGCAAAAGATGGTTCCTCAAAAAGAGTACGTGAAATACAAGAAGGATATTTAAAACCAGGAGTAAAAAGGAGAATTGCTAAAAAAGAGGCAATAAAAAATAGTAGGCGTAAAAACCGATATGAATAGAGGATAATATGAAAAATAAAATTTTAAATGATTTAACTCAAGCATTAAAACAAGGAGATAAAGAAAAACTTTCTGTCTTAAGAATGATTAAAGGTTCTATTCAATTAGAAGAAATCAAATTAAAACGTGAGTTAAATGAAGAAGAAATTGTTTCTATTTTATCAAAAGAAATTAAAACAAGAAATGAGTCTATTAAAGAATTTACAAAAGGAAATAGACAAGATTTGATTGATAAAACTAGTAGAGAAATTGAAATAATAAAACCATATTTACCTGAACAACTATCAACTGATGAAGTTTTAGAGATTATAGAAACTGCTTTTAAAGAAGTAAATCCTACTAGTTCAAGTGATATGGGTAAAATCATGAAATCAGTAACACCTAAATTAAAAGGTAAAACTGATATGGGAAATGTTAGTAAAATAATAAAAGAAAGATTAAGTAATTTAGCTTAATCTTTTCTTATGTCATAACAACTTGGACCATTAATAATTTCTCCATCTAAAGTATATTCTGATCCATGACAAGGACATACCCAGGTTTTATTAAAATTATCAAAAATTAAATTACATTTCATATGAGGACAAACATTAGAAACAACATGTTCTTTATCATCAATATATATTCCAACTTTTTCTCCATTTATAGTTGTTATATATGGATTTTTATTATAAAATTTTTTATTTTTATTTAATTTATTTTTAATTAAAGCTTCACTATTTAAATAATTATTATATAAGTTTTTATTACATTTTTGAAATGTAAGTTTTCTTTTTAATTTAAATAAATTTTGAAATTTATTAAACTTATTATTAATTAAATCACTTATAATTTTTCCAGCTATTGTTCCATTTGTCATTCCCCATTTATTATATCCAGTAGCTAAATATAAATTATCATTAACTTTACCAATAAAAGGTAAATAATCATTTGTCATAATATCATGATTATTCCAAATATAATTAATTTCATAATTAAAATGTTCCTTAAATTGTTGAATTAAAGTTTTGTAATTTTTTTCAATATTTAAGTTTTTACTAATAGGATGATTTAATGAAGAATAAATAAAATTGATTTTTTCATCTTCATAGTAACGAAAAGAATGAGTAGGGTTATATGTAATAGCATTAAAGAAATTATTTTTATCAGTAACTGCACTTATAACATATGACTTTACAACACTAGTTTTAAAAGGTGCATAAAAAGGTTTAATAAAGAAAGGATAATGAGTTGCAACAACAACTTTTTTAGCTTTTATTTTAAATTTGTTTGTTTCAACTAAATAGTAATTATCCTTTTTTATAATTTTATTAGCTTTAGTATTTTCATAAATATTAATATTTAAAATATGCATTAATTGATTAAGATATTTTATCGGATTAAAAGTATAAGAATCATTAATTTTTATACCATATTTACAAGGAAAATTTATTGGTAATTTAGTTAGTAAACCATATTCAATATTGTATTTATCAAAAAATTTTTCTATTTTTTTAATATTATTAATTTCCTTATCATTATTAGTAAAAATAATTCCTTCACTTTCTTTTAAATCACATTTAATATTGTTTTCTTTTATTATATTGGTAAGTATTTTAATAGCTTCTTTTTGAGATAAATAATATAAATAGGCAGTAGCTTCATCATATGTTTTAATTATATTTAAAAGGCTTTGCTCTTGTAAATAAGTTATTTTTCCAGTTGTTTTAGAAGTACATCCACTACCAACGCTAGATTTGTCTATTACTGTTACATCTTTATCTTTTAAAAAATAAGCTGTTGTTAATCCTGTTATACCCGCACCTATAATTAAAATATCAGTATTTATATCTTCAGTTAAACTTTTTTGACCTTTTTCTAAATATTTATTCCATATTGATTGTTTTTTCATAAGTTTCACCAGTATTATTATGAACAATATTTATAATAATATATTTTTTTTAAGTTAAAACTTTATTTTTATTTTATTTTATGATATACTTATTAAGTAGTCGGGCTGTTAGCTCAGCTGGTAGAGCAACTGACTCTTAATCAGTAGGTCTAGGGTTCGAACCCCTAACAGCCCACCATATTAGGTATATAGTTGGACAAACCTCTTGATTTTACAGGGCTTGTCCATTATTTTTTTATCAAGTTTTTTTAAGACATTCTAGTTAATTTTAGGTTTCAGACACCCTGATTTTCACCTTGTTTTTGAGGTAGTCAGAGTGTCTATTATATAATTAAATAGGAGGTGCAAAATGAAGGCATATGATAATAAAAGCAAATTCGTATCTCAACCCAACCAATTTAAAGTTAGTATTTCACAGTGTAAAAGATGCTTAAAACGAAATGGAAATGAGAGTTGCAGTTTGTATAAACAAATACCTTTATCTATTCTTATCAACAAAGTGATATGTGATTCAAGAATTGATGAAGAAGTAAAATAATTGAGGGTGGGAATATTAAATGAATGTGATAGAGTTGAAATCGACAATGGCTAAATGCTTAATTTTAGGTGGAAATATGATAATTTCATATCCAGTTGTTATGATGGATAACAGTGGAGAAATTAAAGCGCTTTGGTTTAACTTTCTGCTAGATGAAAATAAAAATGATTTAATTATTTTAATTAAAACCATTTTCATAATGGGATATGATATGGAATTAAAAAAAATAAATGTTAATATTGAAATAAAAACAAATAATACAGAATGTGATGAACCACCTTTAGATGAGCAAGAATATTTGTCTTTATTAGAAAAACAATTTACCAATTACAATAAGGATGAAATGATGAAGCTACTTTCTCAAGTTGAAATAAAACCTTTATTAATTGCATATGAAACTGCAATAAATTATGTAACATAATTATCAATTAAAAATATTATAAATGCTTTAAAATTTAATAATAACTAATTCATAAAAAATTCTAACATATAGTTAGATTTTTTTAATATCAAATAGCAAATGTAAACTTGTGTAAACAACAAAGAAAATCAAGACATAAGTATGTTCTAGAACTTTAATATGTGGTAAAATGTATAATGCTGAAGGCAAGGTGTTAAAATGAATTATAAAACTTTATCAAACATTTTAAACAGCACATCAATGTTATTTATTTATCTTGTATGGATTTATATTATCCAATATTTATTAAGCAATAATTTTGATAGTTCAAATGTTTTGCTATGCTTGGTATATTCATTCATACTATTATGTTCATATATATATCTATATAGAGGAAAGTTAATTAATGATTTTAAAGAATTTATTAATAAAAAACTATTAACAAAAGCTATAGTAATGTTTTTATTAACTACTATGATTTTTTTAACAACCTATATAGTTGTAACAGTGTCCGGTTTTAATTATACTAACAGTATAATAGAAGAAATAAAAATAATGCCAATTTTTGCTTTGTTTAAAGTTTTGATATTTGCTCCAGTAGTTGAGGAAATTGTTTTTCGCACCGCTTTTAGAAATGTTATTAGTCAGAAAGGTTTATTTATTGCTACTAGTAGTTTTGTCTATGGTATTTTACATGTCATATTCACTAATAGCACGATTAGCTTTTTGATCTCATTTTTGCCATTTTTAGCAAGTGGGGTTCTTTTAGCATCTGTTTATGTTAATAACGAAAACTTATTTTTAAACATTTTAATAAACTTTTTATGTAATATTGAATTTTTAATTACTCTAGCAATTTAAATGTAGCTGATGTTATTTTAAAACACACTTACGTTTAAGTGTGTTTTTGGTGTCTAAAGTTAATTAAAATCAAAAAAAGAAAGAGAGGATGGGATAAAACTATGCAACTAGTTTTAACAAAATTTAAAATAAATAGTTTAGACAATTTAGATTTATTAACAATAAATCCGATCGATGTAAGTAAAAATATTAATTTAGGATATAGTTTAAATGTAATAATTGTTTTACTTATTTTAGTAATAATGGTCTTTTTGGGAAGTACTTTATTTTCTCATAAAAAATAGACTATTTATTTTTTTATAAAATTATTGACAAAACCATAAAATAAAAGTAAAATAAGTATATAAATGTTTTGATTGGAACAAGATTATTATTAAAAATTTCAAAGAGAATTAGTGGTAGGTGGAAACTAATAATTTAAATAATAATTACTATCCATGAACAGTGCTCGAAAGAGTTACCGGGTAAAACCGTTATAAAATTAAGTAAAAAGAAGGATGGTACCGTGTTTTTAACACTCCTTTATACCATCCTTTTTTATTATAGAGAGGAAGATTTTATGAATATAAAGGAAAATGAAAACTTAAGTGTTTTAAACCATAGCTGTGCTCATTTACTCGCACATGCAGTGAAACACTTATACCCTGATGCAAAATTTTGGGTAGGACCAGTAATAAACGAAGGATTTTATTACGATATGGATTTAGGTGATAAAGTTATTACCGAAAAAGAATTAGAAAACATAACTAAAGAAATGAAAAAAATCGTTAAAGATAATAAATTAATTAAAAGAATGGAAATTTCTAAAGAAGAAGCTTTAGAAATGTTTAAAGATGACCCATATAAAATTGATTTAATAAACAATATGGAAGATGGAGTTATTTCAGCTTATAAACAAGGCGATTTTGTTGATTTATGTCGTGGACCTCATGTTGAAAGCACTAAAGTTTTAAAACATTTTAAACTATTAAAAGTAAGTGGAGCATACTATAAAAATGATGCTAAAAATAAAATGTTACAAAGAATATATGGTGTTTGCTTTGAAACTGAAGAAGATTTAAAAAAACATTTAGAATTTTTAGAAGAAGCTAAAAAACGTGATCACCGTAAATTAGGAAAAGAACTTGGATTATTTATGTTCAGTGAATATGGACCAGGTTTCCCATTTTGGTTACCTAAAGGAATGATATTAAGAAAAACTTTAGAAGATTTCTGGTATCAAGAACATACAAAAGAAGATTATAAATTTATTCAAACTCCAATTATGTTAAACCGTGATTTATGGCAATTATCAGGACATTGGGATAATTATAAAGAAAATATGTACACTTCAACAATAGATGAAAAAGAATTTGCTATTAAACCAATGAACTGTCCAGGTGGGATGTTAGTATATAAAAATGAACTTCATTCTTACAAGGAATTACCATTAAGAATTGGCGAACTAGGTTTAGTTCACCGCCATGAAGCAAGTGGAGCTTTAAGTGGCTTGTTTAGAGTTCGTAACTTTACTCAAGATGATGCTCATATATTTATGAGAGAAGATCAAATTGAAAGTGAAATTGTTAGATTAATTAAATTTATTGACCGAATTTATACTATATTTAACTTAACATATGATATAGAATTATCAACTAGACCATTAGATAAATTTATAGGAAGCATTGAAACTTGGGATAACTGCGAAGCAACATTAAAAAGAGCATGTAAAATAGCTGGTAGAGATTGTAAAATTAATCCAGGCGATGGAGCATTCTATGGACCAAAATTAGATTTCCATGTAAAAGACGCAATCGGAAGAGTTTGGCAATGTGGTACTATTCAACTTGATATGAATTTACCTGAAAGATTTGATTTGACTTATATAGACTCTGATGGTAATAAAAAACGTCCTATAATGTTGCATAGAGTTATATATGGTTCAATTGAACGTTTTATAGGAATTTTAATTGAACATTATGTAGGTGCATTTCCAACATGGTTAAGTCCTGTTCAAGTAAATATTATTCCTGTTAATAATGAATATCATTTAGAATACTCTAATAAATTAAAAGAACTTCTACGTAACAACAACATAAGAGTAGAATTAGATAGTCGTGAAGAGAAATTAAGTTATCGTATGCGTGAAAGTCAAGTAAACAAAATACCTTTTACTTTGATTATAGGCGATAAAGAAAAAGAAGACGAATTAATAAGTTTCCGTAAATTTGGACAAAATGATACAAAAACTGTTACAAAAGATGAATTTCTTGATATAATAGTAGAAGAAATAAAAAATAAAAAATAGAGGAGTATTGAGGTATCATGGAAAAAGTTGTAGTAAAAGAAGAAAATGATATAGAATTAGAAAAAAAACAATACCTAAAAACACTTTTTAGAAATAATCCTAAATTAGGTAGACAATATAATGAGGTTTTAAAATATTGCAAGATAGTAAAAAAAGATCTTGATAATTTAATTTTTGATAACTATAGTGGAGGAGATTTAAGTAAATTTTTAGAAGAAGTTTTTAGGGAAACTTTAATTGTTTTTTTCACAAAAATGTTACAATTCGAAAATATAGATAATGAAGAAGAATTATATAATACTTTATATTATATTTCTTATGAATATATAAAAATTGTAAAGAAAGATACCGAAAGAAAAGACATTATAGATAAAAATTTACCTGATTTAAAAGTATTAGTTGAATTTTTTTCTAGTCAAGCTTTAACTAAAGAAAGTTTTAAAAGTTTTGATTTAAAAAATATTGATTGTAAAAGAATAATTGGTTTCTTATTAGAAAATACTATTAAAACTTATCAATCAAAAGGAAAAATCATTAGTAAAGAAGAAAGCGAAGCAACAATTGTTTATAGTTTAATTAATTTATATATGTCTAGTGAATTAGAAAGATTTTTCTTAATTGAACATTTAGAACAATATAAAAACTTTAAAAAAGAATATCAAGATTTAGATGATAATTTAAAAAGTATAAATGATAATTTACAATCACTTGATAAAGAGAGCATTGATATTGATCTTAATATGGATGTAACTAATATTCAATTAGAAAAAGTTTTAAATCATAATAAATTAATGAAACAACTAATTTATAAAAAGAAAATAACTAAATTAGAAAATACTTTGAAATCTTTAGAAAGAAAAGCGGACTCTATTTTAAATCAAACTAAAACTAATAAAAATAAAGCTAAAACCTTAAAAAGTAAGTTAACTAAATTAGAAAATGAATTTAAAAACAAAATTAAAAATGATTTAGATGATGTAAATAATTATTATCAAATGGAATTGATTATTAATTTAGAAGATTTTGAAAATAAAAATAAATTAAAAAAGAAAAGTATAACTATTTCTAAAGATATAATAGAGCGTCTTCAAAAAATAAATATAATTATAGAAAATCGTAACTTAAATTTAAATGATTATATTGAATTAAAGAAAACGGTTAATGACTATAAAATGAAATTTTCTAATAAAAATCTTTACCATAATAAAATTGTTAAATTACTTGATAAATATGGTTACTATTTAAAAAATTGATATTTCAATTTTTTTTGTTATCAAAAATCCTTGACTTGGAGTTAACTTCAAGTGATATATTATAGGAGGTAAATATGTTTATAAAAGATGTTAGTATGAAATATGATATAACAGCAGATACTTTAAGATACTATGAAAAAATAGGTCTACTTTCCAATGTTCCACGTAATAAAAATAATATTAGAAATTATGATGATGCTTCCTGTAAAAAAATAGAATTTATAAAATGTATGAGAAATGCTGGTGTAGAAATAGAGGCCTTAATAACATATATGAATTTATTAGAACGTGGAAAAAGTACAGTAAAACAAAGAAAAAAATTATTAGAAGAACAAAAGAAAAAGCTATTACAAAAGCAAAAAAACATTAATGAAACAATAAAAAAATTAGATCTTAAAATTAAACTATATCAAGAAATAGAAACAGGAAAAAGAAAAGATTTTACCGAGATTTAAAAAATGTAAAGAGTATTAGGAATGATACTTCAAATGAATGGTATGAACATATTACTGATGAAGAATATGATAAATTAAATTAAAATTTAATTACTATATTGCTATTTATAAAAATAACAGAAAAAAACTGTTATTTTTATATTGTATAAGTAATCTTTATTCATATTTTAAATGTAACTTTCTAAATTTTTACAAGTGTTTTTTATAAATTTCTTTCATTAATTTACAACTTAATGTATACATGATATAATAACACTATACTAGAAAGTGGTGGAATTTTGAATAAAAGTGATATATATAATTATATAAAAGCTAAAAATATTTGGTTTGAAATAACAGAACATAAAGCAGTTTTCAATATGGAAGAACTTAATGAAATTAATCTTCCTTATCCAGAAAGTAATGCTAAAAACATATTTGTTCGTGATGATAAAAAAAGAAATTATTATCTAATAACTATAAAAGGAAGTAAAAAAATAGATTTAAAAAAATTTAAACAACAAAATAATACTCGCCATTTAAGTTTTGCATCAACTAATGATTTAAAAGAAATGATTAATTTAACACCTGGTTCTGTTACACCTCTTGGACTGTTAAACGATAAAGAAAAGAAAATTATTTTTTATATTGATGATTATTTTACCAAAAACAATTCTATTATAGGTGTTCATCCTAATGATAATACTGCTACAATATGGTTAAAAACTAATGATTTAATTAATATAATAAAGGAACATGGCAATATAGTTAATATTGTAGAAATTTAAGATGTTTAAAAAATTAAATGCAGATAGTTTAAAAATTATTGCCATTCTAGCAATGACAATTGACCATATAGCTGACTTATTATATCCAGGTATGCCTAATAATATTGTATCAAATTTTTTACATATAATCGGAAGATTAACAGCACCAATAATGTTTTTCTTCATATGTGAAGGTTTTTATTATACTAAAAATTTAAAAAAATATATTGCAAGATTATTTTTCTTTGCTTTTATTTCTCATTTTGCCTATTGTTTTGCATTTGGTATAAATTATATTCCTTTTGTTAATGGCGAAATATTTAATCAAACGAGTATTATGTTTTCACTTGCTTTTGCCACTGTCGCTCTTTATATTGTTTATGGAAATAATAAACTTAAACAATATCAAAAAGTCTGTTTACTTTTAATTATTTGTTTAATAACTTTAAGCGCTGATTTTAGTTCTATAGCTGTTATGGCTATAGTTACAATGTATCCGCATAGAGGAAATTTAAAGCGACAAATGATAAATATGGAGTTTTGGCTAGCAGTTTATGGTTTAGTATCATTTATATTTGTTAATAAAACCTATGGCGTATTAGTACTATTTTCACTTTTAGCTGCACCAATTCTAAAAATGTATAATGGGAAAAAAGGAAATTTAAAATATATGAAATGGTTTTTCTATATATATTATCCAGCCCATTTAATAGTAATTGGAATATTAAGAATTGCTATTTATGGAAATATACCATTATTATTTAATTAATATAGGAGGAATTAAATGAGTAAATATGAACCATTATGGAATTATATAAAGGAAAATAAAAGTTATAAATTAACTTATGAAGAAATTAAAAATATTTTAGGATTTAATATAGATCATTCCTTTTTAACTTATAAAAAAGAATTAAAAAGTTATGGATATGAGGTAAGTAAGATATCAATGAAAGAAAAAACAATATTTATTAGTAAATTATAATTGATAAAAATAGTAATTTGAAAGAGATGATTATATATGGATTATGTTGTACGAAGATTTAAACTTGGCGATGAAAAACAAATTTGTGAAGTGATTAGAAAAGATATTTTAACTGAAAATATTAAAGATTATAGTGAGCAAAAAATTAAATATTTAATTGATGAACAAAATGAAGAATTAATAAGAAAAAGAGCTAAACAGTTTCATGTTTATAGTTTTTTAGATAAAAACAAAATTGTTGGTGTTGGAATGATTGGACCTTATTGGCATAGTTTAACAGAAAGTTCTTTTTTTACTATTTTTAGAGCTCCTGATTATAAAGGAAAAGGATTAGGCAGAAAAATAATAGAAACTCTTGAACAAGATGAATATTATAAAAGAGCTGATAGAGTTGAAATACCAGCTAGTATAACAGCAGTAGAATTTTATAAACATATGGGGTTCGGATTTAAAGAAACCGATGAAGTTATAGGACATATTGTGAACTGTGAAGGTCAATATAAAATGGAAAAATATCCAAAAATTAGTAACAATAATGTTGATTTAAATCAATATAATATGCGTCCTTATATAGAAAATGAATATCATAATTATAATGAATTTATTTATCAAGTAAAAAAAGAAGCTTATAAAAAGTATGTTGAAGAGTGTTGGGGTACTTGGAATGAAGAAACTCAAAGAGAATTATTTAATAACTTTATTAATAATGTAAAAGACGATACATGGATAATACAATTAAATGGTGTAGATATTGGATTTTATAATGGAAAAACTTTAGAAGATGGAAGTTATAAAATAGAGAATATTTGTATTATTCCTGAATATCAGAGAAAAGGTATAGGAACACAAGTTTTAAAAGATATTATGAAATTGCATAAAAATCAAGATTTACATATTCAATATTTTAAACAAAATCCAGTAGGAAATCTATATAAAAAACTGGGATTTATTCATGACTATGAAAAAGAATTTCATTATGTAATGTTTAAAACTAAAGAAGAAATAAAATAATTAGTAAGAAAGCATTTATTAAAAAATGATAAAAAGATATAGTAATGATTGAAAATTTGACATTTGAATAATAATATTGTAAAATATTAAACTCGAAAAGAGGTGAATTTTCATGGAAGCAAAGACACCACTGCCACCAAAAAGGCAATATAAAATTGAACAACAACCAAAACATTTTAAATACGCAGATTTATTAGAAAATAACCAAATACGAATAGAAGATATATATTCTGTAACAATTTCTAAAGATGATTTAAGTTTAAGTATGAGTTATTTAGAAAATATTTTAAAAAACAAGGCAATTGATATCAATTGTAAAGATTTTGAAACTGTACAATTTTTAGATAAATTTACTAAAGAAACAATTGCTAATAGTGTCTATTTATTAGAAGATGGATTACGAATAAGTAGGGAGAATATTGATTTAACCCAATTAAAGCATATAGATTTAATAGTGCCATTAAAATATTTGCCATGGGGAATTAAATTTGGAGATAAAGTACAAACTTATTCATATTCAAGTAAAATAAATGATTTTGGTGGAATGATTTATTGCGGCAGTAGTTCCAATAGTAATAAATTTGTAGAAAAAAAAGATTTAATTAAAATACTTAAGACCATTAAAAATTTGGCAAATCAAAATTGTCAAACAGCTGTTGATAATGTTGGATTAATATCTGATTTTATTCAAAGTAGAACCCAATTTATAGATAATTATGAATCCGAAACAACTCGCGGAACATTTATAACACCGGATTTTGAAACTATAAGTGATTTAAAAAACGGTTGTGTGGAAACAATTTTGAATAAGCAATATGGCGTTTGTGAAGGTATTGCAGCTTTATCAATGATGTTATTAAATAATCCATATATCAATGAAGAAGTAGAGGCAATAAGGGGATATGATCATGCATGGAATAGAATACTAATTGATGGAAAATATTATTATTTTGATAATACTTGGTGTATCACAAGAAGTGAAAATCCGCATGAAAGCGCTTTAATAACTTTATCTTTTTCAAAAAAATATTTACTATTTGGAGAAAAAACTGCAAATCAAATAGGTCATCATATTCCTCGGGAAAATACATTATATTCTTATAATAATGGTGTATTGTCTAAAGAAGATTATGGAGAAATAAATTATCAATCAAGAATGAGTTATAGAAAAGAACCTTTATATAAATCATTTATAAGAAAAAAATAAAAAAAGTTAATTTAATATTGTGTGTGAATTTAATAAAAAAAGAAGATAGTTTATTATCTACTTTTTTTATGTTAGAAAATATAAGAAATTATGGTATAATGTAATAGATTTAAAACTTAAAAGAAAAATTAATAGAAAGGTATTTTTTATAAAAAATTTAATATGCGAGAGTTATGAAAAACTAAAGGAGATGAGAGTATTGATGGAAGATAACAAATTAATTATATATAAAAATAGTGAAGGTAATATTATAGTA
>JAHZGA010000014.1 GCA_019421005.1 bacterium | reverse complement strand
ATCATATCAAATTTTGTATTACTTGACTATCTAGTTTTTATTATAAGAGTCTCCTAAATATTAATCGTTTTAATAGCACTTAATTCATCACTTACTTCAAACATATAATTTAAAAGGCGACTTTTTTTCAACTTAATTTTAACATTATCATTTTTTAAACCACAAACTAACATTTTACCATTATTATAGTTACATAACTCATAGTTATAGTATAAAAAGCTAATTCCCTTCATATCAATTTTATATAAGTTTTCAACATTAAAAACAACATTCCTAATACCATTTTCTTTAATCAACATAGTTATTTCCTCATTTAACTTTTCATATGTTTTTTTTGTTAATTCCCCTTCTAATCTTACAAATAAAATACCTTTCCGAAACTCCATATTGATATTAAGCATTATCTCACCCTGTTATACTTTAGCACATATAATTTTAATTTTATACCAAATCGACAAAAGTAGAATTATTTTTGATATGACATTTTTTTCATTCTTATTAAATAACATCCAATTAAAATAACAAGTAATAATATTATTAACCATAAAATATTTTTAATAAGGTTAGTATCAATTTTATTATTATTAACTATCTTTTTTAATTCATTATTATACCCTTTTTTCTTTTTTTCTAAATTATTAATTTTAGTTACAATTCCATCAACATCATTTTTTAAATCTTTTAATTGTTTACGGTATTTATTTAATTTTTCATCATCTACATCATTATCTTTTAAGTTTTTTATAACATCTTGTAATTTTTTTATTTCATTAACTTTTTTATTATACTCATCTTTATTTTCTTTTAATTCTTCTTCAACAGAATTTAATTTACTATTTAATTCATTAAGATTATTTTTTAAAATATCAACAGTAGCAGTTTTAGTAATTGATTTAAATGGTAATATAAATTTAATTTGATATTTACCATTTTTATTAATATCAAAATCACTTTCAATTTTTATATCATCAGTTGTTGTTTCTAAAACAAGATCTTTTATTGTTCTTTTTTTATCTTTAAAAATTAAGTTATCATCAAGAACAACTTTATCTCTTATTCGATATGAATAAAAATCTTTAAATTGAGATGTATCTTTTATAAAACCATCAGATTTAAGATAATATCCATCTAAATATGTTTTATCATTGCGGTAGTGCCTATAAACAATATCATTATAACGATATAAAGTTTCTTTAGTAATTTTTCTTCCTTCTTTTTCTGAAGGATATTCTAAACTATAAATTTTTGAAGTATATTTTGAAGAATACTTATATAAATCTTTACTTGTATAAATAAATGGTTCTATTTCATTTACATCACTATAAGTAAAACAATGAATATAACTTAAACTTGCAACTATGTCATTAGCAAATTTCTCACTTCCAGTATAATAAATTTTAATATTTTTTTGAGTATCAGTTTCATCATATAAATATATTTTAACTGTTAAATCATCTAATTCATATTCACCTTGTAAATCAATTATTATTTTACTCCCATTAGCAATTAAATTACTATTATCATAATAATTACCATCTTTTAAACGATTTATAAAATCTTGATTTTGGTCTATAACTTGATAATCTATTTTATTATCTTTATTAAATATTTCCAATTCACTTATAACTAAACCATTCCCACCTTGTAAATCATAAAATTGTAAATATTTAGTTTTAATTAAATCACGGTAACTATAACCCTTTTTAGTTTCAATAACTCTATTTATTTCATATGCTGGTTTATGTGGAAGCCAATTACTAAATTCCGTTTGATAAAAATCAGTTTCATCTATTTCAGGATATAATTTAGATGTTTTACCTAAAGGTAGATAATTTCCTATTACTTTGTTAATCTGATAGAATTTATAACGTCTTTCTTTTTTTACAGAAACAATATCACTTTCTTCAATTTTTTCTTCTTGAAAATCACTATAATCAGTATATGGAGAATAATATGTTTTTGCTTCTACATTAATAAAACTTAAAAATAGAATAATAATCAATAAAAATCTTTTCAACCTCTCACCTCCCTATTAATATAATTAAATAAAAGTTGTCAATTTCCTTTTTTATTTTGAAGTTTTTTTAATTTTCTATTGTATTTATCCTTAAATTATTCTATAATACCTATAGTAGGTGATTATATGAATGATAACGATTATTTAGATATTTTTAAACAAATACCTAGTTTACCATCTGAAAATAATGGACAAGTTTTTAATAATACTATTCCAAATAGTAACCCTGAACCTTTTGTTCAAAATAGTAATTTAAATCAGTCATTTTCTCAAAATAGTAATTTGAGTAATGTTCAACCATTTTTCCAAGATAATAATTTAAATGATGTTCAACCGTTTTTTCAAGATAATAATTTAAATGATGTTCAACCAATTGTTACAAATACTACTTTAGAAAATAACAATGTACAACCTATATTTGTTCAAGATAACAGTTTAGAAAGTAATTTTTCTAATCCTATTCAAGACTTAAAACCTCATTCTAAATATTCAAAAGAAGATTTAGGAATGAATGATGAAACATATTTAAGATTTATTAATCTTCCTTTAGAAAAACAAGAAGAAATTGCCAAAAGTTTAATCCCTGAAGAAGAACCTGTAAGTCTTGGTGGTCAACAAAATGGTTATGCTAAAGTTCTATCTCCTAAAGGAAATAATTTTGTAGAAGAGCATTTTAAAATAGACCAAGCTGCATTTATCGATGCTGTTATATTAGCTGGTATCACCGCATTCTTTAGTCTATTATCGTTCTTAATAATCTTAATTAATGCATATAAATAGTATATTTCATTATGAAATATACTATTTTTAAACACTTTCATTTTGTGGAAATTCAATTAAGCTTTTTAATATTGTTATTGTTGGTCTTAATGGATATTTTGCATATGAATTATCACAAGTCATTTCTAAATTTCCATTTTCTACTGCATACATAGCATCAGCTCCATCTGGACATGCAATTTCTGATGCCATAAAAGATGCAGTTATATTATTATATATTTTCTCTTTAATAATTGTCTTTTTATTATAATCATTTTTTACTGGAGCAGATTGATAACTATCATAATAAGTTTTGGTCCAAAAACTAGCATTTGCTATTAAATTTTTATCTTTATTAATTAAATACCTAACATGTGTTTCAGTAGGAATATTAACACCATTTCCTATATTAGTCCAAGCAGTTCTTAATTCATATATTTTGTTTTTTGCCTCATCAAAACTATAATTATTATCATCTATTTCAGAACTAAATAGCAAAGTAACATCTTTACTATTATTATTTTCAACTAAATAAAATTCTTTAGTTACTTCATCATTTACATCACACTCATATATAGAATTTTCCTTAAACACACATATAGGAACAACTAACTTATTTAAACATTCATCGATGCTGACTACTTTTTCTAATAAAATTTTATTACCTTTTTTAGTTTTATAAGCGCATTTATTATTATCATAAATTGCAACTGAAGTATCCCCATTCTTATAAACATTAACAACTCCTTTTTTCTTTTCACCTTTTATTTCTAAGCCATCATAATCATTAGAACTTTCAAAAGTTTTTATTTTTATATTTTCAAATGAATTACTAGAACGATAATAACTAGCAGCTCTTATTAAACCAGAAGCACTATTTTTTAAAGCATTATCTCTACTATTTTCAATTATATTAAATATAACTGGAACAGCTATTAAAGCTATTATCGATAATATAATTATTACAGCTAATAACTCAATTAATGTAAACCCTTTTTTCATATTTCCTCCCTTAAGTATTATTAACTGATGTTTTAACTAATGATTTAGATACTATTATTGTTGGCCTTATAGGATATCTGTTATTAGAACTATTTGGTCCATCTATACAAGCCCAATTGTTATCACCAACAATTTTTACACATGTGCAATCAGGTGGTTCAGGTACAACCGGGCTTGCTATTACATCATCAAAAATATTACTTCGTGGAGTTATTACCGGATTATATTGAGAATTTATTTCAGTAAGAGGACCATCTGGAGTTGATTTAGTCCAACAATTATATTCAGAACTTATACGACTAACATTATCAGAGGTTGGAATACTAACTTTAACATTACTCCAATCAGTATTTAAACTCTTTATTTTTGCGTCAGTTTCACTCCATGTATAAACATTATCATCTAAATTAGTAGTCAACATAAATATTGAAGTATCACTTGTTTCTTCAACTAAATAAAATTCTTTAGTTACTTCATCATTTACATCACACTCATATATAGTACCTGACTTAAATACACATATAGGAACAATTAACTTATTTATACAAGCATCTTTATCTACACCTTCTTCAACTGTTACCTCATCTTCATCTTTACTTTTATAAGCACAATTGTTATTATCATAAAGTGCGACAGCTATTTTTCCATCTTTATGAATTTTAACAATTCCATCTTTCTTCTCGCCTTTTATTTCTAAACCCTCATAGTTATTAGAACTTTCAAAAGTTTTAGGGTATTTTTTATTTTTATTTAATAAAGCACTTGACTTATAATATTCAGCAGAATCTATTAAACCATAAGCACTTGTTTCTAAAGATTTTATTTTACTTTTTTTAACAAGATTAAGAGTAACTGGTACAATTATTAAAGCTATTATAGCTAAAATGGTTATTACAGCTAATAACTCAATTAATGTAAATCCTTTTTTCATATTTCCTCCATTTAACATTTTTTATAAGGTAACAAAAATGATACTTTTAGTACCATTTTTATCTAGAAGCGACCGCCTCCGCCGCCACCTCCAAATGAGCCACCGCCACCAGAGAAACCTCCACCGAAGCCTCCTCCAGATGAGTAGTTTGATTCTGCAATGCTTTTAGCACTTCTAGCACTGTTGAGCGCGGATACAACAGAATCATTAATAATACGATTAAAATTATTCATAACAATAACATCAGTTACATCAAAATTATTATAAGTAGCGTCTTTAATTTCTTGAACTCTAACTTTCATACTTTTGGCTAAAGTATCGGCACATCCTAAAGTAACAGCATAAACTAAATACTTACCCCATAAACTAACTTCTGGTAATTCTCTTTTATCAATAATACTAAAATCTTTCATGAAATTTTTTAAAGCTTTCCATTTAACAAATTCTTCATTTCCTTTTTTGGTTCTTTTATTACAAGTAGAAATATATATTAAAGCTATAATGGATAAAAGTACAACTAAAAATCCAAATGGTGTTAAAGTAACAGAAACACATCCAAGAATAATTCCAATTACAAAATATAAAACATATAAAGAATTATTTTTAGCATCATAGAAATTCTCATCCATAGCTATTACTCTTTCAATTCCTACCCAAGCATCATATTTATCTAAAAAACTTGTATAATTCTTTTTAGCGTTCTTTTTAAAATCTTCTAATAAAATTTCATCTTTTTCTCCAAACAATAATTTAATTAAATATCTATCAGCTTCATCTAAACTAGCATCTTTTAAAACATAAGTAAATTTATAAGTTTTCTTATCATTCCCACTAACTTCAATAATTTTTTTATCAATTAAATTTAAAATTGAAGCTGATAAATCATTTGAACTAACTTTCTTATTGAATAAATATCCTACTGTTGCTGGATGATAATTACTTGGAATATCCCTAAAATATTTTTGATTAAAATCGGGTTTTAATTCCTTATCATTTTTTAAATAATATCTTATAACTAAAAATACTAAACCTATTAAATAAATAGCACAGAAACAAATAACAATTAAAATTTTAACTTGTCTTTCTTTTTCAATTTTTTTAGCTTCATCTCTAGCTAAATTAGCTTCATCTGCTTTTTTAGTTTCTAAACTTATAATCTTATCTAAAGCATCTTCTTTAGTAACTTTAGTAGGATTAACAATGATATTTTTATCAAAAACAAACCTTGTATCCATTGCTTCATTAGGGTATAACTCATCTAAAGTTAAAACAAATTGATTTTTATTAATTAATTCAATATTTCCTGTTAATGGACCATGAGCATAAGCTCGTAATTCATTTTGATTATTTGGAATATTAATAGTAATTTTTAAATTTCTAACATCTTCATTTAATGAAGTAAAAATATTCCACCCTATTTCAGCTACATCATTATGAACAACTGCCATATTAGATATAACATATTCAACATAAAAAGCTTTTCTTTTACTACTTGGATTATAAATTAAATAACTACTACCATTTTCATTATTTTCTTCGGCATAAACACCATAATCTCCTTTATTGGCATAACTAACTTTTTTAAATTCATCACCACTAGTTTTAAGTGAATTAAAATCTAACTCATTTTTATCAACTGCTCTTATCTGTTTTAAAATAATTCCAGTACCATTATATATATCACTACCATTAAAAGCATCTATACTACCATCAAATGCTTGAGCTGAACTATTTTTAAAATTAATAATTCTTTCAAAGCCATTATAAGTCCCATCTAAATCAAATACTTCTTGAACATATAAATCGCCATTTTCTAAAACAGTGGCATTAATATTGTAATTATTTATTCCATCAGCTTTAACCAAAAAAGGAATAAATAAAATAAATAACCATAAAAATTTTTTCATATTTCCTCCTAAAAAAAGCTTTATAAAAGCCTTTAAAATTGTACCTTTGGTGTTTCTTTTTCTGCTTCTGTGGCTTCAAAGAATGCTTCAGGTTTAAATCCAAATATTGATGCAACTAAATTTGAAGGGAACATTTCTAATTTATTTTTATAAATTAAAACTGCATCATTATAAAATTGTCTTGCATGAGAAATTTTATCTTCAGTATCAGTTAAATCACTTTGTAATTGCTTAAAGTTTTCATTAGCTTTTAAATCTGGATAAGCTTCACTTAAAGCAAGCAATCTACCTAATGCTTGAGATAATTCTCCATTAGCTTGCATTTCAGCTTCAGGATTAGTCGCATTTACACACTTACTACGTGCTTCAATAACTGCATTCAAAGTTTCCTTTTCATGACTAGCATATCCTTTAACTGTTTCCACTAAATTAGGAATTAAGTCTGCCCTTCTTTTTAATAAAACATCGATTTGAGACCATTGATCTTTTACCTTATTTCGTAAACCAACTAAATTATTGTATACTGATATTACAAAAATAAGTAATAAAACAACAACGGCAACTATAATTATTAATACCATTTTATACCTCCTATATATCCATTATATAATAAATTTAAATAAAATGAAACATTATTGTATATTTTTTTTATAACTTTACATCTTATTTATAGGAGGAATAAAAATGGAAATAAATATAAGAAAAAGTATTAAAGAAAATTTCAAAGGAGCAGATATTGACGAGATTAAAGTTTCTATCAATGAAGCTGTAAATAATAAAGATGAAATAACCCTACCTGGTTTGGGAACATTTTTTGAACTATTATGGAAAAATAGTGATGAAGATAATAAAAACTATATTCTAAATACATTACAACAATCTTTAAGGTAAACCTTAAGGATTTTTTTATTGACTCTATAGCTAACTATAGACTTAAAATCAAACCAGGAGGTGATATTATTTTTTATAAATATTGTAGTGATTGTAAGTATTTAGATCCTGAAAAAACAAAAGACGGTATTAAAGGTTATTGTTATTGTTCCAAAATAAAAAATTACGTTTTAGCTAATAGAGATGCTTGTGAAAATTTTGAAAAATCTTATGCTAGAAAAAATTATTATAAAGAAGAACTTTATAAACAAGGAAAAGAAGCTGAAAACAAATTAAGTAGCGATGATGGCATCAGTGTTATTTTACCAATTCTATTAATTATTTTATTGTTAATATTTAAAATTTTTCATATTATGTGATATAATGATTGAAAGTATTGAAAGAAGGATAAAAATGTATCGAATTGGTGATTTTTCTAAAATAACTGGTATACCTATTCAAACATTAAGATATTATGACCAAATCGATTTATTTAAACCCGATCAAATTGATATTTATACTCATTACCGTTATTACAGTGAAATAAAAATTGAAGAATTAAAAACAATATTAAATTTAAAAGAAATTGGTTTTTCATTAGAAGAAATAAAAAAATATTGGAATAATTTTAACAATGAAATTTTAAATCAAAAAAAGAAAGAATTATTAAATAATATTGCAAACACGAATGAAAAAATTAGATTATTTACGTAGTAATTTACATGATGGTAAATTTATATTTGAACAAAATGAATTTATAAAAAGAAAAGTTAAAAAATTAGTTAATCATCAAACTATAAAAATCATCAAAGGAAGTTATGATCACTTACTATTTCAAAGAGGTAATGATTTAGAACTTATAGATAAATTTAAAAACAATAAAATAGAATATTATGGTATTTATAAAGATAAAGAAATTATTGATGATTTTTTTATAGAAAAAAGTGATAATGCATTAGATACCAATGAAGATACTATTTTTCTAGATTATGAAATAATGAAAGAAGTACTTAAAAAGATAGGTACCGAATATAATACATCACCATATTAATACCAAATAATTTAATTAAAAAAATTAAATTAGCAATCAAATATGGATTTAATGAAGAAAGTTATTTTAACAATAAATCAAAATTAAAAAAAATTTTTAAGGAAGAATTATGAATTTAGAAGATTATAAAACTATTTTAGTTGAAGGAAAAACAACTGGTGTCATTTTTAATGAAGTTGACAAATTAATTAAAAAAAATGAAAATTTATTATTTTTAGATGTTAAAAAAGAATATATCAATAACTATTATCAAATTTTAAAAGATAATGATTATAATATAATAACTCTTAATTTAGATGATTTTATAAATAGTAATAATTATAATCCTTATTATTTACCATATCAATATTATAAAAAAGAAGAAATTGATAAATCTATTGATTTAATTGAAAATGTAAATAAATATATTTTTAAAGATGAAAATTCTGATCCTTTTTGGAAAGAAAGTGCGACTAACCTATTTACTGGATTAGCTTTAACAATTATAGATAATTGTGATGAAAAGGAATTTAACATTGCAAGCGTAAATGCGTGTGTTGATTTAGCTATTAAAAAATATAATGATAGTAATTTAATAAAAATGTATTTAGATAAATTAGAACCAACTGACCCTATTTATACTCTTACATCAGGTTCTATGTATGCTCCATATGAAACAAAATCTAGTATTATTTCTGCTATAAAATCAAAAACAAATGATTATTGTAATAGACCTCTCTTATTATCGCTTTTAAGTAGTAATAATATTGATTTTAATTTAAAAAATAAAACAGCTATTTTTATTACCTTACATGATAATTCTAGTCGTTTTAATGATATTGCTAATATGTTTATTGAACAATTATATTTTCTAGTTAAAAACAATAATATTCCATTTAATTTTATTTTAGATAATATTGATTTCATCAGTCCTTTAAATTGTTTAAATAGCATGTTAAACTTACCTTTACCTAATGTTAAAACTATTGTTGCAACTAGAGATTTAGAATGTTTAAAAAATTTATATCCATTAACAACATTTTCTAATGTTTTAGCAAAAGCAAAAGTAAATAATAATAAAGTTATTATTAATAATCAAGAATACCAGAAAGAAAAACACCCTATTAAAAATGATAATCCTGTTTATCCTAAACTTAATTTAGAAACAAAATATTTTAATGTTAAAGAATACTTTAAAAAAAATGTTACAAATAAGTAACATCTTTTTAATCACATTTTTTATCTTGATAAGTATAAGTATATTGCCTATAAGAAGCTAAATACTCAATTTTAACTGATCCATCCATTTTATCATTAGTATTTGGATCGGTTATATCGCCATTTATATAATCACCTAATTCAGTAATATTAACACATACACTTTCTTCATCATCAGGTAATTTATTGGTATTATCTAAAGCCCATTTTTTAGCAGCTTGTTCTATTTCAGTTTTTTGATCCTTATATAAACTATCTTTTGAATCATTTATTAGGCTACTAACTGTTGGAAAAATTATAAGTGCAATGACACCTAATATAGCTATTATAGTAATTAATTCAATTAATGTAAATCCCTTTTTCATATATATTCCTCATAATAATTATAATAAATTTAAGATGATTAGTCAATTATTTTTTCAAGATATTTAACAACCATCTGATATTTATCAAATCTTCTTTCAATTTTTCCAGTTATTAATAAAACATCCCCTGGTGCAACATCATCATATTTTGAATATGTTTTAGGAAACATAACAATATCAGCTGTAGTAACTTCATCACTTCCAGTTATAAAACACATCTCCTCATCTTTTTTAGTAACTATTCTTTTTACTTTATCAACATAAACAATTATAGAAATATCTTTATCAAAATATTCATTCATTTTATTAAGAGGAACATTTTTATAAAGAGATTTATATTTTGTAACTGGATGATTATTTAAATAAAATCCAAAAACATTTAATTCTCTACTAAGAATTTCTTTATCAGAATATTCCTCACTCATTTTTAATACTGGTTTTAAACTATCATCTAAAAGTTCACCTATTTCACCATAATTTAAAATAGCATCTAAATTTTCATGTAAAGTTTTTCTATTTAAATTAAAACATTCAAATGCCCCTGCATCAATTAAGTTTTCTAAACATTTACGATTAACTTTTTTATTTCTTAAAACAAAATCAAATATATCTAAATAAATACCATTTTTCCTTTCTTCTAAAATAGATTTAGCAATATTGGTAGAAATATAACTTATTCCTGTTAAAGGAAAAACTATATAGTCATCCATAATTATATAATCATTCGTGCTTATATTAATATTAGGATTTAAAATTTTAACACCATATGTTTTAGCATCATTTATATATTTTTTAGTATCACTTGAACTACCAATAACATTAGATAATATATTTTTTAAAAAGATATTAGGATAATAATACTTTAAATAAGCCATTTTATATGCAATTAAAGAATATGCAACTGAATGAGCGCGATTAAATCCGTAAGAAGCAAATTTTAAAATCAAGTTATATACATTTAAAGCTGTCTCAAAAGAATAACCATTTTGAACACTATTTTTAATAAATCTATCTTTTTCTTTTAATAAAACATCTTCCTTTTTTTTACTCATTGCTCTTCTTAAAATATCGGCTTGTCCAAATGTATATCCAGCCATTTGAACCGCTATTTGCATGATTTGTTCTTGATAGACAATTATTCCATAAGTTGGTTTTAAAATATCAATTAAACTAGGATCAAGATAATCAATTTTTACCATATTTCTTTTTCTTTTAATATATAAATCAATATTATCCATAGGACCAGGTCTAAATAAAGCAATTGCTGCTACTAAATCTTCAAAGTTATCAGGTTTAAATTTTCTTAAAAAATCAATCATTCCACTAGATTCAAATTGAAATATACCGATTGTATTGGCACTTTTAAAAACAGAGAAAACAGATTTATCAAAAGGAATATTATCAAATGTTAAGTTATTATTTATATCTTTTAAAATATTATCAATTAAAGTTAAGTTTTTCAAACCTAAAAAGTCCATTTTTAAAAGTCCTAAATCTTCTAAATAAGTCATATCATATCCAGTAATATAAATATTATTATATTTAACTAAAGGAATTACATTATCAATATCATCATGACTCATTACTATTCCTGCTGCATGAATTGATAAATGTCTTTTTATTCCCTCTAATTTCATTGCTACTTTATAAACTAGTTTAAATTCTTTATTAAAACTTAAATATTTTTTTACTTCTGAATTTTCTAGATTATCTTCTAAATTTTTTTCACTATCTAAAATTTTAGCAAAAATATCAACTTTTCTTAATTCAATATCTAATGTTCTAGCAACATCTCTAATAGCTTGTTTTGTTTTTAATGTTCCAAAAGTTACAATAGGAACAACTTTTTTTTCTCCATATTTATCTATACAATAATTAATAACTTTATCTCTTTTATCAAAAGCAAAATCAATATCAATATCAGGCATAGTAACTCTTTCTTCATTTAAAAATCTTTCAAAAAATAAATTATATTTTAAAGGGTCAATAGTTGTTATATTTAAGCAATAACTAACTAAACTACCTGCCGCACTTCCACGTCCTGGGCCAACTAAAATATCATGTTCTTTCGCGTATTTAACATAATCAGCTACTACTAAAAAATAATCATTAAATCCCATTTTATTTATAACTTTTAATTCATACTTTAATCTATCTATATAAGCTTTTTTAACGGTTGAACCAAAGATTTTTTTTAATCCATTTATACATTGTTCCTTTAAGTAAGAATAGCTATTTAATCCTCTAGGACATTGATATTTTGGTAATAGATTTTCTAATTTAGGAATAACTAAATTACACATATCATTAATTTTATAATTATTATTAAGATGAATAGGAAATCTTTTTAATATTTCATCATAATTATCTAAATGGTTATTTAATTTTAAAGTTACATCTTTAACATTTATTCCATCTCTTATAGCAATTAAATAAGGGTAATATATTTTATCTTCTTCTTTTAAATATAAAGTTTCTTTCATATAAATCAAATTATCATAATTTAGATTATCTAATTGTTCAGAAGAATTATAAGAAAAATATATTTCTTTATAAATTTTTTCTAAATCACTTTTTAATTTTAAAGATTCATAAGGTACAATACAAATTAAATTTTGATTAAATTTTTCTAAATCTTTTAAAGTAAGTTCACCACTAGACATTTTAGTAGATAACTTACATAAATTTTGATATCCTTGATAATTAATACAATATAAAATTATCTTAAAATCATTAATTTTTAGTTCTAAACCAACAATTGGTTTAATATTATTTTTTAAACATTGGTGATAAAAATCCATAACACCATACATATTATTATCTGTGATAGTTAAAGACTTTAAATTGTTTTCTTTCGCGTATTTAATTAATTCATCAATTTTTATCATACTAGTTAATAAACTATTATTAGTTTTTATATAAAGAGGAACATAATTCATTCTATCACCACCATTATTATTTTACTATATTTTTAATAATTTTGCTATTAAATTTGACTTATTAGCAAAAATATGATAAAGTTATATAGCAATGTTTTACTTGAGAAGGAGGAAATTATATGGCTAAAAAAATAACAAATAAAAAACCTTTACATGGTAATTTACGTTCACATGCTTGTAATGCGACTAAACATGCTCAAAAACCAAATCTACAAAAAATAACTTTAGATAATGGTGAATCTGTTAGAATTAGTGCGCGTGAATTAAGAAGTATGCGTAAAAAAAGTAATAAATTAGCATAAATCTCATTTGAGATTTTTTTTATTAAAAAAATGAATGTTAAACACTCATTAATTCTTGTTCTTTTATTTTTAGTTTTTCATCAACTATTTTATTATATTTATTAATTAATTCTTGAACTTGCTCATTACCATATTTTTTATCATCATCAGGTATTTCTAATTTTTTAATATCGTTATTACCATCTTGACGAATATTTCTTAAAGCTATTTTAGCTTCTTCAGCAATATTTTTAACTTGTTTAACATATTCCCTTCTTGTTTCTTCAGTTAAAGCTGGAATATTTAAAATAATAACTTCCCCATTATTATTAGGTGTAAGTCCAATATTAGCTTCATAAATACCTTTTTCAATATCATTTAAAGCACCTCTATCAAATGGTTTTATTGATAATTGTCTAGCTTCTGGTACTGAAATAGTTGCAAGTTGTTTTAATGGAGTTTCTACTCCATAATATTTAACTACAACATCATCTAATATAGCTACATTCGCACGTCCTGCTCTTACATTAATAAATCTTTTTTCCATATTAGCAATTGCTAATTCCATTTTGTTTTCAACATTTTTTAATATTTGTTCCATATATCCTCCTTTAATAATTATAATATAATCACACATATTTTACAAGTTTTTATTTATTTTTTTATTACATTGTTTTATTTTATTTTCTTTTAACTTTATTTGTTTTTTTAAATTCTTTTGTTTTTGTTCTAGTTCTAATTCTAGAAATTTTAAGTTTGTAACTTCTTCATTTAAGTTTTCAACTTCTTCTTTTAATAGTTTTAAGATTGTACTTTCTCTTAAATTACAACATTCTAATCCATTTTTAACTAATTCATATTCTTGTTTTTGAGAAACTTTTAGTTGCCTACATTTATTAAAAGATCTATTACCAATAACAACATCATTATTTAAAGAAATACAGTCTAAATTAGTATTATAAAAAGCATAGTTACCTATTTGTTTTATTAATTCCATATTAGTAATACTTTTTAAATTAGAACAATCACGGAAGCAATTATTACCTATAGTTTCAAATGAACCAGTTACTTCTTTTAATCGAAAGCACCCTTCAAAACAACTTTCAGGTAAATGTTTAATAGGTATGGTTATTTGTTTTAAACCTGTATCATTAAAAGCATTTTGTTCTATTTTTAATAGATTATCTAAACCAGTTATTTTTTCTAATTTTTTACATCCAGAAAAAGCCATGTATCCAATTTGTTCAACTTCTTTAAAGTTAACAGTTTTTAAATTATCACAATAAACAAAAGTACATGGTAATACATTTAAAACTTTAGGTAAATTTACAAGTTCTAAATTTTTAAATTTTCTAAAAAAACAATTAGGTGTTTCTAGAAGTCCAAGAAACGTCATTGTTTTTATTTTATCTTGAATTGAAATATGTGCTAATTTAGAAATATCTAAATATTTTATATTTTCAGAAAAAACTATATCAATATCTTCATTTAAATAAGATATTTCATTTAAAATTTCATTAAATTGTTCACTTATTAAAGTATTATTAATTATTCCTTTTTTTAAAGTGTTTTCAACAATAATTTCCATTTAAACACCTAGTTTTTTTATTTTTTGTTGACATTCATCTATTTGAACATCATATTCATTAATTTCTTTTTCTTTTTGAAATTTCAACATATTAAGTTCTTCTTTTTTTTCTTTTAATAATTTTATTTTAGTTTTTAAATTTATATCTAAATAAAGACATGGTAAGTTATTTTCTTTAATTAAATTATATTCTAATTCTTCTGGTACTTGCATACTTGAAACATTTAAACAATCTTTAAAAGGTCTGATACCTAGTAAAACTGAATTATTTAAAGCTATTTTTTCTATTCCTGAATAACTAAATGCTGAAGAAGATATTTCAGTTAAATCTTCCATATTAGGAAATTCTTTTAATTTTTTACAATTCCTAAAACAATGCTCTTTAACTACTTTAAATTGACCATCTATTTGTTCTAAATTTTGACAATTTCTAAAGCATGCATAAGGTAAATTTTTTATTCTATAAGGTAAATTTTTTATTCTATAAGGTAGTTTTATAGTTTTTATAGATGTATCAGCAAAAGCACATTCTTTTAATTCTTTTAAGTTATATAACCCATTAACTTCTTCTAAAGCATTACAATTGCAAAAGGAATTTACTCCAATTATTTTCACTTTGTTAAAAACAACTGATTTTAAATTATTACATTTATTAAAAGTAAGAGGAGAAACTTCTAAAACATTAGGTAAATAAACTCGTTCTAGTGATGCAAATTTCTTAAAAAATAATGTTGGAGTTATTTTAAAACCAGGAGCTTTTATTTCATTTATACTGTTCATTAAATTTGTATATTTAAAATTTAAGTATCCTATATTTTCAACTTCTCTTGGCAAAGATAAAGTAATATCTAAATCTTTTATTTTATCTGGAGTAATATGATAGAAGCTTCTTATTTTTTTTGCTGTTTTTTTACTCAATAGTTTTTTCATTTGTAAATTATTTAATTCATTATTTTGTATATAACAATTTTCTTTTATAACTAATATTTCACCAGTTTCAGGATTTTTAATTTCTAATAGGATTTCACCTTTTTTCATTCATACCACCTAATTTTTTTACTTTTTGATCGACTTCATTTTTTATTTGAAGCATATTTTCTAAACATTGGAATTTTATTTCTTCTAATTCAATTATTCGTTCTTTATTATTTTCAGAAATTTCTTTATCATTCATTATTTCATCTTTTATTAGTTTTAATCTAACTTTTGGACTTATTAATTTTTCATTCATTTTTAATCCACCTTTCATTAATTCATATTCTATTTTTTCTGATACATTTAAATGTGATATATTATTACAATCTAGAAATACACCATTAAATAAAACAACATCATCTGAAAGTTCTATTTTATTTAAATTTGAGCCACGAAAAGCTTCAATTTTAATTTCATTTAAATTTTTCATATTAGGAAATTCTTTTAGGTTGTAACAACCATAAAAACATCTTGTACCTACTTTTTCAAATTCGCCATGTATTTTTTCAATTCTTGAACAATCAAAACAATAATCAGGTAATTCTTTAATCGAAAATGATATTTCCTTTAAGGAAGTATTACAGAAACATAATGGTTCTAGTTTTTCTAGATTGTCTAATCCATTTATTTGTTCTAGATTTATACAATTGAAAAATGCAGCATAACCAATACTTTTAACTTTATTTAAATTAACTACTTTTAAGTTAATACAATTTTCAAATGCTTCTCTTTTTATTTTAGTAACACTAGGTAAGTTCACTGTTTGTAAATTTTTAAAACATTTGAAGAAATCATTATTTACTTCAGTTATTCCTTCAGCAGGTATTTTTTTTATGTATCTAACATCAGTTATTAAGAATTTATCTAACGGATTATTACAATTTAATTTTTTTATGCTATCTGGAATAATTAGTTCTATATCCATATCTTCATCTAAATCAAAATTTTTCTTTTTAAATAAATTAAAATACATTTTCTTAGATAATTCTTTTAGTTCTTTAAAATCTAATTGTTCATCTTCAATTGTAACTTCTTTTTTCATACTTTCGTTAGTTTTTAAATTAACAATTTCTACAAAAGTTTTTTCTTTTTTCATTAAATCACCTTCTTGCCAATATTTTAACACATTAAATAGATATATTCAATTAATTTATTTAAATTATTATATGTTTAATTAAAAAAATGTAGAATGTATCTACATTACAAATATTTTTGTATTTTTTTAAATTCTATACTATCATCTAAACCAGATTTAGATAATTCTTCAAATAATTTCTTTTGATTTCTAGTTAATTTTTTAGGAACAATAACTTTAGTAACAACATACATATCGCCTTTTCTTGATGAACCTATATTAGTAACGCCTTTCCCTTTAAGACGATATTTATCTCCTGTTTCTGTTCCCTCTGCAATTGATAGTTTAACATTACCATAAATAGTTGGAATTTCTTTTTTACAACCTAAAGCTGCTTCAGCAACTGTTAATGGTAATTCTAAATAAATATCTGTTTCATCTCTCATAAAAATAGGATGTTCTTTTACATAAAACTCTAAATAGATATCTCCATTAGGTCCACCATTAATTCCAGCTTCTCCTTTTCCAGCTAATCGAAGTTGATTTTTAGTATCAACACCAGCAGGTATTTTTACTTCTAAATCTTTATTAGTTTTAATTGAACCTTTACCTCGGCAACTTGAACAAACTCTTTTATAAGTTTTTCCTGTTCCAGAACAAACATTACAAGTAGTTTTAGTCATAAAAGAACCAAAAATTGTTCTTTGTTCGCCAGTTACTTCGCCACTTCCATGACAATGTGAACAAACCTCTTCATCAAATCCTCCATGTCCATGACATTCACTACATTTTTCAGTTACATTTACATTAATTTTTTTAGTTGTTCCATTAATAGCTTCTTCAAAGGTTAAATTAACTCTTATTAATAAATCACTACCCTTTCGCGCTCGTGAAGTCCTAGCATCACTACCAAAATTAAAGCCAAAACCACCACCGAATAAATCAGAGAAAATATCCGAAAAATCAAATCCAGAAAAATCAAATCCTGCTCCATTACCACCTTCAAAAGCAGCATGACCAAATTGATCATATTGTTTTCTTTTATCAGCATCACTTAAAACTGCATATGCCTCTTGAGCTTCTTTAAATTTTTCAGCTGCATTAGGTTCTTTAGATACATCTGGATGATATTTTTTAGCAAGCTTACGAAAAGCACTTTTTATTTCAGCTTCACTAGCAGATTTATCAACACCTAATATTTCATAATAATCTTTCTTCATACTTCACCTACTTCCTATATCAATTCTTTTAATTTATTTAACTTTTCTTCAAACATTTCAAATGCTTTTTCAATCGGTTCAGTTGTAGTCATATCTACACCTGTTCTTTTTAAAATTTCTAATGGATAATCACTTGTACCACTTGCTAAAAACTCCAAGTATTTAGAAGCATCATTAGTATTTAAAATATCACTTACTATTGATATTGCAGCAGATAACCCTGTTGCGTATTTATATACATAAAATGAACTATAAAAATGTGGTATTCTTGACCATTCATATTTAATATCCTCATCACTTATTACATTATTTCCAAAATAAAGTTTATTTAATTCATAATAAGTATTATTTAATTCTTCTACAGTAAGTGGAATATTATTTTGTTCTTTTTCATAAACAATCATTTCAAATTCTGCAAACATAGTTTGTCTTACAATTGTTGTTCTTACTTTATCTAAAAATTCAGTTAAATATAATATTTTTTCTTCTTTAGTTTCAGCATGTTCATAAAGATAATGATTTAATAAAACCTCATTAACTGTTGAAGCAATTTCTGCTAAAAATATAGAATGACCACTATAAGTATATTCCTGATTTTTATTAGTATAGTAAGAATGCATTGAATGACCTAATTCATGTATCATAGTACTTACAGAATCAATATCATCGTGGTAATTAAGTAATAAATATGGATAAGAGTCGTAGCACCCCCAACTATAAGCTCCAGATTTTTTTCCTTTATTAGGATATATATCAATCCAATTATCTAAAAACGCTTTCTTTAAATCTTCTAAATAATTTTGACCTAATGGTTTTAAAGCTTCAAAAATTATTTCTTTTCCCTCTTCAAATGGAACATTTTTAGATTCTTCTTCAATTAAATCAACATGAATATCATACATATGTAATTCATCTAACTTAAGAATTTTTTTCCTTAAATCAAAATAATCATAAACTTTATTTAAATTATCATGAACAGTTTTTATTAAATTGGTATATACTTCTTTTTTAATATCATCAGCATACAAACTTTGTTCTAAAGGATTATCAAATTTTCTAACATTACTTATAAAATAATCTTCTTTAATATTTCCTCTAAAACATGTTGCTAAAGTATTAATATGATTTTTATAATATTCATATAAATTTTCAAAAGCTTTTTTTCTTATTTCTCTATTTCTACTATTTAAATAAGATATATAATTTGCATTGTTTAACTCATAAGTTTTTCCATCAACTACAAAATCATTAAAAGAAACATCTGTATTATCTAAACAATTAAATACTTCACTAGAAGTTCCCATTGCATTGCAAGCTTTTGTAATAATTTCTTCTTCTTTTTCATTTAGGGTATGATCTTTATATTTAAAAAGTTGCTTTAAATCAAATTCATAGAATTTTAACTTGTCATTTTCTTTTAAATATTCTTCAACTTTTTCATATGGAATACTTACAATTTCACTTGATATAAATGATAATTCATCATTTATATTTTCACATAATTTATCTATTTTTAATTTTAACATCTTATATTCTTCATTAGTTGTATCACTATCATATGATAGATAAGCATACATTAAATGCTTATCTAAAAATCTATTTAATTTTTCATAATCTTGGTAAAAATTATATAAATTATCACTATTTAGCATAATTTTACCTTTATAAGAGGCAACTTTCTTTACCAAAGAATTAATTTCATCATATGATTTTTCAAATTCGTCAACATTATTAAATAATTTAGTTAAATCCCACTTAAACTTATTATCAATTGTACTACGATCTTTTAATTTTTCCATTAGTTCTCCTTTATATACAAGAAGTCCTAGTAACCTAGAACTTCACTTTTATTTTTCTTCAAATTCAGCATCAATTACATCATCTTTTTTTTCTTCTTTTGCATCACTTGGTTGTTCACTTTGAGCTTGTTTTGCTGCTTCTTCATATACTTTAGTTGCCAAAGACATTGCTGTTTCATTTAATTTATCTTTTTTAGCCTTAATATCTTCAATATCATTTTTATCTAAAGCTTCTTTTAAATCTTTAATTTGATCTTCGGCTTTTTTCTTATCATCTTCTGATACTTTTTCACCTAAATCTTTAATAGCTTTTTCTGTTGCAAAAATAATTTGTTCAGCTTCATTTTTAACGTCAGCTTCTTCTTTACGTTTTTCATCAGCTTCTTTATTAGCTTCTGCTTCTTTTACCATTTTTTCAATTTCTTCTTCACTTAAATTAGTTGAAGCAGTTATTGTAATTGATTGTTCTTTATTAGTGCCTAAATCTTTAGCTTTTACATTAACAATTCCGTTCGCATCAATATCAAATGTTACTTCTATTTGAGGTACACCTCTTGGTGCAGGTGGAATATTAGTTAATTGAAATCTTCCTAATGTTTTATTATCACTGGCCATTGATCTTTCACCTTGTAAAATATGAATATCAACAGCAGGTTGATTATCAGCAGCAGTTGAGAACACTTGTGATTTACTAGTTGGAATAGTAGTATTTTTAGGAATTAATACAGTAGATACTCCTCCTAAAGTTTCAATTCCTAATGAAAGTGGAGTAACATCTAATAAAACAACATCATTAACATCACCAGTTAATACTCCACCTTGAATAGCAGCACCCATTGCAACTACTTCATCAGGGTTAACACCTTTAGATGGTTTTTTATCTAATTCTTTTTCAATTACTTCTTGAACTTTAGGGATTCTTGTTGAACCACCTACTAATAATACTTTGTCAATGTCTTTAGCACTTATTTTAGCATCTTTTAATGCTTGACGAACTGGTTTTAAAGTACTTTCAATTAAATCATGAACTAACTCTTCAAATTTAGCTCTTGATAAAGAAATTTCTAAATGTAATGGACCATTTTCACCTTGAGATAAGAATGGTAATGAAATTTGAGTTGTACTTACACCAGATAAATCTTTTTTAGCTTTTTCAGCTGCATCTTTTAAACGTTGCATAGCCATCTTATCGCTGGTTAAATCAATTCCATTTTCACTTTTAAATTCTTTTACTAGGTAATCAACAATTCTTTCATCAAAATCATCTCCACCTAATTTATTATTACCACTTGTTGATTTTACTTCAAAAACGCCATCACCTAATTCAAGGATTGAAACATCAAATGTTCCACCACCTAAATCATAAACTAAAATTGTTTGAGAACCATCTTGTTTATCAAGACCATATGCTAAAGCTGCTGCTGTTGGTTCATTAATAATTCTTTCAACCTCTAATCCAGCAATTTTACCAGCATCTTTAGTGGCTTGTCTTTGTGAATCATTAAAATATGCTGGAACTGTAATAACAGCTTTAGTAACTTTTTCTCCTAAATAACTTTCAGCAGTTTTCTTAAGATCACTTAAAATCATTGCTGAAATTTCTTGAGGTGTATAATCTTTACCATTAACATGAACTTTTTTATCAGTTCCCATATCTCTTTTAATTGAATAAACAACTTCTGGATTAGTTAACATTTGGTTTTTTGCTTTTAATCCAACAATTATTTCTTTATCTTTTCCAAATGCTACTACAGATGGTGTTGTTCTATTTCCCTCTGGGTTAGCAATTACTTTAGCTTCCCCACCTTCATAAACAGCAACACAGCTGTTAGTTGTACCTAAATCTATACCTATAATTTTACTCATATATAATCATCCTTTCTTACTCACTTACTCTAACCATTGCAGGTCTAATAACCTTATCTTTTAATAAATATCCTTTTTGCATAACTTCAATAACTGTTCCTGGTTCTAAATCTTCACGTTTTTCAGTTAAAACAGCTTGATGATATGTTGGATCAAATGGTTTATTAGCACCATCAATAGCTATAACTTCATATTTTTCTAAAGCTTCTTTTAAATGACAATAAATCATTTTAAAGCCAGCTAAAAACTTTGAAACTTCATCTTCTAAATTATCATCATCCATATTAATAGCTCTTTCAAAATTATCTAGAGCTGGTAAAATTTCTTTTACAATTTCTTCATTAGAATATTTTAACATTCTAGATACTTCTTCATCTTTACGACGACGATAATTTATTAAATCAGCATCTTTCATTAAAACTTTTTGTTCTAATGCCTTTACTTCTTCTTCTAATTTTTTAATTTGTTCTTTAGGTTTATCTTTTTTTTTCTTTTTTGGAGGATTGTTTTCTAATGGTTCTTGACAATCACATTCCTCGCAATTACATTCTTCAGTGCATTCACAATCTTCATCGCATTTGCACTCTTCAGTGCATTCACAATCTTCACCGCAATTACACTCTTCAGTGCATTCACAATCTTCACCGCAATTACATTCTTCAGTACATTCACAATCTTCATCGCAATTACATTCTTCTGTACATTCACAATTTTCATCGCATTTGCAATCTTCTGTACATTCACAATTTTCATCGCAATTACATTCTTCTGTACAATTACATTTTTCTTTTTCCATTATATCACCTTTCTATATTAGTTTTTATATAATCCAAAAGTGCAAAAACACGTTCATATTCCATCCGTTTTGGTCCTATCAAAGCAATTGTTCCTTCTTCACCACCGATGTTATATTTTGTTTTTATCACTGTTACATCTTCATCAAATTTATTTTCACTACCAATATAAATATTTATACCATTTTCCTCTTCTTCAATTTGATTAATAATTTCTTGATCTTCAAACTTTCCAACTATTTCTCTAATCTTATCAGTATTATTAAATTCTGGTTGCATTAAAATGTTTTTTGTACCTGACATTGTTACATTAGAATTATTAGAAAAATCACTAAACACATTATAAAAAGCCTTATAAAGAACTTCATGTTGTTTAACCATTTTAGAAATAACCGGTTTTACTTCAAATTCCAATTTTCTACTTACTTCATCAATTGGAGTTCCAACAATTAACTGATTTATTAAATCAACCGTTTTTTTAATTTCATTTAAAGTAACATTACCATCTAAATTTAAATCACGATGTTCAACATGTCCTTTATCAGTTATAACAATAGCTATTAAACTATTATCATTTATTGGAACAACTTCAACTTTTGAAACTTTATTTTCACTTGAAGCTTTACCTAAAACAATTGAAGTATAATTTGTTAATTCTGAAATTATTTCCATACTTTTAATAATTGTATCATTAAGCATCAATGAATTATTGCGAAATATCGTTTGTAATTTAAGCATATCATCACCCGTTATTTCTTTAGGCTGCATAATATAATCAACATAATAACGATATCCTTTTTCACTTGGTATTCTTCCAGAAGAAGTATGCATTTTTTCAATCAAACCAACATCTTCCAAATAGCCCATCTCATTTCTTATAGTTGCACTTGAACATTCCATGATTTCTGATAAAGCTTTTGAACTAACCGGTCTTGCTGATTGAATATAATCTTCAACTATTAATTTAAATAGCTTTTTCTGTCTTTCGTTTAGCATACACACCTCCTTTAAATAATGAACATTCTTCATTATTTTTATTCCTATAATCGGTAGTCAATCCAAAGATGATAATCTAATTATAACACCACTCTTTAGCATTGTCAAGTATTGAGTGCTAAAAAATGAATTAATTTTTTGCTTCTATTAATTCATTTATTTTATCAACATCAAATCCCTTTTGATATAAAACTTGTTTTAATTTATATTTTAATTCATTCCCTTGAAATTTCAAACTATATTTTTTATAAGCCTTATTAAATTCTTTAATTAAAATTTCATCATCATTAATTAATAAGTTTTCAATTCTTTGTAAAATCATTTCTTTATCATATCCTAAATTATTTAGTTCTTTAACTAATTTTTGTTTTAAATAATATTTAGAATAATGATTATTATTTTTAATTTTTTTATTAATTAACTTATCTATCTTATTAATTATTTTTTCATTATCAATTTGATTAAGTAACTCATCTATTTCTAATTTCTTAATATTATGTTTTAATAAATTTTTTTTAATAATTAAAGGTCCTTCATTAGTTAAATTAATGTGATCATTTATATAGCTTTTAGTAAAAGAAGAATCATTAATTAAACCTATTTCCTTTAACTTTTTAATAATTTTATTTTTATCATTTTGTTTTAAATCAGTTTTATCTAAATAATCATTTATTTCTTTAAGACTTCTTATTTTTTTCATAATATACTTAACTGTTTTATTATAAATATCATAATAATTATTTTCATTTGTTATCTTATCAAATAAATCATCATCAATAAATTTATTTTGTAATAAATTATACTTTAAAATAACTTCATCATATGTTATTAAAGTATTTTTATTATCAAATATTAATTTATATTTATTATTATGTTGTTTTACTATTTTTACAATATTCACTAAAATCACCATATTAAGTATAGCAAACATTTGTTTTAAACTCAAGATAATTTTATAACTTTTTTTACATTTTCATAATTGTTAATTTTTCTAAATAATAATAATTTTAAAGTTTCTTTAACTATTTTTAATTGATACTTATTATATTCTTCCATAAATAAATCTGGTTTTTTATTTTCATTTTCTTTAATTGTACTTATCAAAAAATTATTATGTATTTGATATAATGGATCATTAATTAATACACAACCGGTAAATCCTTGATGAGCATAGACAAATTTAGAATATTCTTTAGGTGCGAATGTTTTTTTTATACCCTCTTCATGTTTTAAATTAACTCCTGCATATCCTAACGACCTATAACTACTAACTTTATAGTTAAGTTTACTTAAGTGATAATAATTTAAATAATCAGAAATTTTACTAGAAAGTATATTTAAATCATCACTATTACTAAATAAACCAGCTGATCCAATTGGTCCTAGAACTTGAGATTTCTTATCATGAGGAAGTAAACTTTTTACCCCATTTCCTGCTGTATTTTCACTTGGATAAAATGTTGTTTTCTTTAAACCTAAAGGTTGAATTAAAAAATAATTCATTATTTCTGAAAAAGTCATTTTTTTATTTAATCTTTTACTTACAATTTCTTCAATTATAAAACCCAATACTATTAATCCCATATCAGTATATTTATTTTTTTCTTTATCATTACTAATAACTTCTATTTCTTTTAAAACTTGATAGGCTTCTTCAAAATTACAACATTCATCAATTCTTTTAGGGGTCTTAATAAGTCCAACCATTTTTAATAAATCATCAATTGTAAAATCTTTTAATTTAAAATCACTGCTATATTTATAAATAACATTATCTAAACTTAAATATCCTAATTCTTCTAGTTTTAATGTTAATAATAACGTAAAAAATTTAGTTATAGATGCTATATCAAATAAGGTATTCTCATCAATTTTTTCATCACTCTTATAATAACTATATCCCCCATAAACATTTATATCAACATTAGGTAAATTTATTTTGGTTGATATTCCAGATAATAATCCCGTATTAATTAACTCAACAGTTGCTTCAGTAATTTCTAAAATAATTTGTTCCATTACTTCATCATAATTACTACTTAAAAGTTCTTCTTTTATTTCATTAAGCCATATTAAATCAAATTTCGAACCATTTTGTTTCATTAGTTCTATTTCGTTTTGTAATATATTTTCATTATTCATGTTATTCACCTAATAAAATTTATGAAGGATAATAAAAAAAAATACTAATTCACCTTGTATTTACATTAGTATTTTGTTTTAACATTTCTTTCATTTTTTCAATATTTTCTTGTAGTTTATCATTTTCTTCTTTACTATTTGGATTAAATGCCATATCATAAAGTTCACTATTATTAGGTTGCATCATAATCATTTGCATATTAATTTCATTACACATTCTAATTCTCCTCTATCTAATATTTCTATTTTTATAATTTTGATAAATCATAGTTAATAATTTTTTTATATCGGCTTCCTTACAACCGCTTCTTAATAAATAATTAGGTAAATCAACTGGCATATTTCCCATAAAATAGATATTGATTAAATTATCATCACCTATCATCTTACCTAACATTCTAGCATAAACTTGTTCCTCTTCATATCTAGGACGACCTTCTACCCCAACTAAACTTTGAGCATATGATTCATTAAATCCTAGACTTATTGGTTCAGTTATAGTATTAAAATCGGTATTAAGACGCATTGCTTCAATAATAACTGAAGTTAAAGCAAGTTTTTGATCATAATATCTTATTTGATTTGGATCAATAACAATTTGATTGTTTTCTAATTTTATTACTTGATTTTTTAAAGGTTTTTCTATAATCTCTAAATTAGATAACCTATTAATTAAATTGGTAAAATTATTTACATGACTTTTACTATAAATAATGTTTACTATTTCCATAATGTTTTTTTTACTTTCCTCATTTAATTTAGAGTTATTTTTTAAAGCTTCTATTACACCCTTCATATATTCACCCCATCTTATTAGCTACACTCATTATATCACATTTCTTTCAATTTTTAAAATTTTATTTAATCTATTCTTTATAATTCAAGTTTTGATACTTGAAAAAAATTAAAAAATTACTAATTTTGACTTTTTAATTAGTTAATCACTTCAAATAAAGCTTTTTTGCTTAACAGAAATTGA
>JAHZGA010000013.1 GCA_019421005.1 bacterium | reverse complement strand
AATCAAATAATAATTTATATGATATGATAGTTTTAGTAGCAAATAATTCAAAATTAGATAAATTTATGAATGATATTAAACAAATATCTAATGTTAATTCCGTAGAAAGAGCTTTTAAATGAGAGTTTTAGTACAAAGATGTTTAAAATCAAGTGTTGTGATAAATAGAAAATTAGTAAATGAAATTGATCATGGAATGGTTGTATTAGTTGGTTTTTCTAAAACTGATGATTTAGATAACGTTAAAAAAATGATTGGAAAAATAGTAAATTTAAGAATTTTTGATGATGAAAAAAATATGATGAACAAATCTATAAAAGAGGTTCAAGGAGGTATTCTAAGTATTTCTCAATTTACTTTATATGCTGATACTTCTAAAGGTTGTAGACCTAGTTATTTTGAAGCTTTGAATTATTCTGATGCTGAAAAACTTTATGATAAATTTAATGAACTTTTAAGTAAAGAAGTACCTGTTAAAACAGGAGTGTTTGGTTCTGATATGCAAATAAAATTAATTAATGATGGACCAATAACAATTATGTTAGAAAATTAAGATATTACTTTGGTGATATCTTTTTGTTTTAAAAAAATTAGTTTACAAAATACCTTAAAAATGTTATATTATTGTTAGGTGAGTATATATGGCTAATGAAAGGACTAATTCTTTAACAAAAACAGTTTCTTCAATTGAAACGTTGTATAAAAAATTATGTGAATTAGAAATAAAACAAAAAAAAGATACATTCGAATTTTCAAAAACATTAGATTATTTATCAATCGCACTTGAAGTTGAAAATAAAACAATAGAAATTTTAAATAGAAATGATTGTGGTAAATGGATTGAACATTTTTCAATGCAAGAATTTTATGGTGAAATGTTAAATGATATTGAAAGTTTAATTCATCAAAATTATAATGATAGAATTTCAAGAAGAATTTTTAATATGTTATTTTATAAAATAATAAATGAATTAGATTATGATGATAAAGATAATATTAATGATGATATTGTTTCTAATACCGTTAAAATAGATGAAGATTTAAAAAAAGATAGAATGAAATTTTATTTAATGTTTTTAAATGAATTTATAAATAATGAAGAATATTATGGTGAAAAAAAATATTTAATTAAAGCTAAATATAATGCAGTATTTATTAATAAAAGTATCGAAAAATATATGATGTTAAATAAATTTAAATTACCTAAAAAAACTTATTTTAGTTCAGAAAGTCTTGCTAGTGAATTAAAAATAGATAGAGATTTATATAGAATATTAAGAAATTCATTTGGACTAGAATTAGCTGTTAATCAAATTCAAGAAATTTTAAAGGAAGATTATAGTAATGATGCTATACTACCAATATTAAGACAATGTTTATTACGTACTTCATTTTTATTTTTAGATGAAGAAAGTTTAATCGATCTTAATTTAGATTTCTTGGAATTATTAGATAAAAACTATATAGATAATGAAGTTGGAAAACTACTTGTAATTGAAAGCTTTAATAATGTTTGTAAGGATCGTAGTAAAACCAAGAGTTTAATTAGATAAAAATATTGCAAACTTAAGATAATACTATCCTTGAAAAAGTAAAAAAAATTTGATATAATTTAGAAGAGGGTAGAGATATGAAAAATAAAAAAGAAATTAAATTAATTATGATAATAGTTTTATTAGTTGTGATATTAAGCTGGATAGGAATTGCAATATATTTTTTAAGTGAAAAAAATAGTTTAAAAGAAACAAAAGATATAAAGAGTGAAAAAGTAATTAATAATTATGAAAAAATAACTGATTTATATTTATGTCAAAATAGTTTAAGTTTTGATCCATTTAAAAATGATGAGATTAAAATTGATGTAAAAGATTTAGATGTTACTTCATATTTTTTACTTATTTTTAGGCAATTAGAACTTAAGGGAAGTTTTAGTTATGATGAAAATATTAATATAACTTTAAAACAATTTGATGATAGTGCTTTAGAACTATTTGGATTTATTCCTGATTATAAATTTAAATTAAATGATGAATTTGAATTTGATTATCAAAATATCAGTTTCAAATATAGCGATGAAAATTTTATTGGAACTGTAAATAATGTAGGATGTGAAACAAAATTTCCAATTAAAAAATCTCGTTTAGTAGATACAAAAGGTAATTCTTTAATTGTTGATACTTATGAAATAACAAAACAACAATATGAAGAAAATAAATTAAATGATCCTAAAAATAGTATAGAAGAATATTTAATTAAAAATAAGGATAAACTAAAAAAAGTAACATATAAATATAATTTTAAAATATCAAATAAGCAATATTATTTAAAATCAATTGAAAAATATTAGAAAGGTGATAAAATGGGATATAAGGTTAAGGTTATTGTGATGTCAATTATAGCGGTTGTTTTATTAGCTGCAGTAGCGTTTGAGGTTTATTATTTTGTTTTTAAAGATAATACTGAAGAAATTGCCTTAAAAAATTAAATCACAGAAATCTGTGGTTTTTATTTATTAAAATTAAAACTTATGGTAAAATATTATTAAGGAATGATTATATGTATTTGAAACAAATAAAAGCACATGGTTTTAAATCATTTGCTGATAACATAAATATTGAATTTAATAAAGGTATCACTGGTATTGTTGGACCTAATGGAAGTGGTAAAAGTAACATAGTTGATGCCATTAGATGGGTATTAGGAGAACAATCTGTAAAATCACTGCGTGGTGAAGGTTTAATGAGTGATGTAATATTTTCAGGATCTAAATCACGAAATCCTTTAAATGTTGCATCAGTTACTTTGGTATTTAATAATGAAGATAAATATTTACCAACTGATTTTACTGAAGTTTCTATTAAAAGACGTCTTTATAAAGATGGCACAAATGAATATTTTTTAAACAATGAAAAATGTCGTTTAAAAGATATAACTGATATCTTAATTGATAGTGGTATTGCTAAAGAAAGTTTTAACATTATTTCTCAAGGAAAAATAGAAGAAATATTAAGCAATAAACCAAGTGAAAGAAGAGTAATTTTTGAAGAAGCAGCAGGTGTTTTAAAATACAAAAGAAGAAAAGAAGAAGCATTAAGAAAATTAGATAGAACTACTAATAATATTAGTAGGTTAAATGATATAGTAACAGAATTAAATAGTCAAGTAATACCTTTAAAAGAACAATCTTTAAAAGCTTTAGAATATGAAAAATTAAATCAAGAATTAAAAAGTTTAGAAATTGCTTTAATTACTAATGATATTACTAATATAAATTATCAATATCAAGAAGCTAAAAAAACTATTAAAGAATTAAATGAACAATTGATTAAATTAACAACTAATAATTCTAAAAGTGAAAGTATTATAACTGAATATAAATTTAAAATAACTAAATTAGATGAAAATATCAATGAATTAAACAAGAAATTAATTGAAGTAAGTACTTTAGTAGAAAAGATTAATGGTCAAAAAGAATTGTTATTAGAACGAAGTAAATATCAAGCTAATGACCAAATTCATGATAATTTAATAAAATTAAAAGAAAATGAATTAAAGTTAAAAACTGATGTTAATACGATGGAAAATGTTATTAAAGATATTCAAGAAAAAATGGAAATTATTAATCAAAAACAGGAAAAAGTTAATCTTAAAATTAAAGAAATTATTAAAATTAAAAATGAAAAAAATAATATCTTACAAAGAGAAAATAGAAATGAATATAGTTTAAAAAATAAAATTAATGTTTTAAATAATGAAATTGAAAATAATTCGTCATTACCATCAAGTGTAAGAAATGTTTTAAATAATCCTAAATTAACTGGTATTCATGATGTAATAGGAAACTTATTTGAAACTGAAAGTATTTATTCAAAAGCTATAACAACTTCTCTTGGTTATAGTTCAAGTTTTTTAGTAGTAGATAATGAAATTGCAGCTAAAGACGCTATTAAATATTTAAAAGAACATAATCTTGGAAGAACTACTTTTTTTCCATTAAATATTATTAAAGAAAAATATATTGATGAATATACTAAAGAAAAAATTAAAAATTGTGAAGGATTTATTAATATAGCTTCTAATTTAGTAAAATATAATAAATTATATAGCAATATTATTTTAAATCAACTTGGAAATGTTATTGTAGTTGATAATATTGATCACGCGAATGAAATAAGTAAAAAAATTAATTATAAATATAAAATTGTTACTTTAGATGGAGAACTATTAAATATAGGTGGTTCTATTAGTGGTGGAATTAGTAAAATTAAGAACACCATTACTATGAGGTATGATTTAGAAAATACTAATAAATTACTTGATAAAACAGTTAACAATATTAAAAATTTAGAGAATGAATTAAATATGATTGATGATAACTTAAAAGAATATGAAGATAAATTGTATTTAATTAATAAAGATAAAATTAATTTAAATGATGAAATAGAATTAAAAATTAAAAATAAAAAAGAACTATCAATGGAATTATTAAAAATAACTAATGAAATAAATGATAGTAATGATTTAATAAATGGTAAAATAGAAAAAAAAGAAGAAGAAATTTTAAATAATTATTATGAAAAAGTTGAACAAAAAAATAAAATTCAATTAGAAATAGAAACTTTAAAAAATAAAAAGAATGATTTAAATGAAGAATTAGAAAACTATGAATTATCTTTAAGAAAAGAGAATAGTTTATTTAATGAAAAAAATAACATTTTAAAAGATTTAGAAATTAAAACTAATAGAATGGATGTTAAATTAGATAACTTATTAAATTCTTTAAATGAAAACTATCATTTAACTTATGAAAAAGCTAAAGAAAATTATATATTGAATGAAAAAGAAAGTATAACTAGAACTAAAGTTAATGGCTTAAAACAAAAAATAAAAGAAATAGGTGATGTTAATTTACTCGCACCTAGTCAATATGAAGAAATTAATGAAAGATATGAGTTTTTAAATAAACAATTAAATGAATTAGATCACGCTAAAGAAACCTTATTAGAAATAATTAAAGAAATGGATCAAATAATGAAAGTTGAATTTATTAAAACTTTTAAAATTATTAATGAAAATTTTAAAGAAACATTTAAAGAATTATTTAAAGGTGGTAAAGCCGAATTAAAATTGAGTGATCCTAATAATATATTAGAAACTGGTATTGAAATAATTGCTAGTCCACCTGGTAAAAAATTAACAACAATTAGTTTATTATCTGGAGGAGAAAAAACATTCACTGCCATTAGTTTGTTATTTGCAATAATAAAATCAAGAGAAATGCCTTTTTGTATTTTAGATGAAGTAGAAGCAGCTTTAGATGAAGTTAATGTAGAAAGCTTTGGTAATTATGTACAAAAATTAAAAGAAAAAACACAATTTATTTTAATAACTCATAAGAAAAAAACAATGGAATTTGCTGAATGTTTATATGGAATAACTATGCAAGAAAGCGGAGTTAGTAAATTAGTTAGTGTTAGATTGGAGGAATTAGTTTGAAAAATAGAGAAATAGATCAAGATATAGTAGGAATTGCTTTTTTAAAAGATAAAAAATTATTAATTGTTCAATCAGCTAAATCAGCTAGAAATAATTCATATACTTTAGTTGGTGGTGGAGTTGAAAAAGGTGAAAGAATATTAGAAGCAGCTATAAGAGAGTGTCATGAAGAAGTTGATAATGCTTTAAAAATAAATGAAAATGATTTTGAATTTTTAACTTCTTATCAAGAACCAGCTGCTAGTGATCCTAATTTATTTATTAAAATGAATGTTTATTTAGCTAATAAAAATATAGATGGTATTGTTAATTGTAACCCTGAAATAATTAGCTATAAATGGTATCAAATGGGAGATAGTGAAAATGTTTCAAGTTCAATTAAAGAGCATTTTCTTCCATTTGCTATTAAAAATAAATTAATGGATTCTACCTATTATGAAGAATTAGTTTTAAATTATTTAAATGATGATAGTTCAGATTTAGAACAATTATCTCAAATAGAAAACAGTCAAATTGTTATTTCTGTTTTAAAACTTTTACAAAATAGGGGAATGGTTGTAAAAGATAAAGATATTTATTATATTACTGAATTTGGAAAAAGTTATATAAATAATAAAGTTAAAAAAAAGATAATTAATTAACTCTATAAAGAGTTTATCTAAAAAAACCTAGTTTTTACTAGGTTTTATTTAATTTCTATATATCTATCTAAATCATAGACTTTACCATTTATTTTCATATAAATATAGTATTTTCCATTTAATCCTACATCATTTATATATTTATAAGCATTTATTTTTTTACCCTTGTTTTTCTTATTTAAATCAACACATAATGCTGTATAAGGTTTATTAGAAATAACCATATTATAAGTTTTGTTTTTAAAAATATTATCTAAAATTATTTGAACTTCATCACTTTTTTTGAATGTTCCTTTAACTACTAAACGATCAGGTTCTTTGGTAATTTCTATATTATATTTTTTAATAATTTCATCGGCATCTTTATTAAATAATATAGATGGATTTTTTTCATTTGTTTTAGTTTCTCCCATATTTCCTAAACGTACACCTGCACCTTTAGTGTAAACTTCATTAGAATATAAACTCATTTTTTTGGCGCGATAATAATTACTTGGTAAAACCATTTCAAAGATAACTTCATCATTTAAAATTTCAGTTGTATAACTTGTCATTTTAGCATTTTCTGTAAAACCTGCTGGTTGATTAGATACACCATCTTTGGTTTCTACATGTCCACCAGAATGGACTAAATAATGAGATTTATCAATATATTGAGTATTTGATATATAAGGTGAATAGTATTTACTACCTCGTTCTTTTCCATATTGCCATACTTGTTCAATGCTCATTTCATGAGTATTAATTTTATAAATAACACCTCGGCTATAATTATCATTAGCATTAATGTAATCATTTTTATTTTTAGAACGATTGTTACCATTATCAAATAAGAAAATATTACCATTATCTAAAATACTAACAGCATGTTGGCTCCATTGCCATTCAAGATCACCAATAGGTTTAAAGAAGTATTGTTTATAGGATTTATCCCAATTAGAACTATCACCGATAATCCAATTTAGTTCTAATGAATTGTAGTCGATATTTATAATAGCATCTTGGTGTCTGCCAGATAGGGTAATAGAATTTGTTTTAGCATCATACCAAATGGAATTATTATGAAACCAATCATATTCGGTATAGTTTTCATTTCCAGTGTTTTTAGTTGGTATAATATCTTTTAAGTCAATTTTTTTAACAATTTCTCCACTAGTTCTATCAATTTCAACAATATAATCTTCAACGGTATTATTGTCAAAATCATCACTAGCAACTAATAAGTTACCATTAGGTAGTTCTAAAGCATCATGATGATATCCTCCAGGAATGCTATATTCATAATAAATTTTACCTAATAAGTCCATTTCGGTTAAACCAGTTGTATAGTATGGTTCATTAACTAATCTGTTTGAACTTAATAATAAATGTCCATTATTTAGTCTTTTTATATCCCAAATAAAGTTATCTGTTAAATACCATCTAACATCTCCGTTAACATCGTAGGCAGCTGTATAACCAACAGATGAAGGTGTTACAAAATATAAATCGTTATTTAATTTATCTTGAAGAGCCGTAACATCAGTTGGTAAAACAAAATCTTTAGGTAGAGGATCAGTTTTGATTTTAAATTTATAATCATGTTCATTTACAGTAATAGTTATTTCATTTTCATAATCAGGATATAATCCATAAATAGGTAAAATATGTTCTTTACTTGGTTTAAAACTATTTTTAAAAGTAGAGTTTTCATTTTTACCTTTAATAGTTACTTCAGGTGCAGTTAAATCATTGGTTTTAAAGATAACTAAAGCAGTTAATGGTGATATACCATAAGGATTAACTACTATTTTAGGATTATCTAAAGTATAGTTAGTATTACTTAAAAATTCACTTTCTAAATTAGCTTGAGTAATTAAAATATCTTCAGTTTTAGTAACTTCTTTAGCTCTTTCAACGTGGTAGAAAATAACAATTGAGCATAAACAAGTCGCGATTATTAATATAATAAATTTTAAAATAGATTTTTTCATTTTATTTCTCCTTGTAAAATATTGTTTATTTTTCTAGATAAACCTTGATGATTTTTTAAATATATAGGATGTTGTAATATATAGCAATCTGGTTCATCAGAAGCACTCATTAAAATTATATCATCATTTGTAATTGCAATTTCCCAACTTATATATCTTAAGTTTTTAACGATTAAAGGAATTTCTTTTAATAATTTAATAACTTCATCCCATTTAGGAATTTCTAATTCTTTTACTTGATAGTCATCAATTTTATCGGTTTCTAAATAATTACAAATAGCTTTATTAAAAGTTGTTCCAGATTTTAAATTAATTGGTATATAATATTTTGATTTTTCTTTAGGAATATTTAAATAGCTTCCTAATAAATAAACAGAATTATTATTAAGTAGAGTAATAAATTTAACAGTTACTAATGAATTAGTAGTTATTTCATCAAATATTTTATGATGTTTAACAACTTCTTCAATAATATAGTGATGGGTATTAATTAATTCTTGATTTAATTGCCATTCATTTTCATTACTTAAATTTAATACAGTTGATTCTTGATTGCCTGCTCTAGGAACAAAAATATGATCACGGCTTTTAATAAAAAGTCTAAATTCTTCACTGTTTTTATCATCAAGTAATAACCAATCACGTTTGATAAATTTATCAAAGCGGTGATAAAATTCACCTTTACTAATTATTAAATATCTTTGTTCAAATGGATTTAAAAGATTAATTAATTTTGTGTTTTCTTTTGAGGTTAAAACCTCTTTTCTTTTAGAAGTACTTAATTCATAAAAATGCATTTTTAAGTATTCTTGAAAATTGATTTTTTGTTTGCATTTTAAATAATCTAAATATATTTTGTGCTTTTTAATATTATTTTGTTTACATGTATTTAAAAATATTTCATTAATTTGTTTTTCCATAAAACTCACCATAATTATTATAACAAATTTATAGGTTAAAAAAAAGAGATAATAAAAAGAAATCAGATTAATCTAATTTCTTTTTCACTGAAGAATGGATTTTTTTTATTGATTTTATCATAAAAAAGTATTCCATCTAAATGGTCAATTTCATGTTGAAACGCGATAGAAAGTTCTTCGCGAGCCCTTAATTTTATTTTATTTCCTTTTTCATCTTCTCCTGTTACAGTTATTCTAGCATATCTAGGTACATGTCCTTCAATCTCACGATTAACACTTAAACATCCTTCTCCTAATTCAGCTGCAATTATTTCTTCAGAATAACTGATGATTTTTGGGTTAATAACAACATAGTTTTTAAATTTACCAGTATCATATTCATCGACAATAATAATAACTCTTTTACTTATTCCAAGTTGTGGGAACGCTACTCCTGTTCCGGGTCTTAAATTATATTTTTCGGCCTTTTCTTCAATTTGACTAAATGTTAAATGTTCAATTGCTTGTTCAATTAAATCTAGTTCTTTTTTTGATAAAGGTTTGGTAACTTCCTTACATTTGGTACGTAAAATAGGGTTTTTTTCATCTAAAATATTTAATTTTTTAAACATATAACCAACTCCTATAGCCACTATTTTACCATAAAATATGGATTTTTTAACAAAAAATATCAAAAAAATGGATTTTGTGGTTAAAAATTTAAGTTAAAACTGATTTTTTGTATATTTTTAGACTGGTTGTATTTGTAAATTAGTAAAAACGCTAGAAAATTCTAACGCTTTTTAATTAGCAGGAAAAGAGGTTAAATAGAATTAGTTCTATTTATCTCATCCTTGTTAAATTATCTAGAACCATCAAATGCTCTAGCGCCTATAATTATTACTAAAAGGATAAATAATACTAGGATAATTGCTGCACCATAACCGGTACCATAACCACCACCGTATGGTTGACTATAACCACATTGATTAGAGCATCCATATCCTGAATAGCCACCATAATAATACATAGTATACCTCCTATCTACCATTATTTTATTAAAAAATAAGAAAAATGTTTATGAAAATTACCTATTTTTTTAAAAAAATATAAATTATAACTATAATTATGTTTTGTTTAATATAAAATTATAATTTTAATAGTTTATTTTACAAGTAAAAATTTATAAAAAAGCAAAACTCAAAATAAAATCATTTGCATTTTTAACTCATTAATGATATTATTATTATAGTATGGTGATAAGATGATAAGGAAGATAAAAAATAATTTTAGAGATTTAGATAAAACATTATTTATTGTAACAGTTGGACTGTTTATTTTTGGTTTATTAAACATTGTTACAGCTTCATCAAGTGAATCAGTTACTAGATATAATATGTCACTTTATTATTACTTTTTTCAACAATTAAAAATGTTAGGTGCTGGATTTTTTATATCATTTTTTATTATAAATATTGATACTAAAAAATATCGTTTTTTTGCTCCAATTGCATTTTTTATAATATTAGCAGTTTTAATTTATTTATTAATTGCAGGAACTGATACAAGAGGAAGCCGAAATTGGATTAGTATTTTAGGGTTTAGATTTCAACCTAGTGAAATGGCTAAACCAATTATAGTTATTTGTTTAGGACTTTTATTTGAAACTTTTTATCGAAAATTAAGAAATAAAAAAATTAAACATTATGACATGATTGGTGTTATTTTATTTGTTGGATTATTAATACCTATAATTGTTTTTTTACAAAAAGATTTTGGTACAATGTTTATTTTAGTTTGTATATTTGGGGTTATGTTTTTAGCTAGTCCTATTTACAGAATAGAAAAATTAAAAACAATTATTTTATTAGTTGTTTTGGCTATTGTTGGTGGTTTAATCATGATTAGTCAAAAAGGATATATTTTAAATAAAACTCAAATGAATAGGTTTAATTTTTTTAACCCTTGTCAAAGATATGAAACAGGTGGTTATCAGGTTTGTAATGGTTTTATAGCTTTAAATCAAGGTGGTTTATTTGGAGTAGGTATTTCTAAAAGTACTCAAAAATATTCATATATTCCAGAGCCTCATACAGATAGTGTATTTGCCATTATTGGAGAAGAATATGGAGTTTTAAGATGTTCTATATTATTTATTTTATATATTGTTATTTTAAAAAGAATTTTAAATTTAGCTAGTATAGCTAATACTATAAGAGGAAAATATTTTTCTTTAGGAATTGCTACTTATATATTTATGCATATTTTAGTTAATTTAGGAGGTTTATTTGGAGTTTTACCACTTACTGGTGTACCGCTACCATTTTTAAGTTATGGAGGTAGTTTCACTATTTCTTTAGTATGTGCTTTAGCAGTTGTTCAAAGGGTTGCTATTGAAACTAAAAATAAGAAAATTAAACTTTAATATTTACATTTTTATTTAAAAAAGATATAATTGTTAAGGCTAGATGTTAGATGGAGGAAATGTTACCATTAAAAATGGTGAAGTAACTGATTATGTATTAGATTTTGATGGTGATCTTACTGGTCCTGATGGAAAAATTAAAACATATAATGTTGGAGATTTGTTATATTATAACCCAGTAACAGGAGAAAAAAGTTGTACTGGATATACTGAAAGTAATAGTTTAAATGAAAATAATACTGGTTGTATGAAATGGTATGTTATAAAAGATAATGGTTCAACTGTGGATGCGATATTAGACCATAATACAGCAGAATGGGTTGCATGGAATAAAACTGGTGGTAACTGGGATGAGCCAGCAATAGCAAGTGCTAGGTTAGCTAGTGATGTATCAGGATGGAGTAGTCAAGCAAAGAAATCAGCTAGAATGATAACGGCCGAGGAAGTATGGGAGATAACAAAATCTACAAATGGTGTTTCCGATTTAGAAACTGGTGGATTAACAGAAGGATTTTACTTTAATAGTAATACTTCGGATGGTCAAGGATATGCTTGGTTATTTGATTATACAAGAGGCTGTATTGAAAGCAAATGCAATAAAGAAGATAGTGAAAATTATGAATATTGGACATCAACTCCAGCTGGTTCTAGTGGATGGTCAGTAACAAGTAGTGGTAGATTACATGTTTGTTATGCTGAATGTAGTCAATCAAGTGGTATTCGTCCAGTTATAACAATTTCTAAATAAAGTTATAAATATTTAATTTATAGCTTTTTTTATTATTTTAAAATAAAAAAAGGAAATGAGAAAAATTTGATTTATTATATTAATAGGAGGTGTTATGGTGCAAGAAATAATAAGCAAGAATAAAGTATTTATTATATTGGTTGTTATAATAAGTGTTATTTTATCAATTGTATTAATAAATCAAGGAAATAAAAAAGTTGAAGAAGTTTCTCCGAAAATAAAGACAACAAAATCAAATAAAGTAGAAACAAAAAGAATTAAGGTTGATTTAAAGGGTTGTATTAATAACCCTGGAGTATATGAATTTTTAGATTATAATAGAGTGATAGATGCAATTGAAAAAGCGGGAGGATTAACTGAAAATGCTGATACATCTAATATAAATTTAAGTAAAAAACTTGATGATGAAATGGTTATATATATTTATTCAAAAGAAGAATTAGAAGAGAAAAAACAAAATAAGGAATTAAGTAGTGAAATTGTTTCAAGTGATAATTCTTATAATAATATTTCTTCTAATGAAACTGCTTTATATGAAGTACCTAATGAGCAAAAAGAATTGAATACTGGTAAAGTTTCAATCAATAATGCAAGTGCTGAAGAGTTAATGACGTTACCTAAAATAGGTGAATCTAAAGCTAATGCAATTATTGAATACCGAAAAAAACAAGCGTTTTTAAAATTGGAAGATTTAATGAAAGTTTCTGGAATAGGTAAGTCAACTTATGAATTACTTAAAGACAAGATTGCCCTTTAAAGCTATTATTATTTTATTAATAGCTTTAATCTATTGTTTAATTGTTATTAAATTAGATGTTTTTAATTCTAAATACTCTAGTGAAAAAGAAATAACTGGAGTTGTCTTAAAAATAAAGCAAAAGGATAAATATCAAGAAATAATTATTAAAGGTAAAGAAAAATTATTGGTATATGATAAAACTAAAACAAATTTAAAATTAGGGTATAAAATATATTTAAAAGGAGAGTTAATTAAACCAAAAGATAATACTAATTTTAATTTATTTAATTATAGAAAATATTTGTTAGGTCAAAAAATATATTGGATTTTTAATGCTGATGAAATAAAAATAAAAGATAAAAACAGTAACTTTTTATATAAAATTCAAAATTATTTAAATGAAAGAATAAATAAAATAACTTATTCTAAAAAATATATTCAAGCTTTAGTATTAGGCGATAATGATATAGAACAAAAAATAAAGGAAATATATCAAATAAATGGTATAAGTCATTTATTAGCTGTATCAGGTATGCATGTTACTTTATTATCGATGATAATTTTAAATATATTAAAAATATTTATTAATAATAAAAAAATAATATATTTAATACTAATTTTAATAATTTCTTTTTATGCTGTTATAACTGGTTTAAAGCCACCGATTATAAGAGCAACTCTAATGTTTATATTGTTAACTATAAAAAAATCAAATCCTCTTAAATATTTGATTTTAGTTGCTGCATTTCTTTTAATATATAATCCTTATTGTATTTATGATGTTGGATTTAAATTTAGTTTTATTATATGTTTCTATTTATTATTATTTGGTAAGATAAGTGATAATTATTTGAAAACATCAGTAATTGCTTTTTTAGCAAGTATTCCAATATTAATTAATAATTTTTATAGTATTAATTTATTATCACCATTAATTAATGTTATATTTATTCCGTTGATGACTTTTGTTATTTTTCCATTATCATTATTTACTTTAATATTTAATAAGCTAGATCATATTTTATATCATTTCATTTCTATTTTTGAAACTTTATCAGTTTTATTTTCTAAAGTTGGAATTTCTATTTCTTTAGCGCGTGTTTCTATAGTTTTAATAATTGTCTATTATATATTAATTACTTTAACTTTGTTAAATAAAAAATATTTAAAATATTTAATAGTTTTAATAATAATTCATTATAATATTAACTTATTTAATTTTGGTTTTAAAATAAATATGTTAGATGTTAATCAAGGCGATTCAACTTTAATAAAAATTCAAAATAAAAATATTTTAATTGATACTGGTGGTGTAGTTGGTAAAAAATATTTGGCTAAAAAAGTTTTAATACCTTATTTTAAATCGGTGGGAATTAAAAAAATTGATTATTTAATATTAACTCATGGTGATTATGATCATATGGGAGAAGCCTTGAATTTAGTAAAAAATTTTAAAGTAGATAAGGTAATATTTAATTGTGATGAGTTTAATGATTTAGAAAATGAATTAGTTAGTTTTTTAAATAAAAACAATATTAAATATTATAGTTGTATTGAAAAATTAAATATAAATGATTATCAATTATATTTTTTAGATACTAAAGAATATGATAATGAAAATGATAATAGTAATGTGATTTATACAGAATTAAATGGTTATAAATTTTTATTTATGGGTGATGCTGGTAAACAAAGAGAAAAAGATATTTTAGAAAAATATAATTTAAGTAATATTGATTTTTTAAAAGTAGGTCATCATGGTTCGAGTACAAGTTCTAGTAAAGAATTTATTGATAATATAAAACCTAAATATAGTTTAATTAGTGTTGGTGAAAATAATAGATATGGTCATCCGAAAGATAGTGTTCTTAATATTTTAAGTGGTAGTAAGATTTATAGAACTGATATTAATGGGAGTATTGAAATAAAGATTAAAAATGATGGATATAGCATAGAAACGTGTAAGCCATAAAAAAGGAGAGAAGATAGGAAGATAAATATTATGAAATTGATAGATTATTAAATGAGGCTGGTGGTAAGTGTGGAGATAATATTATAGATGAATATTCTAAAAGGCTAGTTTTAGAAGTCGGCAAAAAGTATAATCGAAGAATGTTATTTAGAATGAAAAAATTTTATAATGTATTTAGTAATAAAAAAGTGTCAACAATGTTGACACAAATAATGTATTTAAAAATGCTGTAATAGCGTATAAAAATAGCAATAAGGATGATTCATATTAGCTTTCTGAAGTTAAGAAGCCAATAATAACTGACAAAAAAAGAAAAAATTATAATAGATGACCATTTTCTCCAAGTGGGGAAAATGGTTAAAACAGGTTTTAAAACATTAAGAAATATTTAAAAAATTAAACTATATTTTGGATACAAAATTAAAAATTAACATATAATAATATGAAATTAAAAACAATTGAATAAAATTAAAGTTAAATGAATATAATATAAATATAGTTAATTTGCCGCTAAGCTTTTTAGCGTTTATTATAGATTTTTAGAGTAATCTAAAAAAAGAAAAAAGGTTAAGTAATTTAACTTTTTTTCTTTGATTTTTTCTTACTTTCAAGTTCTAAATGTTCCAAAGCTTGTTTAAAATTATTTAAAGAAAGATTAACAGGTTTAAATTTAGGGAAAGCTTTAAAAATACGTTTTGTTAAATGAGTGTTCTTTGATAATATTTCTCTAACTTTTTTAGTAATTTCTTCAGTATTATCTTTTTTAATAAAGCGGGTATTTTCTTTGATTTTTAAAACAACATTATATGAAACTACAAAGTCAATTACAAAAATAATTAACAAAATAGAAGAAATAATCATTAAAAGGATAGAAGGAATTTTTAATAAAACAGTATTAACAAAAGGTTCAATTATATATAATAGGAAAAGTCCTAAAACACCGAAACCTAAAGAGTTAATTAAACAAACACGACCATTTAAATTAAATAATTCATCAGAATAATCCCACCATCTAGCTTTGAATAGTTTTTCCATTATATAGCTAGTTACATATTCTATTGTAGAAGTAATAATAATAGCCATAAAAAATAAAGTAACTGGGTCATTTAAATATTTTTTTAAAAACAATAACATTGCTAAAGAACCAACTCCATAAACCGGAATATATGGTCCAATTAAAAAACCTCTACTTGTATAGGATTTGTTTTTAATACTCATAACGATAGTTTCAATAACCCATCCAAAAAATGAAAATATAAAAAACATTAAAAATAGATATAAAATATCATACATAAAAATCACACTTTCTTATAACAATTATATAAAAATATTAAAATAAAAGCAATAATTTGGTAATAATAAATAAAAAAAACAAAAAAATTGAAGAAAAAAAAAGGAAATTTAAAAGTTTTGTCGTATATTATTGTTAGGGAGTATTCAATATGAAAGTGATTAGTGAAAATTTATTAAATGAAATTAGAGCTAGCGTTGATATAGTTGATATCATTTCCGATTATGTTTCTCTAGAGCCAAAAGGAAAAAACTTTTTTGGTATTTGTCCTTTTCACGATGATAATTCACCTAGTATGAGTGTTAGTCGGGAAAAACAAATATATACTTGTTTTTCTTGTGGAGCAACTGGAAATGTTTATAACTTTGTTCAGAATTATGAAAATGTTTCTTTTTTAGAAGCTGTTAAAATAATTGCTACTAAAGCTGGATATAATTTAAACATAGATATAAAAAATAATAACAATGCGAATTCTAAATATCAAAATTTATATCAAATATATGATATAAGTAAAAAATTATATCAAAATAATTTAAATACTGAAATAGGTAGTAAAGCGAGAAATTATTTATTAAAAAGGAATATCGATGATGAAATTATAAAAAAATTTGAAATAGGTTTATCATTAAAACAACATGATTTTATTTATAAGTTGTTAAAGAAAAAAGGTTTTATTGAAAAAGATTTAATTGAAAGTGGACTTATAAACAAGAATGATTATGGTTATAATGATGTTTACTATAATAGAATTATGTTTCCACTATATGATTTATCTGGACAAGTTATTGGTTATTCAGGAAGAATATATGATAGTGATGATACCGCAAAATATGTTAACACAAAAGAAACACCTATTTTTAAAAAAGGAGAATTATTATATAATTATCATCGGGCTAAAGAAGTAGTTAAGAGAAGTAAAAAAGTTATTATTGTTGAAGGTTTTATGGATGTTATAAGATTATCAACAATTGGAATTGATTATGCTGTTGCATCTATGGGAACAGCTATAACAAAAAAACAAGCTTTATTATTAAAAAAATTATCAAGTGATATCATTCTTTGTTTTGATGGGGATAAAGCTGGATTGAAAGCTACTATTAACTGTATGAATGAACTTTCTGAAATTGGAGTAACACCTAAAATAATTAGAATAAAAAATAATTTAGATCCTGATGAATTTATAACAAAGTATGGTGCAGATGCTTATTTTGATTTACTAGAAAATCCTATTAACATGGTTGACTTTAAATTAAAAACTATAAAAGAAGATAAAGATTTAAATAGCAGTGTTGATATGGCTAAATATGTAAATGACGTTATAACAGAAATAAATAAAATTGATGATGATATTTTAAAAGAAATCACTTTAGAAAAATTAAGTAAAGAAACTGATTTAGATATTGAATTCTTAAGAAAAAAAATAATAAAAACAAAACCCAAAAAAGTTAAAATAAAAAAAATAAAACGAGATAAATACATGAAAGCTGAATGTTATTTACTATATTATATGCTTAAATATCCTGAAGTAATTATGACTTATGAACGTAAAATAACTTATATGCCAACAGATAGATATCGTTTTTTAGCTAGAGAAATAGATGCATTTTATCATGCTTATCAAACAATTAATGTAGCTGATTTAATTAGTTATTTAGGCGAAAATCAATTATTAATAAATACTGTTGGAGAAATAGAAAATTTAGATTTGAATTTAAAATACACTAATAATGAAATAGAAGACTATATTAAAACTATTAGAGAATATAATGTTAAATATGAATGTGAAAGACTAAAAAAAATAATGAGTAATGAAGAAAATGTTTTAAAAAAAGCTGAAATTGCTCAAAAGATAATAGATTTGAAATTAAAGGAGAATGAATATGTTGAATGAAATCAAAACTTTTGATGAAAGAAAAAAAGAACTAGTAAAAAAGGGTAAAGCAAAGGGGGTTATATCTTATGAAGAACTAGCTAATAGTTTAAAAGGATTAGATTTGGATTCTGATTCATTAGATGAATTATATTCATTATTTAATGAAAATAATATTGCTGTTGTATCAGAAGAGGAAAGTGAAAACGGATCAAGTGGAGTAGATAAAATTTTACTTGATGATGATGCTTTAACTAGAGATTTAACCATTAATGATCCAGTTAGAATGTATTTAAAGGAAATAGGACAAATAAAACTATTACAATTGGATGAGGAATTAGAACTTGCTGAAAGAATTGCCAGTGGGGATGAAATGGCCAAAGATATTTTAGCAGAAGCTAACTTAAGATTAGTAGTAAGTATTGCTAAAAGATATGTTGGTAGAGGAATGTTATTTTTGGATTTAATTCAAGAAGGAAATATTGGATTAATTAAAGCAGTTGAAAAATTTGACGTTTCTAAAGGATATAAGTTTAGTACATATGCAACTTGGTGGATTAGACAGGCTATAACAAGAGCTATTGCTGATCAAGCAAGAACAATAAGAGTACCAGTTCATATGGTTGAAACAATTAATAAACTCGCGCGTATTCAAAGACAATTAACATTGGAACTTAATCGTGAACCAACTGAAGATGAATTAGCTGCTAAAATTAAATTACCAGTTGAAAAAATCAGAGAGATTTATAAAATATCTCAAGATCCAGTGAGTTTAGAAACTCCAATAGGTGAAGAAGATGATTCACATTTAGGAGATTTTATAAAAGATGAAGACAATCTTGGACCTGAAGAATATGCAACTAATGAATTATTAAAAGATGAAATCTCTGAAGTTTTATTAACTTTAACTGAACGTGAAGAAAAAGTTATTAGACTACGTTTTGGATTAGAGGATGGTAAATCTAGAACTTTAGAAGAAGTTGGTCAAATGTTTGGCGTTACAAGAGAAAGAATTAGACAAATAGAAGCTAAAGCTTTAAGAAAATTAAGACATCCATCTAGATCAAGAAAATTAAAAGATTATATGACTGAATAAAAAAAACAGCATAGCTGTTTTAAGCAAAGAAAACTGGACCAGTTGAATTATCAATTGGTTCTTCTTTTATTTCATTGATGGATTCTGACTTTTTAACTTCTTTAGTTTCACTAGCATTGTCAACTTTTTTAAATTCATTCATAACACGGAACATCGTTTTAGCGTTATTAACTAACGGGGTTACTTGTTTTACCATAGGAATAGCTTGATTTATAATTCCTAGAGTTCTTTGAGTGTTATTTAAAAAAGATCCCCAATTAACCCCACCTAAAGCACCTCTTAATAATCCTCTGGATACAGTTGGTGCAGCCATGCTATAAGGTATGTAAGGATTATAAAAATTCATTTAAATAGACCCCTTTCTAAAATATTATATGTTTTAACTAAAAAAAATTGATGCAATGTTACTAATAGAAAATTATTATTTAAAAAATAGATAAAAAAGTTTTACAAATAAAAAAAATATGCTATAATTATAAGTATAAAAGGTAAAAAGAATGGAAGGTGTTACTTGTTATGAAAGATAAAAAAAAGCCATCTTATAAAGATAATAAGACTACATCTAAACAATATTTTACTCTTTTATTAGCAATGTCTTTAGGAACATATCATTTTTTTAAATTAGCTAAATCAGGTGTAATCTACTTATTTAAAGGATTATCAAATGATCCTGAATTTAATGAAAGAAAAAAACAACAATTAGCTAAAAAAAGAATGGAACTAGCTAAAAAAAGACAAATTCAAAAAGAACAAGCTTTATTAAAACAAGAAGCGTATAATAAGAAAAGAAAAGCCCCTAAAATTATTGCTAGAGAAGAAGCTAAAAGAAAAGAAATATTAGATAAAAGACAGAAACTAGAAGAAGAAAAGTTAAAAAAATTAGAACTTCAAAAGAATAATAAAAAAGAAAAAACTGAAAATAAGAAAGAAGTTAAAGAAAAAGTTGTTAAAGAAACTCCTGTAAATGAAATAACTAGTGAAAAAGAAAAATTAAGAGCTGAAAGACAAAAATTAAGAGAAGAACATCGTTTACAGAAATTAGAACTTTATAAGCGAAAACAAATTGATAAACAAAAAGCAATTGAAGCTAAAGATAGAAAAAAACAAGCTGAACAAATTGAAAAAATTAAACGGGAAAAAGAAAGAAGAAAACGTTTAAAAGAAAGTTATAAAAGTGAAAATTATCATAAACAATCTTTTACTGATAATTTATTAAAGAAAATAAATGATTTACCTAAAAATATTAAAAAATCATTAAAGGCAAAATATAATAATTTAACAATTGTAAAAAATATTAAAAATAAAAGAGATATTAATAGACAAGCATTGTTACTTAGTTTTGAAGGTGATGATGCTAAAAAGTCTGATGAAAAATTAACTTATCAATATGTTGCCAAATCTCCAAGCGGAAAAATAGTTAGAGATTATTTTGATGCTTATTCTAAAGTAGAAGTTCATTCATTTTTATTAAGTGAAGGTTATGAAGTATATAGTATAAAAACTTCTTCAGTAATTCAAATTTTAAATAGTAGTGTTGTTAAAAGTAAAATAAAGATGAAAGATTTAATTTTCTTTTTAACACAATTATCTACTTATATTAAATCTGGTATTTCATTAGTTGATGCTTTAAAAATATTATCAAGACAATATAAAAATAAAAGTTATCAAAAAATATTTAGAACTATTATTTATGATTTAACAATGGGAGATAATTTTTCTCAAGCATTAGAAAAACAGTCATCAGCTTTTCCAAAACTATTAATTAATATGGTTAAAGCAGCTGAAATGACTGGAGATTTAGCAGAAACATTAGATGATATGGCAGAATACTATACTCAAACTGAAAAAGTTAGAAAACAAATGTTTACGGCATTATTATATCCAACTATTATTTTGATAGTTGCAATTGGAGTATTATCATTTATTATGATATATATAATTCCTAAATTTGTTGAAATATATGAAAGTATGAATGCCCAAATACCTACAATAACTGCAATTGTTTTATCATTTAGTAATTTTATGCAAAAATATTATATAATTGTATTTGCAGTATTCTTTGGAAGTATTATTTTATTAAAATTCTTATATGATAATGTAAAAATAATAAGAACATTTTTACAATGGTTCGCAATGCACTTACCTGTTTTTGGAAATATTATTATTTATAACGAAGTTACAATGTTTACTAAAACATTTAGTTCATTATTAAAACATAACGTTTTTATAACAGATAGTATGGAAATATTGAATAAAATAACTAATAACGAAATATATAAAATGTTAATTTTAGATACAATCACTAATTTAGCTAGAGGAGATAAGATTTCTGATGCTTTCCGCGACCATTGGGTTTTTCCTATACCAGCTTATGAAATGATAGTAACTGGTGAAAAAACTGGACAATTAGCTGAAATGATGGCTAAAGTTGCAGATTACTATCAAGAATTGCATAAAAACTTGGTAACACGTATGAAAACATTTATAGAACCAGTTTTAATTATTGTATTAACTATTGTAGTAGGAATTATAATTGTTTCAATTGTTAAACCAATGTTTGATATGTATTCAGTTCTTCAATAGGGGGTTAGAAAATGGAAGTATATTATTTAATTGTGTTCTTTATTTTAGGAACTGTTTTAGCATCATTTTACAACGTAGTAGGTTATAGATTACCTAAAGGAGAATCAATTATTTATCCAAGATCACATTGTCCTAATTGTAAACATGATTTATCATTTTTAGAAATGATACCAATTTTATCATTTGTTATTCAAAAAGGAAGATGTAAAAATTGTCAAACTAAAATTGCTAAATTTTATCCTATTATAGAATTATCAGGGGGGATTTTATTTAGTTTAGCATATCTTTCCTTTGGGATGACGTTAAAGTTTTTACTAGCAATTACATTTATATCAATGGTTTTAATTATATTTGTAAGTGATTATCATTACTTAATTATACCTGATAGCGTTTTAATTATAACTGGTATTTTATTATTAATTGAAATTTATTTAATGAATGGTTTACCATATTTATTAAATTCTATTATAAATGGTGTTATTTCATTTATGATTATGTTTTTAATAAAAAAATTAGGCGATTTTCTTTTTAAAAAAGAATCAATGGGTGGTGGAGATATTAAACTGATGTTTATTTTTGGTTTAATATTTGGTTATAAAATGGTTTTAGTTATTATTTTTCTAGCATCTGTAATAGGTTTACCAATTTCATTAGTTGTTTTATACAAAAATAATAACCATGTTTTACCATTTGGTCCTTATCTATGTTTAGCTGCATTAATAATATTACTATTTCAAATAAATGATATTACTATTTATAATTTGTTAATTAGGTAAAAAAAATTGAAATTTAACCAATATGGCTTTTTATAATATAAAAATGGTTCAAAAAAGGAAAATTTGTTAAGCAGATTTCCTTTTTTTGATTATTAAAACATGCAGATATGCTAATTAAGGCATTTGTATTATTATTTTTATTGTGATATGATTATATTGTCAGGGGGGATAAAATGATTGAAAAAAATATTGAAAACATTATCTGTGAAAGGAATTTGAAATTGCATAGTATAGATGGAAATTCACCTTTTGGAAAATATTTATCTAGACTTTTAGAACTACTTGAAGAATATGAAGAAGATTTACGAAAAAAAGAATGTGAAAAAAGTGGTAAAGTCTATCATGTTACTCATAAACATGAAACTCCAAGAGATGTTATCATTAATTTAACAGGTATGTCAGATAATGAATTTATCAGTATGATTAACTATGATTATTCATAGTTTTTTTAATTTTACTTTTTTTATATTTTTTGGTATAATACTTTCCTACTTGGAGGGAAATTATTATGGGAAAATATTTAAGTAGTGATGAACAAAAAGAATTATTTATAAAATATAAACAAGGTGATTTAGAAGCTAGAAAAACCTTAATTGAAACTAATTTAGGTTTAGTTAGTTATATAATTAAAAAATTTTTTTATGATAGTAAAGAAGATTATGAAGATTTATTTCAGTATGGGTGTGAAATTTTAATAAGATGTATAGATAATTACGATTTAAATAAAAATGTTAATTTAACTACATATACTTATATAAATCTTAAATATTCTTTAAAAGATTTTTTGCTTGAATCAGGACTTGTTAGAATTAACCATGAAAGAGTAAGAAAAATATCAGAAATTAATAAATTTAAAAATGCTTTTTTCGTAAAGAATGGTAGATATCCATGTGTTGAAGAAATATCTATGAACTTAAATTTAAGTATAGAGTATATAAAAAAATATTTAACTGAAAGAAACTCTATAGTTTATTTTGAAGATACTATTGATGGTGAAGATAAAAAATTTAAATATGAAAAATATTTAATTGATGAGAAAGCCGTTAATCCATGTGAATATACTGTAAGAAAAATAACTTTAGAAGAGGTAACTAGGATGTTAGCTGATTTAAATGAAAATGAAAAGAATGTTATAATAATGCGTTATGGGTTAAATGATGGTATATTTAAAACTTTAGAAGAGATTGGACAAGAATTAGGTGTTACAAGAGAAAGAATTAGACAAATAGAAACAAAAGCCTTGTTAAAATTAAAAAACGGTTATAAAAATAATGGTGTGATTGAAAAAGGAAAATCTTTGAGGAGAAAACGTTGTGAATAGTAATTTTAAAAAACATTTAATTAGTGATGAACAAAGAAAATTATTTGGATAGAATGGAGGAATTTGATGAGATTAGTAGGAAACACACTGTTTAAGTATTTTTTAAATAAATCTAATTATGATGAAGAATTAGTTAGAAGAGCGATTGAGATGTTGAATGAAAATGATCAAGAGTTTCTAAAATCAATATGTGGTCCAAATTACGATGAGGTTATAATTGTTAGTAACGAAAATCATGCTAAATTTTCTAATATTGTTCAAAAAATCAATATTCGTGTTATTAAGATTTGTAAAAGTGAAGCTTTAAAAAGAGAAATAACTACTAAAAAGGATCATACTTTAAATAGAGTTGATCCATTTGTTGAACAAAAGCTTTATAGTAAACATATTAGTGAATATGAAGAAAATTCTTTTTATAAAGGAACATATTTTGAAAATTTGCTAAATGATTTATCCGTTAGTGAAAGAAAAATTATATCATTGTTAGTTACGCCTTCTTGTGGTTATCAATTAAGTGAGGATCAAGTTGCTAATTTACTTGATATCTCTGAAGATGAATTAAATTTAGTGATAGATGATATTGTAGACAAAGTAGCAGATACTTTTAAACAGAAGTTAAGTAAAAAAGTAAAAACAAAAAGTCGACATTTTTAGTGTCAACTTTTTTATAATTGATTTTTAATTTCTAAAGCTTTCTTAATTATACCAAAAGTTTTTTGAAATTCATTTGTTTTAATAAAACCATTATTATATATTAAAGTAGAAATATTCATTTCTTTTATTAATCCATTTGTAGAAAATTCAAAATTAACATCAAGTATACTTGGATAGCAATAATCACGATTATGAAAAATACTACTGCAAGTTGGAACATAAATGAGAATTTTATTCCCTCCAGCATCTATTTTTTGTTTTGATTGATGTGAATGACCTCTAAAGACAATTTTATCTTCAAGTTGATATTTTTCATTACAATTAGGATGTAATAGAGCGATTGTGTCATTTTTTACATCAATGTTAGCTTGATTGTATCCTAGTGGTAAAATATCATGTCGGTTATCAATTATTATTTTTTGTAAATCAATATAATGTTTTTCTAAATAACTTTTATCATGGTTTCCGAGTAATAATAAATTTATTATATTTTTATCATAAGGATGGTTTTTTAAGGCGTTTGTTATTTGAGTTATAAAATCTTTATCAATTAATTTTCCATATGAAGTTTTATCTATGCCTTCAACAAAATCACCACAGTTTAAGATTATATGAATATTATTTTTTATACAGTATTCATATATAGAGTTTAATACATCAATTCTTTGTAAGCTATTACCTAAATGAGTATCTGATATAACTAGAGCTCTAAATTCAGTTGTTTCTGGATAGGTATATAATATTTTATTAGGATATTCTTCTAAAATTGTTTTTAATTTATATTTAGTTGTCCCGTTTTCAATTATATCTATTCTTTCTACATTGTAACCCTTATTTTTAATTTCAATTATTCTTTTATATACTTGTCTTGGATGAGAGGTTTTAGTTAAAACAAATCCATCTTTTAATAAATTAAAAAGTGTCTCTTGATTTTTAGTTAAACTTAATTTCATTATAACAACTCCTCGTATAATATATTTTGTAAGTTATTTTTAACTTACAATTTATTATTCTTTCTAGTTAGTTTTTAACTAACAAAATTTATTTATTAGTTGAGATACTCTTTTGGGTAAATATAATATCAAAAAATGTTATTATTTGCAAATTATAGATAATTTTGAATATGTTTAATAGTGTGATATAATAATTATCTAGAAAAGAGGAAAAACATGAATTTTAATACTTGTAATAATGTAGTTAGTTTGAAAGAAGTTATTGATAATATTTCTGGATATAGTGATGTGGATATTAGGAAAATGTATTTATGTGCACAGGTGTGTGGTAATTTTAGTTTAGCTAGTAAAATTAAAAAAGCATATAATATAATAAAAAAAGAAAGAATTGAAGAATTTAAAAAAACTGTTTCTGATAATACTTGTGAAATTTATTTAGATAATATGAGTTGGGAAGAAAAAATAAGTTTAAAAAACGATATGAATTTATTTAGAATGGGGTTATCAATAGAAAAACCTTTAACAGATGAAGAAGAAAGTTATTTAAAAATTATTAATAAATCTATGAAAAAAGATATAGCTAAAGTATTGAAGTGATAAAGTTAATAAAAGAATTGTTAATAAATGGTGTTATATAAAAGGGTAGTTAATTATATTAGATTAATTATTTTTTAGATTAATTTATTATTGATATAAAATGGTGTTAGCAATAAAAAAATAGACACTCTTCAGCATTGATAGAGTGTCAATTCAATTAAACTGGAGGCAACATTCATTTGCAAGATCAAATGTTCCTCTTTTTTATTATATGCAAGTTTTCTTGCTTACATACTAATAATAGCATAAATTGTTAGTATTGTCAAAATTATGTTATAGACCTTACAAGTGAATAAATTTTGGTCTTGTTTTATAACTAAAAAATATGGTGTTTTTGAAGAAAAAGATGGATAAAAATTCTTACAAACATCAATAGGTAATAATAACTACTAACCGATATAAGTATATCACAACTTTAGAAAATTGTTATATTTTTTTACTTGTTCGCTTGTTTATCAATTATACAAATAGTATAATTTTTATTAGGAAATACTAAACTGTTGAGTACTTGCCAACTTCTATTAGGAAGGAGGCTTGATATTATGAAGAAAAAAGATTTATTAATCTCGTTTCTAATATTAATTATCATTTTATTATTAGTCTCTCTAATGATTCTATGTATAAAAAAATAGTACTCAATCTAGCAAAAGATTAAGTACGAATCTAAATATTTAGGTAAGTACTCAACTCGGCAAAGTTAAGTATTTCCTTTTTTTATTATATGCAAGTTTTCTTGCTTACATACTAATAATAGCATAAATTGTTAGTATTGTCAAAATTATATTTATTAGACCTTACAAGTGAATAAATTTTGGTCTTGTTTTATTCTTGTTTCTGTCAAATATAAGATATTTTCTAATAAATTATGTTTGACAAATTGGTCTTAAGATATCGATATAGCCCTTGTAAATAAAGAAAAACCTTGAATTTTCAAGGCTTTAATTTCTTAATGGTGCGAGTGAAGGGACTTGAACCCCCATGGAGTAATCCGCTAGATCCTAAGTCTAGTGCGTCTACCAATTTCGCCACACTCGCATGGTGGACCCTGTAGGACTCGAACCTACGACCGCCCGGTTATGAGCCGGATGC
>JAHZGA010000012.1:3723-28817 GCA_019421005.1 bacterium | reverse complement strand
TTTCTCAATAATAATATTTTTAACCACATAAAAGCCATAGTAAAAATTAATCTACTATGACTTTATTAGATTTTATTTAGATAAATTTATTTCAGAATAAAGTATATTACTATACTTTACCCCCCCTCCCTAGGTAACTATTAGTTAACTTTGTTTTATAATTATTTTTATTATTTAATCATATTAGTTACCTCCTCATATCATAATTTAATTATATATTTTTTAATTAATAGATTTATATATTTTTAATATTTCTATCATTTCTTTACCAATGCCTTTTTCATCATTGTATTTTAAAACATTATTCATAATTTCATTTTCTACTTCATCTAAAGGAATATATCTTAATTCAAAATTACCATTTTTTTCATTTTCTGTATAAGAAGTATTATTTAAATCTGGTTTTTGATCAGTTCTTATTTCATAATAATAAATTTCTACTTTTCTATTTTTACCATTTTGTGGCCAATCTTTATAATAACCTTTAGAAATAACAAATGGTTCAATATTTTTAATATTTAATTTTATTCCTGTTTCTTCTTGTATTTCTCTATTAATAGCTTGATTAAAACTTTCATTTTCTTCAATATGACCACCAGGAAATTGGTATTCATTATGTGAATATCCTAATAAAATTTCATTGTTAGAATTTATAATTAATACTTTAACTCTTTTTACTATTTCAGTAATATCATTTTCACTTAAATTATTTTTATTTATAATAATTTCTTTCATAGTATCTCTCCTCATATTAAATTTATATAATAAAGATTTTCTCCATTTTTTAATTTACTAATTTTTTTAGCGCCAAAACGTTCATAATAATTAACCAAATTTGATTTTAAATATACTTTATTATATCCTAATTGTTTTGCTTTATTTAATATTGCATCATTTAATATTTTTGAATAAGATTTACCCCTATATATACTTTTTACATACATTGTTGCATACCAAGGAGTTAAATTACAATATTCTAATCCATCGTTTTTAAATAGTGATATAAATCCTATTAATTCATTATTATTTATAAGTCCTAATACAGTTATAACGTTATCATCATTTTTAATTTTATCTATTTTATAGTTAATATATTCTTCTAATTTTTTCTCTTTATTAGACCATTCTATATAACATAATTTTATATATTCTTTTAAATAATTAGAATTATTTTTAATTTCTATTATTTTCATTTTAAATAGTTTTTTCTTTTTTATTAAAAGCATTCACGCCATAATATTCTAATGCTTCTTCATTTACTAAAGTTTCACTAGGTAATATTCCATATTCATGTGCTAAAATATTTTCTTTAGAGTTTTCAATACAAAACATATTAATTCTTAAATTAGTTTTATCTTTAAGAGAAATATATTTATTAAATTCTTCTAAATTTAAAGAATATGTTTCAATATTATCTCCTTTTCTACAAGTGAAGAATAAATAATCATAATCATCAGATGTATATTCGATAGCTTTAAAATCGTCACCTACAATTTCTTTATAAATATCTTTTCCTAAATATTTTTCATCAGGATTTTTTTTTCTATAAACATAAAAATGTTCCATATAGAGTAAATCTTCTTCTGTCTCTTTATCAAAACCCTCTATATAAACTTTATTGTGTCTAAAATTTTCATTTGTTTTTATTAATATTTCTTCTAATTTTTTATAAGGAATTGTACAATTATACATGTCTACCTCCTGGTTCACTACCATTAAAATAGTGTTCTAAACCATAATCATCCATTTGTTTATCTAGTTTTTTTAATTGTAAGAAATTATATAACTTACCATTATCTTCTCCTTCAATTCTATACAATAAATTTCCTTTATCTTCATTTAAAGCATATACCTCTACTTCATGACCATCAATTGAAGTTATATAAATATAGTTTGAATTATCTTTTTTATATCTTTCTAAATATACAAAACTTAAATCGTTACCTATTTTTCTTTTAAAATAATCAGTTGCTTTATCTCCTACAATATTATTACTTTCTCCTAATTCAGTCTCTTTTTGTTCAAATTTTCTCCGTAATAAAATATCATCAGTTTGTTCATTATTTAGTTTATTTAATTTATTATTTAAATTACCTCTTTCAGCACTTTTATAAAATAATTCATCTTTCAACCTATCTTTAATTTTTTCAAGTTCTTCAGGGCTCATATTTTTGTTAAAGTTTCCATCATAAAGATGTTTTAATCTATTATTGGTTTCTTCTATTGATTTATTTAATAATTTAATAGAAATTTCACATTCTTTTTTTTCATCATCTTTTATAATATCATCCCATGGATATATTATACATTTACCATTAAAATTATTTAAATAATCAATTAACATTTTTAATTTACTTTTCCGTGGTAAATAATTTATATCACCATTTTCACTGATGGCTGTTTCCATACTTATTTCAGCTATTTTTTTATCAAGTTCTTTAATGAAAGCATCAATTGAATTTTTATTTTCAATATGTTCATCGATTTGTTTATTAATTCGATCATACTTCTTTTTTAATTCTTCTTCTAATATTTCATCAGGACTTTTACCATTTCTTAAAAGTTTATTAAATTCATCAACATCCATTTCAACATAATCGTTATTATCATAAGCAGAATCATCAAATTCATCAGTTGGAATTTTTAATTCCATATCTTTTTCAGCTATTATTCTTTCTACTTTAGCTTCTTCATATTTTTCAACAGAATTAACTCCTTCATAAAATTTAGCTTGTCCATCATTTATTTCAATATAGGTTATTACACCATGGTTACTAGGCAATAATGAACTTATGAATTTAATTATTTCATTTTGATCATGTAATCCAACAATTTGTTTTAAAATTTCATCATTTACTTTATGTAATTGTTCATCTTGTAAATAACAAGCTCCTATTCTTATTTTTACATTATTTAATCCTGAAACATTCAATTTTTCTTCTTTTTTACTAATTTGCATTACTATCATCCTTATCTAATTTAACTAAAACTTCTCTTGGCTTTGAACCATTATTAGGTCCGATTATTCCTCTTTCTTCTAGTAAATCAATTACTCTAGCAGCTCTATTGTATCCTAATCTAAATCTTCTTTGTAGAAGTGATGCACTTGCTTTACCTTGAGTTACTACAAATTCAACAATTTCATTATATAAAGGTTCTTCTTTCGCATCTTTTTCTTCAATCATAGTTGTTGCTTTTTCTTCTTCTGTATCCATAGTTAAAGTTTCATCATAACGCGCTAATTGCTGGGCAATAGTATGATCAGCAACGGCTTTTATTTCTTCTTCAGAAATAAATGTTCCTTGAATACGCATTGGAGTATTTTCTCCTTGAGGTAGAAATAACATATCACCTTTTCCTAATAATTTTTCTGCTCCTGTCATATCAAGAATAGTTCTTGAATCAATACTTGATGAAACTGCAAAGGAAATTCTTGATGGAATATTAGCTTTTACAACTCCAGTAATAACATCTGTTGATGGTCTTTGAGTAGCAACAATTAAATGGATTCCTGCCGCTCTGGCCATTTGGGTTATCCTCATAATAGAATCTTCTACTTCTTTAGCAGCAACTAACATAAGGTCAGCTAATTCATCTATTATAACAACTATATAATGTAGTTCTTTTATTTGACCATTTTCATCTAAAGTTTTGTTTTTCTTTCTTATATGATTATTATAAGATTCAATATTTTTAGTACCACTATCAGCAAATAAGTCATAACGTCTTTCCATTTCAACAACAATTTTCTTTAAAGCTATATTAGCTTTTTTAGGGTCAGTTACAACCGGAGTTAGTAAATGTGGAACTCCATTATACATAGATAATTCAACCTTTTTAGGGTCAACTAAAACAAGTTTTACTTCATCTGGTTTAGCTCTCATTAAAATTGAAATAATAATACTATTAATACAAACAGATTTACCACTTCCAGTTGAACCAGCAACTAGTAAGTGTGGAGTTTTATTTATTTCAGTCCACATTGGTTTACCCATAATATTTCTACCTAAACATACTAGTAATTTAGAATTTTCAAGATTTTTAGGTACTGATTCTAATATTTCTCTTACAGTAACCATTGATATACTTTTATTAGGAATTTCAACTCCAATTGTTTTTTTACCAGGAATTGGTGCTTGAATACGAACATCTTTTGCTGCTAGAGCTAAAGCAATTTCACGATGAATTCCTAAAATTTTACTCATTTTTGTTCCGGCTTTTATTTCCATTTCATATTGAGTAACTGATGGTCCAACATTAGCAGCAACTACTTTTCCATCAATTCCAAAATCAGCTAAAACAGTTTTTAAAATATTGCTATTTTCATTAATTAGATTAGCATCATTATTATTTGTTTTTATTTTACTTGGTTTAGCAAGTAAATTTAGAGGTGGATAAACATAACCTTTAGTGGAATCTACTAGTGGTTCTTTAGGATTTTCTTTTGGTTTTTCTTCTTTTTCATCATTTGCTGATATTAACTCTTCAACACTAGAAATTACAACTTTGTTTTTCTCTTCAAATTTTTCTTCTTTCTTTTTAGCATCTTCTATTTGTTTTTCATTTAATTTAATTTTGTTATTAACTACAAATGTTTTGAATTTATTTTTTATCCATTTACATACATCATAAATTGAAACACCTGTAAACATAATAAGGCCACAAATTAATAAAACCCAAACAACTATTTTTGTTCCATTTATATCAAATAAAAGGACAAATAATGATGCGGTTAAAGCTCCGATTATACCTCCACCTTGAATTGTATTAGTATTATTAATTGCTGATAAGAAATTATTAATTGTTTCTTTTAAAACATCAGCAGATTTCACGTCATTATTGCTTATATAACTGATATGAGAAAATATTAAAATTCCTATAGTAAACAAATATAGCCCAACTAATCTTGATGTAAAAAATACTGGCCATTTTCTTTTTACCATATTATATAAACCGACTATTAAAACTGCTAGTAATAAAATGTTATACCATGTTCCTACTAGAAAAACTGCAAAAGCACTTATAAATCTTCCAATTACTCCCATGTTCATGTATGTACTTCCAAATCCAATAATAGCAATTAAAATTAAAATTATTCCATTTAGTTCAATTTGATATCCTTGTTTTTGTTTTGCTTCTTTTCTTTTTTTCTTCTTTGCCATACTTACCTCCAAGTTTACCTTTTCTATAAATAATTATATCATTTATATTTTTACTTGTAAATGAAAAAAGTACCAAATGGTACCTTTATAATTTAAATTCAATTTTTCATTATTTCTTCTTCAATTCTAATTAATTGATTATATTTACAAGTTCTATCAGTTCGTGATAATGAACCAGTTTTAATTTGACCAAGTGATAGTCCAACTGCTAAATCAGCTATAATGGTTTCTTCTGTTTCTCCACTCCTATGAGAAATAATTGTTTTATAATTATGTTTTTTAGCTAATTCAATTGTTTTTAATGTTTCAGTAACAGTTCCTATTTGATTTAATTTAAGTAATATAGCATTACCAGCTTTTAAATCAATTCCTTTTTGTAAATATTTTATATTAGTTACAAATAAATCATCACCTACTAGTTGAATTTTGTTTCCTAATCTTTTAGTGATTAAACTAAATCCTTCCCAGTCATCTTCACTTACCGGATCTTCAATAGAAATAATTGGATATTTATCTACTAAATCTTCATAAAATTCAATTAATTCTTCAGTTGATAGTTTTTTACCATCACAATGATATTTTTGATTTTTATAAAATTCACTTGCTGCTACATCTATTGCTAAAAAGACATCTATTCCAGGAATATATCCTGATTTTTTTATAGCTTTTAAAATTAGTTCAAATCCTTCGCTGTTGCTTTTTAAATCAGGAGCAAATCCACCTTCATCTCCAACATTAGTGTTGTAGTTTTTTTCTTTTAATACTTCTTTTAAATTATGAAATATTTCACTTCCCATTCTAATTCTTTCTTTTACTGTTCTAGCTTCAGGAATAATCATAAATTCTTGGAAGTCTAAATTGTTATCTGCATGCATCCCACCGTTTAAAATATTCATCATTTCTTTTGGTAGAGTTTTACCGTTACCAATATATTCATAAACTGGTTTATTGCTTGCTTTAGCAGCAGCTTTTAAAACAGCAAGTGATACTCCTAAAATTGCATTCGCACCTAATCTATTTTTAGTGTCAGTTCCATCTAGTTCAATCATTAAGTTGTCAATTTCTTCTTGTTTAAAAACATCATATCCAATTAAGGCTTGTTTAATTTCGGTATTTACATTGTTAACAGCTTTTAAAACACCTTTACCTAAAAAACGATCTTCATTATCCCTTAATTCTAATGCTTCTCTTGAACCAGTTGAAGCACCTGATGGAACACTTGCCCGTCCTAATATACCATTTTCTAAAATCACATCAACTTCAATAGTGGGATTTCCTCTAGAGTCTAATATTTCTCTTGCTTTAATATCTTTTATTTTCATAACCAACCTACCTTCTTATATAATTTTATCACAATTATAGACTTTTGGGTGATTTTTTTTGTTCTTTTATTTCGTTAATTATTTGAATAGCTGATTTCTTTTCTTTTTTAGCTATTATTTTTTTATCTAAAAAACTAACTTTTTGATAAAGTTCTCTATCATTTTTAAATCTTTTTTCAATTTTATAATTTATTCCATCAACAAATAAATCAATTGTTAAAAATTCTTTTACAAGCTCATCATGTATTTTATGACATTCTATTTGAATATATTCTCCTCCATTTATAATAGCTTTAAAAAAGTTTTCGTTAAAATAAATTGAACAATTTATTTCTTCGCCATTTATTCCTTTACCAAATATTTTTCTTCCTATAAATGATTTATCTGAATTTGTTAAGCATCTTAAGTCGCCTTCTAATGATAATATTAAAACATCTGCTATTTGTTTCATGCAGTTAAAACTTGGTCTATTCCAGGTTTCATTTATAGAATAGTATGTATTAAATATACTATTCACTATATCTTTTACTTTTATATATTCCATAAAATTATTATAACAAATAAATTTAATAATGTCTATAAAAAAACCTAGAGACACACTCTCTAGGGCCAAATAACCTTGGCATTATTATTATATGAGAAATATTAAAATATATACTAAAATTTTATTTTTTCTTCTATATAATTTTTAATTTCATCAACTGATATTTTAACTTGTTCCATTGTATCTCGATTACGAATAGTAACTGTGTTAAATTCTAAAGTTTCATCATCAACTGTTACACACCATGGTGTTCCTATTACATCTTGTCTTCTATAGCGTTTACCTATATTTCCTGTTTCATCATAGCTAACCATAAAATATTTAGAAAGTTCTAAATAAATTTTATTAGCTTTTTCGCTATGAAGTTTTTTAACAAGAGGTAGCACGGCTAATTTATATGGTGCAATAAAAGGATGGAATTTCATTACTTGTCTAGTATCATTTTCTAATTGTTCTTCACAATAAGCATCAGCTAAAACAGTTAATACTAATCTTTCTAATCCAAGTGATGGTTCTATAACATAAGGAATATACTTTTCATTAGTTACAGGATCTAAATAAGACATATTAACATTAGAAAATTTTTGATGTTGACTTAAATCATAATTAGTTCGACTAGCTATTCCCCATAGTTCTCCCCAACCAAAAGGAAATTTATATTCAATATCAGTAGTAGCATTACTATAGAAACTTAATTCTTCTTTTGAATGATCTCTATATCTTAAATTTTCTTCTTTTATTCCTAATGATAATAGAAAGTTTTTACAATAATCTTTATAATGTTTAAACCAGTTTAATTCTGTACCAGGTTTACAAAAGAACTCTAGTTCCATTTGTTCAAATTCTCTAACTCTAAAAATAAAATTACCTGGAGTTATTTCATTTCTAAAACTTTTTCCTACTTGAGCAATACCAAATGGTATTTTTAATCTCATACTTCTTTGAACGTTAAGGAAATTAGTAAAAATTCCTTGAGCTGTTTCTGGTCTTAAATAAATTGTGTTTTTACTTTCTTCTGTAACTCCTTGAAATGTTTTAAACATTAAGTTAAATTGTCTAATATCAGTAAAATCATTTTTACCACATTTAGGACATTTTATATTATGTTCTTTTATATAATTAATTAATTCTTCATTGCTATATCCGCCAGCATCTTCTACGCCATCTTCTTCAACCAATTTATCGGCACGATGACGTGATTTACAATTCTTACAATCGATTAAAGGATCTGTAAATGTTGCTAAATGTCCTGAGGCTTCCCATGTTCTAGGGTTCATTAAGATTGCACTGTCTAATCCAACGTTATTAGGATCTTCTTGAACGAATTTTTTTAACCATGCTTTTTTTAAGTTGTTTTTTAATTCTGCACCTAATGGTCCAAAATCCCAAGTATTTGCTAAACCATCGTAAATCTCACTTCCTTGAAATATAAATCCATATTGTTTTGAATGATTAACTAATTTTTCCATTGTTACCATATTATCACCCTTTCTAAATAGAAAAAACTTCTAGCAATTATAAGGACGAAATAGTATTCGCGGTTCCACCTTATTTATTCCTAGAAGAATCACTCTTAAATATATTGCTCGAGGCTTTCCACACCTGTCATCACATTGATATTAGTATTGTATCTTATATTTTTATGTTTGTCAATACCAATTTTTTTAAATAATGTTTTAATTATATTTTTTTAATACTAAATATAGTATCATACTTATTAAAATTATTATTCAGATTTTTTTCTTCATCATAATTATATAATCCTTTTTAATATATTCTTTATAAGGTCTTATTGATTTTAAAACCTTTAATAATACATCAACCTCTTGTAATATCAACTGTTGGATAGTCAGGTTCTGATAATATTGCCTTATCATTTTATCAGCATCAACATAATTACCTTTGTCAATGCAAAACCAGAACTTACCATTACAAGAATTAATACTTTTAACTTGTAATAATTTAGGCTTTTCATCTGAACTTTACCATTTCGAGTAAATTTTCTTCTGATATTATTTTAATACCTAATTGTTTTGCCTTTGTATTTTTTGTAGATGTTGAATTAATATCGTTATTTATTAAATAATTAACTTTATTGGATATTGACTTAACTACCTTACCACCATTTTGCTCTATATATTCTATCATTTGATCTCTATTCTCAAAATTATTTAAACTTCCCGTAATAACAAAAGATAAATCTGATAAAGCTCCATCCTTTGCTAGAACTGTTTGTGGTATTATTACTTCCAACTTTAATTGTTCTAATTCATTTATAAACTTTGGATTTGAAAATTCATCAACCCATTCTCGCGCTATAATATCTCCAACACCATCTATTGCACTTAATTCTTCAAATGACAAATTATATACTTTGTCAAAATCATTATTAAAATAATTACAAATCAATTTTGCTCTTGAAAATCCTACATCTGGTATTCCAAGGGAATATATAAAGTTTGCTAATTTAACATTTCTCGCCTTTTCAATAGAATTTATCATGTTGTTATATGACTTCTCACCAAATCCATCAAATGCCATAATTTTGTCCTTATGTTCACTTAAATGAAATAAATCTGCATAGCCCTTTATAAGGCCTTCATCAATTAATCTACTTAAAATCGAATCTGATATACCATCAATATTCATAGCATTTCTACTTACAAATAAACTCAATCTTTTAATTAATTTAGCAACACAAAATTCATTCATGCAATATAAATATTTAACATCACTATTTTCAACAATTTCTGCATGTTCGCCACATATTGGACATTTATTTGGAATTACAAGATTATTACTTTTAGTATCATTACTAGCTACTTGAGGAATAATCATATTTGCTTTATAAACATTAATTGTATCTCCTATACCTAATTCTAATCCCTTTAAAATAGATACATTATGTAATGATGCACGACTTACTATTGTACCTTCTAATTCAACTGGATCGAACACTGCAACTGGATTAATAAGTCCTGTTCTTGATATCATCCAGTCAACTTGTCTTAAAGTAGTTGGTACTGTTTCGTCCTTCCATTTAAAAGCTAAAGAATGTTTTGGATATTTAGCAGTTGTTCCTAAACTATTTCCATATTCAATGTCATCATAAGTTAAAACTAACCCATCAGATGGTATATCATATTTTTTTACCATCTCTTTAAACTCTAACACCTTTTGTGGAAGCGTTTCCTTTGTTACTTTAACATGTTCAACAACATCAAATCCTAAAGACTTCAGCCAATCAAAGCATTCACTTTTCAAATTAGAAATTTTATCACCTGCTTCAATTAAGGCGAATATTATACAATTTACACTTCTATCTGCAGTTATGCTACTATCTAATTGTCTAACCGCTCCAGAGCATAGATTTCTTGGATTTTTATATTGAGTTGTACCATCACCAATTTCATCATTCATCCGTTTAAAGTCTGAATATTTAATTACTGCCTCTCCTCGAACTACAAGTCTATCCTTATATGGTATTGACAATGGTACATTTTTAAATTGTTTTACATTTTCTGTTACAACTTCTCCTATTGTACCCGTTCCTCTTGTAACGCCACTTTTTAACTTTCCATCTTCATAAGTTAAAACTATAGTCAACCCATCAAGTTTCCAAGATAATAGTCCTTCTCTTTCATCCAAAAAGTTAGCCAATTCTGGAACTTTCTTTGTTTTTGCTAAAGATAACATTGGTGCTGGATGTTCTATTTGTTGTAACGAACTTGATATTTCTGGTTCAACATTAACTGTTGGACTATTTGAAAGTGTCATATTAGTTTTATTTTCTAATCTTACAAGTTCATCATATAGTCTATCGTATTCGTAATCAGTCATAATTGAAATATTTTTTTGATAATAAAGTTCTGAAGCTTTATTAAGTTTTTCAATTAAGTCTTTCATTTTTTTTATTTCATCTTCCATTTTTACCTCCTTATGGTGTAGGCAATAAGGATTTTTGCCAACATATTCAATTCCATTCACAATAGTATCATACTTATTAAAATTATTATTCAGATTTTTTTTTCTAGATAATAGTCATAATTTCCATAAAAGACATTTATTTTACCATTTTCAATTTCAACAACTTTATCAGCAAACTTATTAATAAAAAATCTATCATGACTTATAAAAAGTATTGTTCCGGAAAATTCTTCTAAAGCATTTTCAAATACTTCTTTAGTATCAATATCTATATGATTTGTTGGTTCATCTAGAATTAAAGTATTTACTTTCTTTTGTAGAAGTTCTGCTAGTTTAATTTTCATTCTTTCTCCACCTGATAAGTTACCAACTCTTTTTTTTATGTCGTCATTATAAAATTGAAAGCCAATAAGAATTTGCCTTATTTTTTGTTCAGGTAATCCTGTTACTCCCATAAAATATTCTAATAATGTTTGTTTATCAGATGGAAATTGAATCACTTGTGGTATATATCCTATTTTTACATTAGGTCCAACTTGAATAGTACCCTCACTTTCTAATTTGTTTATACCTAATATCGATTTTACTAAAGTTGATTTACCACAGCCATTCGGTCCAAGTAAAGCAATACATTCTGAAGCAAATATATCAAGTGATACATTATTTATAAGTATTTCTCCATTTGGTAATTTAACACTATAATCTTGTACTCTTATAACCCTATTACTTGATTTCATCTCTTCATTAAGTTCAATATTACATTTTTTTCTTTTAACAGGTTTTAAAATAGCATTATTTTTAATTTTATCAATTCTAGTTTTAAGAGCATGTGCTCTTGCTGTTAATGTTGAACTGTTAGTAGCCATTCCTCTTTCTGCAAACCATTTCATTTCAGTTTCCAATTTTTTTATTAGTAACTGCTGATTTTTATAACTAGCCAATTGTTTTTCAAACCTTTTTTCTTTTTCTTTTAAAAAGCCACTATAATTAGTATTATAAATTTCCCCTTCTTTTGTTTCTAAATCTAAAATTTTATTACACATTTTGTCTAAAAAATATCTATCATGAGAAACTATTACAATAGCGCCTTTAAAATTTTTAATATAATTTTCAAGCCATTCTATTCTTTCAATGTCCAAGTGGTTTGTTGGTTCATCTAGTAATAGTAATTCAGGTTTTGATATTAGAACTTTTGCTAATTTAATCAGTGTTTTTTCTCCTCCACTCAAATCATTATAAAATTGATTTAATATTGAATTATCAAGTTTTAATCCATCAAGAACGATATTTATATCAGTTTCCATTTCATAGCCACCTAATTGGGAAAATTTATCAATTAAAGAACAATATTTACTTATAAATTTTTGATTTTCTGGATATTCAATCATTTTTTGTTCCGCTATTTTAATATCGTTTTCTAGTTCATATAAATGTCCAAATGCTTCTTTTAGAATATCATATACTTTCCTGTGATCATCTATTATAGTACCGGTTTGATTAAGATAAGAAATCTTTGCGCCTTTTTTAATACTTACTTGTCCTTTATCTGCTTTTTCTATTCCAGCAATTATTTTTAATAATGTAGATTTACCACAACCGTTTGGTCCTACTATTGATATTGCTTCACCTTCATTTAGTGAAAATGAAACACCATCAAATAATGGGCTAAAACCGTAATTAATAGCTAAATCATTAACATTTAAAATTTGCATAATATCACTTCATTCTTTCTTTAAACTTAAAATTATATTAACATGTTCATATATAATTGTCAACGAATACACTTATCATATTTCTTAAGTTAAACAAAAAAAATTGCATAATGCAATTTCCTTATTTACAACTAAATCCTGCTGCTTCATAACTTGATTTAGCTTTTTTAAATTCACGTGGAATGTTAATATTAGATAAGTCTTTATCACTTATTTCATCAAAATTAACTATTTGGACAACTTCATATTCATTACTTTTATCTTTTTTATTTTTATATTCCACTCCATCAATCTCTTTATAAACTTTACCTAAATTATTCATTGAAGTTTTAATTTGTTTTACAATACTTTCTTTATCTTTTGATTTAGCAACATAATTAAATGTTGTTGTTACTTCTTTTACTTTATCTTTTTTGTAAACGATTTCAATGGTATTTTTATTAGTTACCCCTTTAATATCATTAGTTTGAGTACATTTTATTTTACTTGGTTTAAAAATAAATATAACTAACAATACAACAATTATCAAAACTATAATTCCTATTGATACCTTCTTCTTATCTAATTTTACATTTTTAACTGGTTTTTTCATAACTCGCCTCCTACATTAAACTAATAATATCATATTTAGTGTTTTTTTTCAAGAACCTTAATGTTAAAAATTTAACTTTTCAACTTATAAGGAAAATAAAATTTATCAACTAACCATTTTTCATCTTCTAATTTTAAAATAAATTCTTTTTCTTCTTTGGTGTTATCTTTATATAAAACTTCAGCATTATAAATTATTTTTTCTTTTTCAATTTTAACTTTATCAAAAGTAGTTTTTTGATAATTATCTTCAAATTCTATATCTTGTTCATTTAAATAGTATTTAGAATATGTTCTATCATCACGTTTTTTTAACAAAGATGAATAATAATTAGCAAACTCATCTTTTCCATTATCAGTAAAAACATTATCCATTACTTTGTTATAATCAGTTATTTCATAATATTTTTCTTGATCAATTTTTTCAGCTTTTTCTGATAAATTAAAAACATTTTTTAATTTATAAATTTTAATTGCATCCATATAACTTTCTTCAACAATTTTTAAAGCTTGATTATCTTCTAAAGTTTTAGATTTATCTTTTTTTACATCACTTTTTTCAGTTGAAAAATACATCCAAACAAAATAACCACATAGTCCTAGTAAAATTAAAATTAAAAGAAAACTTAAAAAACTATTATTTTTTTCCATTTTTTCACCTCAAGATAATATTATCATTATTAAAGGTAGAAATTTGTCAAAAAATATATTATTTTAATTCAATTAACGATAATGATACTTTTCCTTTATCTAAAAATATTTCATCAACATAACAATCAACAATATCTCCAACATTAACAACATCCATAGGGTCTTTAACATATTTATCACTTAATTTTGATATATGCACTAGTCCATCGTTTTTAAGTCCTACATCAATGAATGCTCCAAAAGGTGCGACATTCCTAACAGTTCCTTGTAATTTCATTCCTATTTTTAAATCTTCTAATTTTAAAATATCACTTTTTAAAATAGGTTGTGGCATTTCATCTCTTGGATCACGATTAGGTTTTTTTAATGAATTTATAATATCTTCTAATGTATAAATATCAGTTTTTAATTCAGTTACCATTATATTTAAATCAATTTCATTAAGTTTTTTTATTAATGTTTCACTTCCAATATCATCTATTTTTAAGTTCAATTTTTTTAATAAATTTAAAGTTAATTCATAACTTTCAGGATGAATTGAAGTAGCGTCTAAAATATTATTCCCATCAACTATTCTTAAAAATCCAATTGCTTGTTCATAAGTTTTAGATGATAATAATTTTTCTATTTCTTTTCTTGAACTAAATTTTCCATTAGTATCACGATATAAAATTAATTTATCAATATTTTTTTTAGTTATTCCTGATACATATTTTAATAAGGCTTTACTTGAAGTATTTATATTAACACCTACCATATTAACAGCTTTACTTACAACAAAGTCTAGAGAACTAGTTAATTCTTTATTAGAAACATCATGTTGATAAAGTCCTACTCCAATACTTTCTGGATCTATTTTAACTAATTCCGCAAGAGGATCTTGAAGTCTTCTAGCAATTGAAACTGCACTTCTTTGTTCAACATGTAAATCAGGAAATTCCTCTATTGCTAATTTAGATGCTGAATACACACTTGCACCTGCTTCATTAACAATAATATATTCTACTCCATCTAACTCTTTAATAATATCACTTATAAATTTTTCGCTTTCTCTAGATGCTGTTCCATTTCCAATTGCTATTACATTTATATTATATTTTTTTATTAAATCTAAAACAATATTTTTACTTTTTTCATATTCATTTTTAGGTTCATGAGGATAAATAACAGAAATATTTATTAATTTTCCAGTTGCATCAACAACTGCTAATTTACAACCAGTTCTATAAGCAGGGTCAAATCCTAAAACGTTTTTATCTTTCATTGGTGGAGTTAGTAATAGTTTTTCTAAATTTTTACCAAAATTATCAATTGCTATTTTTTCAGCTTCTTTAGTTAATTCACTTCTTATTTCTCTTTCTATACTTGGAAAAATTAATCTTTTATAGCTATCATTAATAGCAGATTTTACTAATGTAACAACTGGTGAGGTATTATCTTTTATAATCTTTCTTTCTAAATATTCTTCTATTTTTTTTGTATCAACAACTATATTTACATTTAAAACTTTTTCTTTTTCTCCTCTATTAAGCGCTAAAACACGATGTGGTTTTATATGTTTTATACTTTCTTTATAATCGTAATACATTTCATAAACTAATTTTTCATCATCAGCTGTTTTCTTTTTAGATGAAGTAATTTCTCCATTTTTATAAATATAGTTTCTGATCCATTTGCGGTAGTACGCATTATCACTTATATATTCTGCTATTATATAACTTGTTTTTGTTAAGGCTTCATCAATTGTTTTTACAGAGTTATTTAAATATGGTTTTGCTAATAAATCTAATTTTTCTTTAGGAAAAGTTAAAATCTTTTTAGCTAAAGGTTCTAAACCTAATTTTATAGCTTCAGTAGCTTTAGTTTTTTTCTTTTCTTTAAAAGGTCTATATAAATCTTCTACTTCTACTAATTTAGTACAGGCGTTTATTTTAGCTTGTAATTCATCAGTTAATAAATCTTTTTCTTTTATTAATCTAATTACATCTTCTTTTCTTTTTAGTAGATTAACTTGATATAGATAAACTTCATTTATTTTTCTAATTTCTTCTTCATTTAAAGCTCCTGTAACTTCTTTACGATATCTAGCTATAAAAGGAATTGTATTCCCTTCTTCTAGTAATTTTAAGGTTTCTTTTATTTGTTTTTCTTTGATGTTTAATTCATCTTTCATTTGTTTAATTATTTGTTCATTCATATTATCACCATTTTAATTTTACAAGTATTTAATAAATAAATCAATACTTTTTTATAATATAGATTTATTTTTAATTGAATTATTTTTAGAACTTATACTATAAATTATATATCTTATAATTATTTATTAATCCCTGTTTTTTTTAATAATTCCATTGTTTTTTCATTACCTGTTACAAACATTTTTAATTCATGAATATCAAATGGTAAATCATATGATTTTGTATATTTAATTAAATTAATATTTTCTTCAAGTAAATTAATATTATTTATAATTTTTTCTTTCAATTTTTGATTTTCAATTTTTGATGCATTGGCAATAATGGAGTAAACATCTCCGTAAGTGTTAATTAATAAACTAGCTGTTTTAGGTCCTATACCATAAATTCCTTTTATATTATCAGAACTATCTCCAATAAGAGCTTTGTAATCATTAAAATATTTACAATCAATATTAAATTTTTCCTTGATAAAAAACTTATCAATTAATTGACTTTTTTTACCTCTATATCTAAATATTTTAACATTATTATTAACTAGACTATAAAAGTCGGTATCAAAAGAAGAAATTACGATATCATATTCATTCATATAGCGAAAACAATAACTAGCAATCATATCATCAGTTTCTACAACTTCAACTTCAGTATGTTTAATATTTAATTCATCTAAAACTATGTATATATTTTCTAGTTGACTAAATGGATTATCATCATCTGGAACTTTATTATAATCAATTCTATTATTTTTATAATTTTTGTTTATATTTTGTCTTAATATTTCTTGTTCCTTATCAAATAACACCACAATATAATCAGGATTATTCATTTTAATTATTTTTAATAATGCTCCAATAAAACCTATTACACCATGAATAGCAACATTATCTTGATTATAAATTTTATTAGGCATTCCATAAAACATTTGAAATAATAAATTATGTCCATCAACAATTAATAATTTCTCTCTCATATTAAAACTTCCTATACAAATTATAATTTTTTTATTAAAAAGAATATTATTTTAATACTTTTTAGTTATTTTATTTTCCATTAAAGAAGCTCTTTTTATAATATTAGACCCATATTTATTTTTAATTTCATCAATAGTTTCATCTAGTTTACTATTGTTTTCAACTGTTTTAATTTGTTCAAATAAAGACAATTGATAATTAGAATTTTCAACTAAATTATCTAATCTTATTCCAACTAATCTAATAGCTTCATCATTCCACATTTCTTTTAATAATTCTTTCGATGTTTCATATATAACACTTGTAGTATTAGTCGCATTTTTTAATTTTTTTTGATGGGAATAACTTTTAAAATATTTATCTTTTAAAACAACTTGTACAACTAAAGCATATTTTTTTTCTTTTCTTAATTGAGTTGCAATATTATCACTTATAGCTTCTAAATAAGGATAAACTTCTTCTATATAACAAAGATTATGATCTGGTGTAGTAGAATTTCCTATACCTTTTCTTTTAGTCTGAATACTTTTTACTAAAGTATCATCTATTCCATTTGCCCACATAATCATTTTTGAGGCTTGATTTTTAAAATATCTACTTAAATCTTTATTAGTAGTTGCTAAATCTTTAATAGTATTTATATTTAAATTTCTTAATTTACTTGAAGTACTTTTCCCTATTCCAAATAAATTTTCTATAGGTAATGGCCACATTTTTTCTTTTATTTCATTTGAAAATAAAGTATGAATTTTATTAGGTTTAGTAAAATCAGAAGCCATTTTCGCACATAATTTGTTATTAGCAATACCGATATTAACAGTAAATCCTAATTCATTATATATTTGATTTTGAATTTTTTTAGCAAATTCTAAAACATCCCCATATAAATTTTTAACTTTTGTATAGTCTAGATAACATTCATCAATACTTGCTATTTCAATATCTGGAGTATAACTATATAATAGTTCAAATAATTCATGTGATTTTTGACTATACCATTTATAATTAGGAGGAACAACTATTAAATTAGGACATTTCCTTCTCGCACTGTAAAGTGTTTCAGAGGTTTTTATTCCTAGTTTTTTTGCTAGTGGAGATTTAGCCAAAACTATTCCATGTCTTTTATCTTCATCTCCACCTACAACAGCATATTTTTTTCTTAAGTCATAGTTATCTTTTAAATATAATAATGCACTCCAAGATAAAAAAGCATTATTAACATCAATATGTAAAATAATTCTTTCCAATATAATCACCCTTTTTAATGATGATGAAAACATAAGGTTAATACAATTAAAATTATTCCTATAATTATCCCTAAAATGTTAGGTTTGTTTTTCATTTTAGGTAGCAATTCAAAAATAGATATATATAATAACATTCCCAAAGTAATTGCTAAAAATATTCCTAAAATAAATTCGTTTACAAAAATAGTTGAAATACTTGCTAATAGACCTCCTATTAAAGTTGATACAGCTAGTAGTGGTAAAATTATTAAACGTTTATTATTTTTTATAGATGTTGTAATAATCATTCCCATTGGAATATTATGTAGTCCTACTCCAATACTTAGTAATATTCCTAAATGAATTTCTGTTAAGGTTACACCTAAAATTGCTATTCCTTCAATTAAATTATGAATTATTAATGCTATACTAGAAACAATACCAAGATGGTTTAAATTTTCATTATGTTCAGGTATAAAAATGTCTAGTATTTTTAATAATAATAGTCCTAATGCGATAAAAAGAATAACATAGATATAATTATTCAAATGCATCATTGCTTCTGGTAATAGTTCTAATAATATTAAACCAAGCATTACTGTAAATCCTAATGAAATAGAAAAATCTACTATTTTTTCTTTGTTTTTAGATTTTATAACAATTAAACTACCAAGTAAAATAAATAGTCCTGTTAAAAGTGTTAAAATCAACCCTATTAATGTTTTCATGTTTCACCTCTTATTAGTTATTTTATCAAATCTAGTATAAATATTCAACAAAAAAATCACATCAGTGATTTTTAAATACGCCAAAAAGGAGTTTCACAAGCTAAAATTTTGTTTGATTTTCTTGTTATTGTACTTATAACTGTAACATAGTTACTTTGAATTTCTTTAATTTCATTATAAAATAATGTACATCTACTTTTTAAAACGAAGTAATCATTGTATTTTTTTTTTGACACTGAATGATACATTTACAACATTAGATGCAGCTACATCATCTAAATTAACTGTTAATGTATGATTAGCAGTGTCATATTTATATTGAGATTCACTTGCTTTAACATTATCAATTGTAACACTATCTTCAACAAATTCAACTAAATTAGTATCAATAATATCAGTTATTACTGGTTTAGTGTAATCTTTATCAGTTTGATTAGTAATGGTTATTGTATATGTTAAATTACCACTACCCCAGTTTTGTTTATCCGCACCTTTTACCAAAGATAGGCCATCTATCATATTAACTACTGATGTATTTGAGGTAAGAGAAGTTGGAATATTATTATAGTTTCCTATTGATGTAGCTGTATTATTTAACTCGTTCATGTTCACCTCCTATGTAATTATATGAAGGTATTTAAAAATTATTGCACAATAACTGTAACGGTTAAACTACGGATATTATTGTTATTATCTGAAACACTATATTTTATATAATATGTTCCTATAACGTTGGTGTTAACATTACTAGTTACTTCTATTTTAGAAGTTATATCTCCATCAACATTATCAGTTGCAACTGCACTTGGAATAGTAAAACTTTGATTTTTAGAAATTTTAATAGTATATCTACTAGTATGATTATCAACTTTTAAAGTTGGTGGGGTTTTATCTTCAACTATTACTTTTCTAGCTATTAATTCTTCAGTACCATTACTTACAATACTATATACAATTTTGTAAGTACCTATACTACTTGTATCTATTTTTTTTACCTCTTCAGAATTTTTATATATTTTTACACTTATAGTTTGATAATTACTTACTATTTTTTCTAATTTATTATCAAAATAAGCTGTATATTTAGTTCCATTGGCATCAATTATTTTAATTCCTTTATCTTCAAAAGTAGAGTTAATATCAATTGATGTTGTTTTATCTCCTATTAAAATAACATTAGCTTGATATTCATTTTTATCATCATAGTTACTTTCATCATCCATAACTTGATAGGTATAGTTATTTTTAAAACGTTTAATTTTTATAAACATATCATTAGGAAATTCTTTTTCATTAAGAGGATTAACAATAGTTTTTTCAATATATCCTCCTTGTTTTAATGCTCCTAAAGTTATATTTATAGATTGATTTTCTTCAGTTGGTAAATCACTTGAATTTTTTAAAGCCCAATCACTTGCTGCTTTTTTTATTTGATTTATCTGGGCATCATAGATTTTTTCTTTGGATTCTTTTAAAGAATTATCAATTACTGGATAAATAATCAAAATAAGTATTCCAACAACTGCTAGAGAACCTAATACTTCAATTAATGTAAAACCTTTTTTTTGCATAAAACACCTCTTAAATTTATTATTAAAAATAACTATTGATTACCAACAGTTATTTTTTAGTTGTTTTTTTCTTTTTTGTTTTTTCTTCTTCATTATCACGATTCAATAAGAACATAACTCCTGCAACAACTAAAAAGTTAGCTAGACAAATTACAATTGAACGGTAATAATAATAGTTTTGCATATTTTCATTAATTTCATCCGCATTAAAACGGTCTTTACATTCTTTTTCGTTTATTATATCATCACTTGATACTTCACAATTAACTAGTTTATATTCATCATATGTTAGTTTGGGATCTTTAATACATAGGTTAACAATATCACTAAATATTATAACTGTTGCAATTATTAACCATATCAATAAAATTCCATTGATTAACTTTATAAAAAGTTCTTTTTCTTTACTAAATAGATTTTTAAATTTCATAATTATCCTCCAAAATAATTTTCCCAAAGAAACGGCGTCTATCACGTAAAACCTGCTCTTCCAGGTGGGCATCACATGATAAATTTTAGGATTCTTAAAAAATATGTTTAAGCTTTCAACACCATTTAACAATTAGATTCCCAATACGTAATTTCGTTGGTTTTTGATAACGACAACCGTATCCTTTAGGTATTTTAATTATATCATATATTTTAATATTATGAAATAGGTTTATTCATCTATTTTTAAATTTTTTTGATATTCATCTAGAAAGTTTATTTTTTGATTGTTTTTTTTATATCCTATTAAAGCATCAAGATTAACATTACTAGTTGATGAGAATATGTTTTTATCCGCATCTTTATATATTTTGTTTAATTCTTTTATTAAGTTTTTTACAACTATTCTTTTTCCAGATGATTTTTTAGTTACATTACAAGCACAGTCTAGAAATTCTAATTCGTTATAGTTTTTCCATGCTATAATATCATTTTCTCTAATTAAATATAGTGGTCTTATTAATTCAAAGTTTTCAAAATTATCACTTTTTAATTTTGGCATCATTGTTGAGAATGTTCCATTAAATATTTGGTTTAGTAAAATAGTTTCAACAACATCATCAAAATGGTGTCCTAAAGCTATTTTATTACATCCTAATTTTTTAGCTTCATTATATAGATAACCTCTTCTCATTTTGGCACATAAATAACATGGCTCTGTTGTTTTAGAGGTATAGGCAAAAATATCAGTTTTAAATATATGAGCATCAATGTTTAGTTTTTTTAAGTTTTCTTTAATTTTATTAATATTTTTACTACTATAACCAGGATCCATTATAATGAACTTTAAGTCAAATTTATATATACCATGACGTTTTAGTTCTTCTAAACATTTAGCTAAAAGAAAGGAATCTTTACCTCCTGATATACAAACTGCAATAATGTCATTTTCTTTAATTAAGTCATAAGTTTTTATAGCTTTAATAAATTTTGACCATATTTGTTTTCGGTATTTTTTTATAATGCTTTTTTCAATTGTTCGATATTTTTCCATTTTAACAACTTTCATCTAAAAATCTTACTAATTCATCAGCTTTAATTTTATATTCTTCTCGAAGAATAGTATTTCTTAATGTTACAATTTGTTTTTCCATTTCATCTTCACCTATTATAACCATAAATCTACTATTTAATTTTTCAGCTTGTTTAAAATTACTTTTTAAACTTCTACTCATAAAATCCATATCTGCTAAAAAGCCACCTTTTCTAATTTCTTGTAACATTTTTATAGCAAATGCTTTTTGTTCTTCATCTATATAAACTACATAGCAATCAAGGTTATTTGGTGAACTAAGTCTAAAACCTTGTTTTTCCTTAATAGCTAAAATTCTTTCTATACCAGCTGCAAATCCTACTCCAGGTGATTTTATTCCTCCGATATTTTCAACTAAATTATCATATCTTCCTCCGGCACCTATTACGTTTTGACTACCAAATCCATCTATGTTGGCATAAACTTCAAAAACTGTATGAGTATAATAATCTAGTCCTCTAACTATTCTAGGGTTAACTTTATAATTTACTTTTATAGCTGTTAAGTATTCTTGGACTAATTCAAAATGTTTTTTAGATGGTTCATTTAGATAATCTGTTATTTTAGGAGCAGATTTCATTATTTCTGAATCAGCATCCTTTTTACAATCTAGTATCCTTAATGGATTTTTTTCAAATCTTTTTTGACAATCTTTGCACATATCTTTTAAATGTGGTTCAAAATATTTTTTTAAAGCTTCATGATAATTATCTCTAGATTGTTTATCTCCTAATGAATTTATATTTACTTTTATGTCGCCTATTCCAAGTGCTTTATAAAAATCTACTGCTACACCTATTACTTCAGCATCCACTAATGGATCAGAAGCTCCAAATACTTCAATACCAAATTGGTAAAATTCCCTAAATCTTCCTGATTGAGGTCTTTCATATCTATACATTGGTCCGTAATACCAGTTTTTTACTGGGATAGTATCACGGGCATATAATTTGTTTTCAATATAACTTCTTACTGCTCCTGCTGTTCCTTCTGGTCTTAAAGTCATATTTCTGTTACCTCTATCAACGAAATCGTATGTTTCTTTTGATACGATATCAGTTGTTTCTCCTACACCTCTATGAAATAACTCACTATTTTCAAATAATGGAGTTCTGATATATTCATAGTTATATTTCTCCATTAGAGGTGGTAGTAACTTTTCTAAATATAATATTGATTTTCCTTTATCACCATAAACATCATATGTTCCCTTTGGTTTTTGTATCATTTTTCATCTCTCCTTTAATTATTTTATATTATATCATCTTTTTATTAAATTAAAAAGAGTTTTAGACTAATGTTTTCATTAGTTTTATAACTCTTTAGAAATTGTTATTACTGGACGAATGCCAATACTATAGCCTGGATAAAAGTCAGTATAGCCTAGTTCTAGCTTTCCAAGGTTTAATACAAACCAAGCTTTACTGAATGAACCATCTTCAACATATGAAGAAGTCCAGTATCCATCTGTTTCAGATGGTCCCAATGGTTTATTACATCCATAATTTGTACAGGTCCATGTATAATCAAATAACCATGCATATTTACTTGTTCCAGTTCCAGACAATTGATTTTTTTCAAAATAGAAAGTATCAGTTGTGGTTGGAGATGTCCATGTAGCCTTACCGTTAGTTGAACGTGTTATTCCCCATATTTCATCAGCTGTTATCATTCTAGCTGTATTTTTTACTTCTTCGTTCCATGTTGATACATCACTCGTTAATTAAGCAGTTGCTTTTACTGGTGTTTTCATAGCTTGTAAATTAACTGAAACTACTTTAGCATCAACGCCATTATTTGATGTTGGTTCTCCTTTATTTGCTATATTTCATGCAACTTTATTAGTTGTATTATGGTCTAATAATAAATTAATATCGTTTTCATTATTAGCTATAACATACCATTTCATACAACCCTCGCCATTACCACTATCAGCCTCTCCTTTATAATAATTCAAACTATTGTCTGACTGATAATCACTTTCAAGACAAATTTTATTGTCAACTGGATTATAATATATAGCATCTCCTACTTCATAGTTTTCTTTTTTTACTCTGTAAGTATCAGTACACCATGTGTTACTTACTTTATTACCGCTAGTAGTAGCGCATATTTTATAATTGTTACCTGGTTTTAAATTAATAGTTTCTGTATCTATACCAACTAAAGTAGGTATACATTCTTTATTATCAGAAGATATACAATATAAATAATTTACATCTTTTGTATACCATTTACTAGGAGATATTTCTATTAATTGTCTACCTGTATATGTACCTGGTTGTTTATTTAGTTCTATTGTTGGTGTTGGGATTAATATGTTGTCCTCTGTCCAAGATGATGGTCTAGCACCACTAGATAAACTTAATATCCAAGTTCTGGATGTTTCATCTTTTACATAAATTGTTGTATTTAATAGTATGAAATAAAATAGAGAATTGATGTTTTCAACACTAGAAAAATCAAAATTACGAATATCTAAATAATTTAATCTTCTACACTTAAAAAACATATCATTCATATATTTTACATTACTTGTATCAAAATTGCTTAAATCTAATGTAGTTAAACTGCTATTATATGCAAACATTCCTCCCATATTGGTTACTTTTGATGTATTAAAGTTACTTAAGTCTAATGCGGTTAAACTGCTACACCTATTAAACATCCAATACATATTTGTTACATTAGATGTATTAAAATTACTTAAATCTAATGTAGTTAAACTGCTAAAAGAACTAAACATATAACTCATATCTGTTACATTCGAGGTATCAAAGTTTTTTAAATTTAAATTAGTTAAACTTGAACAACCACTAAACATAGCTCTCATATTGGTTACGCTTGATGTATCAAAGTTACTTAAGTCTAATATAGTTATATTGTTACAATCATCAAACATAGATTGCATATTTGTTACATTCGAGGTATCAAAGTTTTTTAAATTTAAATTAGTTAAACTTGAACAA
>JAHZGA010000012.1:0-3623 GCA_019421005.1 bacterium | reverse complement strand
CTAATATAGTTATATTGTTACAATCATCAAACATAGATTGCATATTTGTTACATTTGATGTATCAAAGTTACTTAAATCTAATGTAGTTAGATTGTTACAATTATAAAACATAGATTGCATATTTGTTACATTTGATGTATCAAAGTTACTTAAATCTAATGTAGTTAGATTGTTACAATCATCAAACATATAATACATATCAGTTACATTAGATGTATTAAAGTTACTTATATTTAATGTAGTTAAACTTGAACAACCACTAAACATATAGCTCATTTTAGTTACTCTAGATGTATCTAATAAATCTAAATTCATATTTGTTACCGATGAAAAATAAATACCATACTGGCCAAATAAAAATGAACTATTTGGGTTAGCTATAACCCCTCCATCTCCACCAATTTTTAAGTCATATAAAGTGTTATCATCTTGATTGGTTGTTACCCATGCTATTACAGAATTATTTTTTTTAGCTGATACATCAAAGCTAGCTATTGCATCACTTGGTACATTTGTGTTATCTACTATTTCAATTGTTTTTATTTTATCGCGATAGTCTGAAACAGCATAAACTAGAATAGACATCATCAATGGTTCAGCTTTAACTACATAGTTTTCACTACAACCAGTATTAGAAACATTATTACCTGATACATTCGTACATATTTTATATGTACCTACTTCACTTAAACTAATAGTTGTACTAGAGCCTATTCCTGGTACATTAGGTGTACAATTATTTCCATTTGTAGATAAACAATATTTATAAGTTACATCTTCTGTATACCATTTAGATGGTTTAATGGTTACTTCAAATGGTTGAGAACTTGCATTACCAATTAAAGCTACGTTTGTTTCATATGTTGCTGGTGGTGTAGGTGCTAGAACATTAGAAGTTGTCCAACTACTAGGTCTAGTATTAATTGATAATTTTTCTTCATCTAATATTAGTTGTTGAGTTACTTCATCTTTAACATAAACAGTTGCGTCATCCTTCATTAAATAAAACATATAACTATAATTACTTATTTTAGAAAAATCAAAATTACGAATATCTAAATAATTTAATTGACTACAACCGTCAAAAATACCTACATCAAATACTAATCTATTTCCATATTCAAAAGATGTATAAAATGTTGTTACATTAGATGTATTAAAGTTACTTAAATCTAATGTAGTTAAACTATGACATTCATTAAACATACCACCCATATTGGTTACTTTAGAAGTGTTAAAACTACTTAAATTTAAATCAGTTAATTTTCTACAGTTATTAAACATTCCTTCCATATTAGTTACATTACTTGTATTAAAATTTGATAAATCAAGATTAGTTAAGTTCATAAACTTACTATATGAATCAAAAGTAGCAAAATCAGAACTAAACATAAAACTCATATCTACTACTTTAGATGTATCAAAGTTTTTTAAATTTAAATTAGTTAAACTTGAACAACCACTAAACATATAACTCATATTAGTTACCCTAGATGTATCTAATAAATCTAAATTCATACTATCTATATTATAAAATCTATAAAATAGATAACTACTATTTTGATTAGCTATAACTCCTCCATTTCCACCAATATATAAATCATACATACTAGCATCACTTTCATTAGGTAAGAGCCAAGCCATTACTGAACCATCTTTATTAGCTGATACATCAAAACTATCTATTTTATTAGCAGGAATATTTTTGTTATTAACAATAGTAACTGTTTTTATTTTTTCTTTATAATTAGAACTATGGAAATCTTCATTTGAATAGCTATCAAAACTTTGAATTATTGGAAGATTATATTCATATTTTTCACTACAAACAACATCACTTATGTTTTTAGCGCCGTCAATTGCTTGAACACATATTTTATTCTTACTTACTTCATCAATATGAATAGTAGTTGTATTATCAGTAACAATATTATTAGGTATACAACTATCTGAAGAAGTTTTACACCATTTAAAACTAATATTATCTTTACCACAACCAGTATCAGTTACATTAACAATAACATCAAATGGATCTTTTGAAGTATTATTAAACATATATCCATTAGTTTTAAATTCTGTATCAGGAACTGTATCATCAATATTAGATATTGTATATTCTTTTTTGGAACTTATATTTCCTTCTTTATCTTTTACTCTTGCATAATAATTTCCATTTTTATTATGATAAATATAATTTTCATCATTGAAAGTATCCCCTAAAATAGAAAAATTATATCCCGTTACTGCTACATTATCACTTGCTTTAACGGTTACTTTAACAGATTCATTTGAACAAACATTATCAGCAGTTATATCATCAATAACAGGAGCTTTATTATCTATTACTTTTACAGTTACATTAATTGTTGTTTTATTTTTACTACTATCAATAGCTTGATATGTTAAGGTATATATTCCTATTTTACTAGTATCAACTTTACCACTAACAGTACATTCAATATTTTCAAGACTATTATCAGTTACAGTACAACTAGGATTAGTAAATTCAGAATTTTGAGGTACTGTAATAGTATAGTCATAACTATTTTTATCTACTAATAAATTAGGAGGTGTTGTATCTCTTACAATTACAGTGCGATAAGTATTGGAAGAAAGATTTTTAATTTCATTATCAACTTTAACTTGATCATAAGCTGTATAAGTTATTAGGTATTGTCCTAATTTAGAAACATCAATATTATCAGTTATTTCATATCCGTTATTTGTTTTCTTTTCTATTTTTTTAGCATAATCTAACTTTTCATTTAAAATACTATAAGCTTCTACAGGTGGGTCAATTTCATTATAAGATGTATTAATTTCAACATAATTGATAACATCCCCATTTAAGGTAATTATAGGGGCATTAGGATCAAATTTATTATCAGATGTTTCATTTATTGTATAATCTAATTTTCCATTGCTATTGGTAATTAAAACAATTAAATCATCAGGATATTCTTCATTAGTTTTTATGTTTATAACTTTATCATCTATATATCCACCTTTTTTTAAATCTCCTAAAGTTAAAGTAAAAGTTTCGCCTTCTTTAGGAGTTAAGAAAATATTATCACTTGCCCATTTTTTTACAGCAATTTTAATATTGTTTTCTTGTACATCATTTAATTTTTCTTTATTTTTCATTAAAGTATCAGTTATTTTTGGGGTTATTATTAATGCAATTATTCCTAAAATTACAATAACTGCTAGTAACTCTATTAAAGTAAAAGCTTTCTTCATTATTTCACCACCGTTTATCTTATATATAAAGTATAATATATTTTAAGATAAAAAGCAATAAAAAGTTGTGTATAAATAACTATATAAATTTAAAAATTATTAGTTAAATATTGACTAATCGTATAAAATATAGTATGTTGTTATTGTGCTTAAAAGAGTTATTAAGTAAATGTTTCTCGCTCTCGGATGGTGCGAGTAATAAATTATTCCGATCGACAATGTTTCTCGCTCTCGGGTGGTGCGAGTAATAAATTATCCCGAAAGAAAATATTAAATTCTATCTTAATTGGTAGAATTTTTTTATAATAAAAAAATAGACAAAAGTCTATTTTTTACAGAGTGTTGACAAAGTTCAATACTCTTTTCTTTTTATTAAAATTGT
>JAHZGA010000011.1 GCA_019421005.1 bacterium | reverse complement strand
ATGTTTAATAATGGATTTGATGTTGATATGATTTCTAGAATAACTAATTTAGATAAACAATATATCATGTCATTTCAATAAATAACAAAAAAGCCATATTATTTTAATACAGCTTTTTTTAAATTAATTCCTTGGTAAGTATTTCTAAATTTTAACATTTTATCAATATCATTTAAAACAACAACTTTTTTTAATGTCCAAATAGGTTCAATTAAATCATCAACTTTAGCATCACCAGTAATTCTATTAACGACAATATTATCATCTAAATTTTCTAATTGTTCAACAACAATATCAATATATTCATCTTTAGTTAAAACATGAAATGGCTTCTTTTTATAAATTTCAGCCAATTTAGTGTCTTTTAAAATAAGTAACATATGAATTTTTATTCCTTGAATATCTAAATTATTTAAATATTTTACTGTTTCTAACATCATTTCTTTTGTTTCAAAAGGAAGTCCATTAATTATATGTACAACTACATTGATATTTCTATTTCTTAACTTTTTTACCATATCAGAAAAACATTTTAAAGTATGACCACGATTAATTAAAATAGCTGTTTTTTCATGAATTGTTTGTAACCCTAACTCAATTGTTAAATATGTTCTTTTTGATAAATCTTCTAAATAATCTAAACATTCTTCGGTAATACAATCACATCTAGTAGCAATGTTTAAACCAACAACATCTTGAAACTTTAAAACTTTTTCAAACTTTTCTTTTAATACATCTACTTCAGCATAAGTATTAGAATTAGCTTGAAAATAAGCAATATATTTTAAATCTTTCCATTTATGATCCATTATTTTTTTAATACTATTAAATTGTTGTTCTAAACTATCTAATTTATTACCAGCAAACTCACCACTACCTAATTTAGAACAATAAATACATCCTCCATAACTGATTTTCCCATCAATATTTGGGCAAGTAAATCCACCATTCAAACTAATCTTTGCTACCTTACATCCAAACTTTTTTTTATAAAAATAATCTAGGGTATAATACCTTTTATTGTTATAACCTTTTTTAAACTCATTCATAAAATCACCAAAAATATTATAAATAATGATTTGTAATTTGTCAAACCAGTAAAAACAGTTGATTTTATTAGAAAAATATGTGATTTTTTACCAAAAGTATTTATATTTTAATAATTATTTGTTATAATTATATCAGGAGGTATATATGAAAAAGTATGATTTATTAAAAGTTTTAGGAATTTCATTCCTAGTATTGGTTGTATTAAGTTGGATAATTGTACCAGGAACTTTAGCAAGTGGTGAATTTGCAAAAGCTGAAACAACTGCACCTTTAGGACTATTTGACTTATTTCGTTTACCAGTTATAACAATAGGAACATTCTTTCAATATGGAATTATAATTCTATTAATTGGTGGTTTATACGGAGTAATAAATAAAACTGGTGTTTATAGTTCATTAGTTGAAGCAACAAAAAAACGTTTTGAAAAGAAAAGTAATAAATTTTTAATTATTACAATGATTTCATTTATTGTTTTATCATCATTAACAGGTTTAACTTGGGTTTTATTTATTCTAGTACCATTTTTTGTAGCTGTAATATTAAGCTTAAACTATAAAAAAGTTACAGCTTTAGCAGCAACTGTAGGTGCTATAATATTAGGTTCAATGGGATGTACTTATGGATTTGGTATTAATGGATATATTATTAACTTGTTAAGTTTAGATGTTAGTTATGAAATTATTACTAAAATTGCTTTATTAGTTGTTATTAGTATTATTTATATAACATTTGTTATCAAAACTTCTACATTAGAACAACCTAAAGAAGATAAAAAGAAAGGTAAAAAAGCTGAAAAAAAAGAAACAACTTTATTGGATATTCCTTTATACGTTAAAGAGGAAAACACTAAAAAGAGAAGTGCAGTTCCATTAATAGTTTTTGTATTATTTGCTGTTGTCTTATTATTAGTAGGTATGTATAATTTCTTCTATTCAATCGGATTTGAAGGATTCCAAGATTTCCATACTAAAGTAACTGAATTTGAAATTGGTGGATATGCTATTTTTGCTAAAATTTTAGGAACAGTAAGTGCTTTAGGATATTGGAGCAATTACGAGTTAAGTGTTATTATCATTTTAACTACAATTATAATTGCTTTAGTATATAAAGTTAAATTAAATGATATGCTTGATGGATTTACATCAGGTGTTAAACAAATGTTATTGCCAGCTTTATATGCTGTTTTAGCAAGTATCATCTTTGCTTTTATGGTTACAACAGGAACTGGCTATACAATCTGTGATACAATTACTAACTGGGTATTATCAATAACTAAAAACTTTAATGCTGCAACAACTGCTTTAGGTGCGGCTGTTGGAAGTATCTTCTACAATGACTTTTACTATTTAGTTTATTCAGTAACAGGTTATTATCAAACTAATGTAACCGATGCTGGTAATTTAGAAGTAGTTGGTATTATTTACCAAGCTATTTACGGACTATTTATGTTATTCTTACCAACAAGTGTTGCATTAATTGCTGGATTAAGTTACTTAAAAGTTTCATACAAAGAATGGTTAAAATATATTTGGAAGCTTTTATTAGCGTTGTTACTTGTTGTAATTATTGTAATTGTCGTAGTAGCGATATTTGCTTAAAAGAGATTTAATCAAAAGAGATTTAATCTCTTTTTTTTTAACCAAAAATCTGTTAAAATGTTTATATGAAATATATTATAGATGGAAAAGAATATGAATTAAAAATTATTAAAAAAAACAATAAAAATACTTATTTAAGAGTAAAAGAAGATTTAACAATACAAGTTACAACTTCTTACTTAACAACAAAAAAATATATAAAAAAATTACTAGATAATAATACTAACTCAATTAGAAGAATGATAAATTTAAGAATTGAAGAAAAAGAAAGGAATAAAAAATTCTATTATTTAGGTAATATATATGATATAATTATTAAAGAAGTAGATAAGTTAGAAATAAAAGAAAATACTATTATAACAAAAGATGAGAAGCAGTTACTTAAATGGTATAACCAACAAATAAAAGATATCTTTACTCAAAGATTAAAATACAACTATAATTTATTTGAAGAAAATATCCCTTATCCTACTTTAAAAATAAGAACAATGAAATCAAGGTGGGGGGTATGTAATAGAAAAAACATATCAGTAACCTTAAACTCTAAATTAATTGAATATGATATAACTAAACTAGATTATGTTATAATTCATGAACTATCTCACTTTGTTCATTTTGATCATTCTAAAAATTTTTGGAATTTAGTTAATAAATATTGTCCAGAATATAAAAAAATAAAAAAAGAATTGAAAGGATGAATATGAAAAAAATAATTTTATTTATTTTGATTGTAATATTTAGTTTTACCTCTGTTAAAGCTCAATCAATCAATGATTTAAAAAATGAATTAAACAAACTAGAAAAAGATTATCAAAAAAATGAAAATGAAAAACAATTAACAAAAGAAGAAATAAAACAAACTGAAGATAAAGTAATTAAAATAAAATCTAATATTGAACAAATTTATAGTGATATAGATACTTTAAATGAAGAAATTGATAAACTTAATGATGATATAAAATCACGTGATAAAGAAATGAAAGAAATTATAAGTTTTGTTCAAGTTTCTAATGGAGAATCAGCTTATTTAGAATATCTCTTTGGGGCTAGAGACTTTACTGATTTTGTATACAGAATGGTTATTTCAGAACAAATGACTAGTTATAATAAAAAATTAATTAATGATTATAATCAAATGATAGTTGAAAATAATAACAAAACTAAAAAATTAAATGAAAGTGAAAATGAATTAAAATCTAAACAAGATGAATTAAGTGTTGAACTTAATAAATTAGGTAATAAACTTTCAAATATATCTGATACTAGTATTTCAATTCAAGATGATATAAAAGCCCAGAAAGAAACAATAAAAATGTATGAAGATATGGGATGCAGTTCTAATGAAGATATATCAATTTGTAGCCGAAAAATTATAAAAGGTATAAGTGATGTAGATATCATAGCAAATGGTTTATATAGACCATTTCCAGTAGGAGTAGTTACAAGTGAATGGGGAACACGTTGGGGGAAATTACACGAAGGAATAGACTTATCCAATTCTACAACTCATATTCCAGTTTATTCAATAGGAACTGGTGTAGTAGCCTCAATAATAGAAAGATGCTCTTGTGGGGGAAATATGGTAATTGCACATTATAATATAAACAATGAAATGTATACTGTTGTATATGCCCATTTATACTCAATAGATGTTTCAGTTGGACAAATTTTAAGTCCTAATACTCAAGTAGGTATAATGGGTGGAGGAGATGATACAACTTGGTATGATGGCTGTACATTTGGTGATCATCTTCATTTAGGAATATCAACTGGATTATATGGAATAGATTATTCATCTTGGTCAGAATTATCATCAAGAAGTTTTAATCCAAGAAGTATGATTAATTTTCCAAATATTAATGTGTTCTGGTATACAAGATAAGAGGTAAAAACTCTTTTTCTTATGATTTGACAAAAAAATTAATATTGCTATTTTATAATTAAATAGGTGATAATATGAAAGTAAAAATATTTGATGAAAATCATGAAAAAGATTTAGAACAATCAATTAATAGTTTTTTAAGTGAAAATAATATTGATGTAATTGATATTAAATATGAAGTAGCTGTTTCAGTTTTTTCCGAAGAACAAATATTTTGTTTTTCAGCAATGATTGTTTACAGTAAAAAAGATTAAAGTACTATATTTTTAAGGATAAATCTATTTGTAAAATAAGTATTGTTACTATGTAATAATATTTATTTTTTTTAAATATTATTTAGTAGGTGGATAAAAATGTTAAAAAAAATCAGAAGTTTTATTTTAGAAGAAGAATTAACAGTTCACGTTTATAAAAACAAAGTTAATGTTGTTAATTATGAAAGTATTGGCCATTTTGATAATAATAAAGTAAATATAAGACATAGTTCTGGATTAATAATAATTCATGGTGATAATTTAAGTGTTTCTAAAATGCTTGACAATGAGATTTTGGTAATAGGACAAATTAAAAATATAGAATTTAGGTGAAATATGAATAATAATTTTCTAAATATTTTTAAAAGTGCAGTTAAAATAAAAATTAAAGGTAAAAATATTGAAAGATTTATTCATAAACTAATTGCTTTAAAAATTGAACTACTAGAAATTAACTATTTAAACTATAAAGAGGTCGAAATAAAAATCTATAAAAAAGATTATCCTAAACTTTTAAAAATAAAAACTATCTATGAAACAGAATTAATTAATTCTTATGGAATGATAAAAATAAAAAAAATAATAAAAACTAATCAAATTATGATAACATTTGTTATTTTAGGTTTAATATTGCTATTTTTTTTAAGTAAAATGATTTTTGATATTAAAGTTGTTCATACTAATAAAGACATCAGAACTCTACTAATAAATGCTTTAAATGATGAAGGTGTTAGTAAATATCACTTTAAAAAAAGTTATAATCAAATCCAAAATATAAAACAAAAAATACTAAAAAAATACAAACAACAAATTGAATGGTTGGAAATAGAAGAAATTGGTACAAAATATGTTATAAGGTTAGAAACAAGAAAAATAAATAAAACTAAAATAGATGAGAAACCTCAAAATGTTGTTGCTAAAAAACAAGCTATAATAAAAAAAATTGAAGCCAAAAGTGGTGAAATAATTAAAAATGTTAATGACTATGTTAATAAAGGTGATGTAATAATAAGTGGAAGTATCAATTTAAATGAAGATTTAAAAGATATAATTCATTCAGAAGGTAAAGTTTATGGAGAAGTATGGTATCAAGTTACAACTGAATATCCTATGCATTATAAAGAAATAAAATTAAAAAACAACAAAAAAAATGTTTATGTTATTAAAATATTAAATAAAGAAATAGAACTAACTATGAAAAAATTTAAAGAAAAAAAAGTAAAAGAAAAAACAATTTTAAGGCATAATTTATTACCTATTAGTTTTGTAAAACAAAATCAACAACAAATTGAAACTATTGATAAAAATTATACTGAAAAAGAAGCCTTAAAAATAGTTTCTTCTCTTGCACGGGAAAAAATAGAAAGTAAACTAAATGACAAAGAATATATAATAAAACAAAAAAATTTGAAAATTACTGTTAAAAATAGTAAAATAATAGTAAGAAGTTTTTTTTCGGTTTATGAAGATATAACTGATTACTCTGTTTTAGAAGAAGTTGGTGAGGATAATGTTTAGAGAAACAATTTTAGATATTTTTGGTCAAACGTGGCCTATGATACTTATTTGTACAACTATAGTGGTTTCAATGAGAGTGGCTTATTTAATAATAAATCATAAAAACTTTATTTTATATAAAGAATTATTTATGCTTTTGTTTATCATTTATATTATGTGCCTTTTCTATGTTGTAACTTTTCAAGATGTTTCTTGGTCAACTTCTAATTTTATTCCATTTAAAGAAATATTAAGATATGAATTTGGTTCTAGATTATTTTTCTTAAATGTAATAGGTAACACCTTAATGTTTATTCCTTATGGTTTATTTATAGGTTATGTTTTGAAAACTAAAAAAGGTTTAACTGCCCTTATTCTAGGACTTATAACATCAGTAACTATAGAAACTACTCAATTACAAATAGGAAGAGTTTTTGATATAGATGATATTATTTTAAATGTTTTAGGTGTAATTTTAGGATTTTATATATATAGATTTTTAAATAAGATAAAAGAAAAATTACCTAAAGCATTGAAACATCCTATAGTTTATAATATAATAATTGTTGTTGCATTGATTTTATTTATCATGTATTTAATTAATTTTATAGAGGTTGGTGTATAATGAATAATTTTGAAGTAATAAACACTTTAGAAGAACAAATTGATTTAAGTGAAATAAAAAATGTTTTAGAATATGCTTTAAAAGTAGAAAAAATAAATAATGCTGTATTTAATGTTATTATTACTAATAATGATGAAATTCATAAACTTAATAAGACATATCGTAATATTGATAGACCAACAGATGTCTTATCCTTTGCTTTAGAAGAAAATGATGATATTCCTTTAGAAAATATTAGATTTTTAGGTGATATTTATATCTCTTTAGATAAAGCTAAAGAACAATCTAGAGAATACAATCACTCTTTATTACGTGAATTAGCCTTTTTATCAGTGCATGGATTATTACATTTATTAGGTTACGATCATATGAATAAAGATGATGAGAAAATTATGTTTTCTCTTCAAGAAAGGATTTTGAGTGAATATGGAATATCCAGATAAAAAAATTCGTAGTTTTAGAAGATTTTTAAGGAGTTTTAAATTTGCATCTCAAGGTTTAAAATATGCATTTACATATGAACAAAATATGGTTGTTCATATTTTAATAACTCTGTTAGTTATTTTTCTAGGAATATTTTTCAAAATAAGTAAAATAGAGTGGTTATTCTGTTTTATTATAATAGGTTTAGTAATTGCAACTGAACTTATTAATACAGCTATTGAAGCTGTTGTTGATTTAGTTACTGAAGAAAAAAAAGTTTTGGCTAAAATTGCCAAAGATACAGCAAGTGCGGCCGTTTTTGTTTTTGCAATAGTATCAGTATTATCAGGTTTAATTATTTTTCTTCCTAAAATATTAGAAATGTGGTGAAATAATGTTTGATGAATTAAAGAAATTATTAAATAATTCTTATAGTCCATATTCAAAATTTTCAGTAAGTGCGATTGTAATTACTGATGAAGATAAAAAATTTAGTGGCGTTAATGTTGAAAATGCTTCTTACGGGGCAACTATATGTGCTGAAAGAGTGGCAATTACTCAAGCAATTAGTCAAGGATTTAGAAAATTTAAGGAATTACACGTTTTAGTAAATAGTGATAAAATAAGTACTTGTTGTTTTCTATGTCGACAAGTAATAATAGAATTTTTTGATGAAGATGCTAAAATATTTTTGTATAATAAACTTGGTGAAAAGAAACAATATACTGTTTTAGAACTTTGCCCTTTACCATTTAGTGAGGATGATTTAAAATGAAATCAGGTTTTATAAGTGTTGTTGGTAGACCTAATGTAGGAAAATCTACTTTAATTAATAATATAATTGGTTCTAAAGTAAGTATTATATCTAATAAGCCTCAAACTACAAGAAACAACATACAAGGAATTTATCATGAAGATGATACAGAAATTGTTTTTATTGATACTCCAGGTATTCATAAACCTAACCATAAATTAGGACAATATCTAAATAATCAGGCTTATTATAGTTTAAGTGATAGTGATGCTATTTTATTTTTAGTTGATGCAAGTTCTAGTTTAGGTAATGGTGATAAATTCGTTTTAGAAAAAATCAAAGAAGTTAAAAAACCAGTTATTTTAGTCATTAATAAAATTGATAAGATTTCTAAAGATGATTTATTTAATAAAATTATAGAATATAAAGAATTATATGATTTTAATGACATTGTACCTGTTTCAGCAATGAAAAAAAATAATATAAAAACTTTAATTAAAGTAATAAAAAAATATTTAAATGATGATATTAAATATTATCCAGATAGTCAAATTACCAATAGATCAACTAAATTTTTAATTGCTGAAATAATAAGAGAAAAAATATTTAATTTAACTAAAGATGAAGTACCACATTCAATTACTTGTTTAGTTGAACAAATGAAAAATACTAAAAATAATTGTGTTATACATGCAAGTATTATTGTTGACCGTGATTCATTAAAAAAAATTATTTTAGGTAAACAGGGTACAAAAATAAAACAAATAGGAATTTTAGCTAGAAAAGATATTGAAAAATTATTAGGAAAAGAAGTTTATTTAGAACTTTTTGTAAAAACAATTAAGAAATGGCGTGATAAAGAAAAATATTTGTCAGAATTTGGTTTTGATGAATTTGAATAAAAATTTAAAAGTTACTCATTATTATAATGGTGATAATATGAAAAATTTATTGTGGGATTTATTTCGAAATACAGGTAAGGTAGAATATTATTTAAAATATAAGGAGCAAGATAAAAATGGTAGTAACAATAGGAAAAAAGTATAAACATTTTAAAGGTCATGAATATAAAGTTCTTTTTATAGCACGTGATAGTGATACATTAGAAGATATAGTTATTTATGAAGCTTTATATGGAGATCACATTATATGGGCAAGACCATATGATAAATTTACTTCTAAAGTTGATAAAGAAAAATATCCAGAAAGTGATCAAGAATATCGTTTTGAATTAGTAGGATAACATGTTAATAAAAGTAGATGGAATTGTTTTAAAAGAGCAAGTTTATGGTGAAACTAGTAAAATAATTAATTTACTTACAAAAGAATATGGAATTATAAGTGTTTTAGCTAAAGGCGCTAGAAAAATTAAAAGTGAATTTAGAACAAATACTTGTAAATTAACATATGGTAGTTTTAATATATATTATAAGGAAAATAGATTATCAATTCTTTCTAGTGTTGATTTAATTGATAATTTAAAAAACATTAAAACTGATATAACTAAAATTAGTTTTGCTTCATATTTGCTTGATTTAACTTCCCAAGTCATAAAACAAACAACTGATAATTCTGTTTATGATTTATTAGTTGCTTCTTTATTAAAAATAAATGATAATTTTGATCCATTAGTAATATGTAATATTTTAGAACTTAAATATTTATATTATTTGGGAATAATGCCAATTATTGATAAATGTAGTAAATGTGGTAAAAAAAATAACATTGTAACTATTTCTAGTTATAGTGGTGGGTATTTGTGCAATGAATGCAGAACAACGCAGAATATAGTAAATATAAAAACAATTAAACTTATTAGAATGTTTTATTATGTAGATATTTCTAAAATATCTAGTCTTAATATAAGTGAAAAAAGTAAAAATGAAATTAATCATTTCTTAAATGAATATTATGATAGATATGCTGGATTATATTTAAAAAGCAAACAATTTTTAAACAATATTTTAAAATTAAAATAACTTTAAACTTGAAGTTTTAAAATTTTAAAATATTTTTTATTATAAATTTTTCTTATTATATTGTTTAAAATATAAATTTTGTGTTATACTATATTTATAATAGTGGTGGTAGGTGTGATATGAAATGTAGCAAATGTAATAATGAACTTAATGGCTCATTAGTATGTAAAGTTTGTGGACAATTTAATTTATTAGAATTTACCGATGAAAAAGGGAAAAATAATTTAGTAAATAAAGTAGAAACAAATAAAGATGAATATTCAACAGTTGAAGAAAGTATTTCAAAAGAAAATAAAGATTTAGAAGAAACAATAGATAATAAAGAAGAATATTCAACAATTGAAGACAATATTTCAAAAGAAAATAAAGATTTAGAAAATATAACAGATAATAAAGAAAGTATAGAAAATAATGTTCAAAATGAAATAAAACCACTACCATCAGAACCTAAAAAATCATCAGAGAATAAAAAATCAACTTTTTTAAAGAGTTCTCACTTTTTAAAAAATCGTTATAATGAAATAAGGCATAATGATGAAAAATTACATAAAGTAACTGTTATCCTATTAATATTATCGATTGTTTTTATATCATTTATAACTATTTATACAGAGTTTTTTTCTCCTAAAGTAGTATATAAAAAATCTGTTAAAGAAGTTATAGATTTAGTTAATAATAATTTATTAGAAAATTATAACACTATAAGTGGTAATATTGATGGAGATATAGTTATAACTGAAGCAGGTAAAACTAATACTAATTTTACTTTTGGTTTAGGATATGGAATTGATTATAAACAAAAAATTGCTAGCTTTGATGTATTAAGTAATTATAATAATAAATTAGTTGATGGTAATTATTATTTAGCTAATGGTAATTTATATCGCCATTTATCTAATGTTGATATCAATTATTCTTATCAACAAATAGATGAATTTGAACGATTATTTAATAACGATACAGATAGTATTATCAGATTAAATAATTCTATATCAAGAGCTTTTAAAAAATCAATTAAAAATAAATTCATTTTTAAAGAAACAACATCATTAACAATAAATAACAAAAAAATAAATAAAAAAACATTAGTTTTAAAAGATAAAAGATTTATAATAAAATTTTTAACCAACTTAAAAAAAGATGATGATTTTGTAAATAACTATAGTAAAATCAATAATATTGAGACTAATCTTTTAATTAAAAATCTAGAAGATGAAATTAATAATATTAAAAGCAGTAATGAAGAAGAATACTTTATTTTTGATATTTATTTACAAAATATGTTTAATGAAGTTATTGGCTTTAAACTAGGTTATAAAAATAGTGTAATTGAAATAATTAAATTAGAAAATAATAAATATAACTTTTCTTATAAAAATGCTTTAACAAGTTATAATGGTGATTTTAAATATAAAAAAGAAAATAACTATTTTAGTTTATCATCTAATATAAATGAAAAGAATAAAGAAATAAAATTTAATATAAAAATTAAAACTTTAAAAAATAAAGTTATACCAGCTAAAGCAATAACAATTGATAACAATGTTGATATTATTAATAACTTAAAAAGTGATTTTACTAATTAAAAAAAATTGTGTTTTACCACAATTTTTTAATTTTCTAAACTTTTAATAGCCTCTTTTATAAAATCAATTGAATGTTGTAATTTATTAGTTTCTTCATCTGATAATTTTAAATATACTTTTTGTTTTATACCTTTAGAATTTATAATAGCTGGACAGCCCACAAAAACATTATTATTTTCGTCATAACATGATACTGAAATAATAGCATTTTCATTACCTAATATAGCATTGGTAATTCTAACTAAACACATTCCAATTCCGTAATAAGTCGCACCCTTACGTTTAATTATTTCATAAGCAGCATTTTTAACATTAGTTGCAATTTCATCCATTTCTTCTTTAGTAAGAAAGTCTTTGATATTTTGTAAACCAACATTGGCATTGCTCCAAGGGACAAACTCGCTATCACCATGTTCACCAATTACATAAGCATGAATATTTTTAGGATTTATTTTTAATTTATCACCAATTATATATTTTAATCTTGCACTGTCTAAACTAGTACCACTACCTATTATTTGATTTGTAGGCAATTTAGAACACTTCCAAGTAATATATGTCATGATATCTAAAGGATTAGTTGCAATTAAAAAAATACCATTAAAACCACTATTCATTACATTGTCAACAATATCTTTAAATATATGGGCATTTTTATGGATTAAATCCATTCTTGTTTCATTTTCACCTTGGTTCGCGCCTGCAGCAATACAAACTATTTTAGCATCCTTACAATCGCTATAATCACCACTGTGAATATTAATTTTACTAGGTGCGAAAGCTAGACAGTGGTTTAAATCCATTGCTTCTCCAATAATTCTATCTTTGTTTAAATCAATTAAAACTAATTCATTAACATAAGTTCTCTGATTCAGTAGAGCATAAGCATAACTCATTCCTACATTACCACATCCAATAATAACAACTTTATTGTTCACTTATAATCCCTCCTAATTTAATTTTATATTAAATACTTATAAAAGTAAATAAACTTGACATAATTGGACATTTTAAATTAAAGTAAAAGTGCATAATATTATTTAGAATGATATAATTATAATGGATAGGTGATATTATGGCTAAAAGAAAATCTAAAAAAAGAAAAAGAAAATTTATTATATTTTTCCTTTTAATTATTATTTTAATAGGTGGATATTATTACTTCTTTAAAGATGTTAATGTTGTTGAAAAAATAAAACCTAAAAAACAATTAAAAATAGTAGATGTTAACTCTAAAACAAGACCAATAGCAGTTATGATAGATAATCATGATGATGCTTGGCCACATGCAGGATTACAAGACGCTTACTTATCATATGAAATAATTGTTGAAGGTGGCTTAACTAGAATTATGGCAATTTTTAAAGATCAGGATACTAGTTTAATTGGTCCTGTTAGAAGTTCAAGACATTATTTTTTAGATTATGCAATGGAAAATGATGCCATCTATGCCCATTATGGTTGGAGCCCCCAAGCTTCAAGTGATATTAAAACATATAATATAGATAACATAAATGGAATATATGATGATGCCTTTTGGCGTGATAATAGTTTATATGCACCACATAATGCTTTTACTAATATAGAAAGTATTACTGACTTTGCGACTAAAAGTAATTATAGATTAACAACAGACCAAGAATTGCTTTTAAATTATAGTATTGACGAGATTTCTTTAAAAGAATATGATGATGCAATTCCTGCTAATAACATAAGTATTGATTACTCTAATTATCATAATACAAGTTATACTTATGATAGTGAAAATAAAGTTTACAAAAGAATTATGAATGGAATTGATCATGTTGATAAAAAAACAAATAAACAATATACTGTTAAAAATATTATAGTTATTAAGGTAGATAACTATAGTATGGATAATAGTGGTAGACAAGATATTGACAACTTGGGCACACAAGATGGTTACTATATAACTAATGGGTATGCTATTCCTATTAAATGTTCTAAAGAAACCCGTGAAAAACAAACACTTTATACTGATTTAAATGGTGAAGAAATAAAAGTAAATGATGGTAATACTTATATACAAATTCAGCCAATTAATCAAGAATTAGACATTACTGAATAAAAATTTTAAATTTATTATGTAAAAGTAATTATAATTTTATTCTAAATATGATATAATGTATTATGTTCGAGGTGAAAAGGGTAATGAATAATATTCTAGATAATAAAGAATACATAAAAATAGTAGAGGATATTTTAAAAAACGAAGAATTTAATAAAATTAAGAATATAGAACATCATGGAATAAGTAGATTTGAACATTCATTAAAAGTTTCATACAATGCTTATAAAATAGCTAAAAAACTTAATTTAAATTATATAGAAGTTGCACGTGGTGGCTTATTACATGATTTCTTTTTAAGTAATGAAAATAGGACATCTAAAGAAAGATTTATTTCAACATTTGTTCATCCCAAAAAAGCTTTAAAAACTTCTTTAGAAAATTTTGATATAACTGAATTGGAAGCTGATATTATTAAAAGTCATATGTTTCCTGTTAATTTGACCATGCCAAAACATAGAGAAAGTTGGTTAGTTAATATGGTTGATAAAGGAATAGGAAGTTTTGAGTTTTCAATGAAACTCGGTTATCGATTTAGTTATTCAACTAATTTAGTATTATTAGTATTATTTAATTTTATTAAGTAAAAAGACTGTTAAAAATAGTCTTTTTTTGATATAATATTTCTGTGCCCTTGTAGCTCAGTTGGATAGAGCACGGCCCTCCTAAGGCCGGTGTCGGAGGTTCAAATCCTCTCGGGGGCGCCACTGAAGGTGTTGATAAAATGTTTAAAGAAGCTAAAAATCATTTAAAAAAATATAATTTGGATAATAATATTTTAGAATTTGAAAAATCATCAGCAAGTGTTTTAGAAGCAGCTGATGTTTTAAATTGTGAACCTAAAGATATTGCTAAATCATTGTCATTATTAATAGATGGAAAACCAATTATAATTGTTATGGCAGGTGATGTTAAAATAGACAATCATAAATATAAAGAAGAATTTAAAATTAAAGCTAAAATGATAGCATATAATGAAACAGAAGCCTATATTGGTCATGCTCCAGGTGGTGTTTGTCCATTTGGAATAAAAAATAATGTTTTAGTTTATTTGGATAATTCGTTAAAGAAAAATAAAATAGTTTATCCTGCATGTGGAAATAACAAAAGTGCAGTTAAATTAACAATTGAAGAATTAGAACAAGCTTCTAATTATCAAAAATGGATTGATGTTACCAAAAAAGCTTAAGTATTTATTTTTTTTAATATTTATGATACAATATTTTTGGAAGGATTTGATGTTATGAATAATTTAAAGGGAATGGTTTTAGGAATATTATTAATAATAGTGGGAGTTTTGTTTGGACTTAATGCTTTAAATCTAACTGATATTAATTTCTTTTTTGATGGATGGTGGACTTTATTAATTATTGTTCCATGTTTTATTGATTTATTTAAAGATAAAGATAAAACAGGTAATATTATAGGAATTTTAGTAGGTGTTATACTTTTATTAGGTTGCCAAGAAATAATTAGTTTTGATCTTATTTGGAAATTAGCTTTTCCAATAATTCTAGTTATAATAGGTATATCTATGGTTTTCAAAAATGTTTTTAAACATGATAAGAAACTAACTCAAAAAAGTGAGAAAGAATACTGGGCAACATTTTCAGGACAAAATTTAGAATTTAATGGTGAAAAATTTGATGGATGTGAATTAAATGCTGTTTTTGGTGGAATAAAATGTGATTTGAGAGGTGCAGATATCAAAGAAGATGTAACTATAAAAGCTAGTAGTATTTTTGGTGGAATAACTATTTTTGTTCCTAAAGATATGAAAGTAAAAGTATCATCATCTTCATTATTTGGTGGTGTATCTAATTATTCATCAAAAAAGGCAAATAAAGAAAATGTTAAAACATTATATGTAAATGCTGAATGTGTTTTTGGAGGAGTAGAAATAAAATGACAAATTTTCAAAAAACAATTAAGTATATTGCGTATGCACTTGCTATATGTTTGATTGTAAGTATTATTAGTTCAATTATTGGTTTATTTGAATCAATTACAACAACAGTTAAAAACGACGATGAAGAAATTACAACTGTTTTAGAAGGAAATAATCCTGAAATAAATTCTTTAAATATTGATTTAAAATTGAGTAATTTAGTTATTGAAAGTGGCGATAAGTTAGTTGTTAAAACAGATCGTGATTATATCAAAATAAAAAAGAATAATAATAAGGTAACAATTAAAGAGAAAAACCATATAACTAAAGATCGTTATATTTTAGTTATAACAGTTCCAAGTACAATGTTTGAAGAGGTTAATATTGAAACAGGTGCCGGTAGTGTTCAAATTGAAAAATTGATTACCAATAAATTGAATATTGATTTAGGTGCTGGTAAATTAAATATTGATTATTTAGAAGTTGCCTCTCATGCTGATATTGATGGAGGAGCAGGTAAAATAACTATTAATGATGGTAAAATTAATAATTTTGATTTAGATATAGGTGCTGGAGAAACTAACATAAAATCAGCCTTATTTGGAAAAAGTGAGATTGATTGTGGAGTAGGTAATTTGAATTTAAATTTAATTGGTAATTTAAGTAATTATAAATTTGATATTGAAAAAGGAATAGGAACAATCCAAGTTAATGAAAATTCAATTGCTGGTAATGGAATTGTAGGAGAAGGAAATAACGAAATAGAAATAGACGGTGGAGTAGGTAGTATAAAAATCAAAACAGATAAATAATTTTATTGAAATATTTTTAAAAAATTCGTTTCTTGAATATGGAAACGAGTTTTTTATATAAATGAAAAAAGTAATTAGATAAGTATATCGCTAATTACTTTTTTTAGTAATAATTATCTTCCCTTTACTATTCTTACTATATAGATTAATATAAAAGAAATTCACCTAACTCAACAACGATTTAGGTGAAACTGATTAAATCGGCAACACTCAACATAGGAATATTGAATGTTTCTTTTTTATTATATGTAAGTTATTTTGCTCACATACCAATAGTAACACAAAAAAGAACTTTTGACAAGTTCTTTTAATAAATTCAAACATATCAATCAATTTGGTGCCGCCTATAAGAATCGAACTTATCATTAAGCCTTACCATGGCTTCGTTATACCACTTAACTAAGGCGGCACTACAAACTAATCATAACATAAAATTGATTATTTGTAAATGGCAATAAATCTTAAAAGAAAAACTTTTATTTAAATATGATTTTACATTAAAATTATAAAATAAAAGTTACTATAACCCAAAACTATATAATAGGGTTTTCAACATCAATAGCTTCCTCACTAGGAGGAGAAGTGAAAACAACATATAAAGTAATTAAAGCTGAAAAAACAACTAAATATGAGGCTATTATTTGTAAATCATACGATTTTGAATCTTCATCTGAAGAAAGATCCTTTAAATGATAATTAACAACTAAAAATACTAAAGCTATAATTAAAATTAAAACGCGATTAAATTTTGATAAATTATCAGCTTGTTTAACATTTAAAATAGTTTTCTCTTTTTTTTTGAATTGCTTTTCATTTTGAATAAGTATAATAGAAATAATGATAGTAACAATAGATAAAATGGAAAATAATAATTGAATATTAAGTTCACGAACTTCCTTTGATGTATTCATTTTAATTACTCTCTAAATTTTTATTAATTAATTGATACTCCCTTAATTCACTAATGGTAATAAATTGATAACCTTGTTTTTGCAACTCTGGTACTAATTTCTTAACAGCTTTTAAACTTCTTTCATATGTATCATGCATTAAAATAATATCACCATTTTTAACTTTGTTAATAGCTTTTTTAACTATTCTATTAGAACTTTTGATTTTCCAGTCAAGTGTATCAACATTCCATAAAACAATTTCTAAATTAGTATTATTTTTAACCATTTTATTAACAGAACCATAAGTTGGACGTAAAAACTTAATATTATAATTAAATTTATTTTTGATCAACATTTGAGTTTTTTCAATTTCAGTTTTTAATTCATTTTCCTTAAGTTTAATCAACCATTTATGAGAATAAGAATGATTACCAATTTCATTACCATTATCTAACATTGTTTTTAAGGTATCTTCATAAATATTAATTTTATTTCCTAAAACAAAGAATGTTGCATAAGCATTATTATCTTTTAAAAATTGTATTATCTCTTTAGTATATTTACTAGGGCCATCATCAAAAGTTAAAGCAACAACTGGTCTAGAATAATCAATAACCTTATTGTTCTCTTTGATAGTATATAACTCTTTGACTTTAAAATCTTTTTTAACATCAATTTTTAATGGTAAATCATTTAAAGGAATAGTTATATCTTTACTATTTAAATAAAAAGTAATACTTTGATCATTAAAAATAAAATTATTTAAATCATCTATATTAGTAACATCATCATTATTTAATAAACTTATTAATTTAGAATAATTTTTTTTGCTAACAATATCTTTAATTTTTAAAATACGATTTTTAGATTTATCAAATACTAAAGTTTTATACTCTTTAATTGGTTTATCTAAAATTGAACTATTTAAATATTTTTTAATAACTATATTATAATATTTATCATTAACTATATTATAAATATAATCAATATTTAACTCTGACTTTTGATTTGAAACATTGATTTTTTGATAATTTTTAACAAAATTTTTATACTCTTTATTTACATACTTATTTATAATACTATCAATATTTTTAATACCAGTAGTAGGTTTATTAATAGCTATAACAATATTATCATGTTCTTCAACAATAGTATCAATATTGGCATTATGACTACATCCGCATAATAATACTATAAAAAGTAAGAAGTAAAATTTTATTTTCATATGATCACCTATAGTAAGTATATTCACTAAAACGTTAATAAATGTTTTAGATAAAAGCTATATTATTAAAAATAAAGGAAATTAAAAAACAAAAATATATAAAAATGTAAAAAAAACAAAAAAATAAATATACAAAAACCTTTAAAAATAAGGAAAATAACTAAAAAAATAAACAAAAAATCAAAAAAACAAAAAAACTAAAATTATGATTTGTAAAAAAACATCAAAAAATAAATTTAAAAATTTTACAAAATAGTATTGATTTTTATCTTCATATGAGGGTATAATTAAGATGTTAGAATATAGGAGGATATGATGGTAGATGTAAAAGAAGCAACTTTAAAAGTTGTCAAAAGAAATGGAAAAAAAGTAGATTTTGATGGTACTAAAATCGCTATAGCGATAAAAAAAGGATTTGATAGTATCACAACTGAACTTAATGATGGAGAAGATGAAGGAAAAATCATTAAGAAATATAGTGAAAAAGATATTAATAAAGTTTATAATTCTGTTATGAAAAGAATTGAAAAAGAATATAAGGATAATCCAAGTATAAAAATTGAGGTTATTCAAGATATGATAGAATTTGAATTAGATAAAAAAGGTTATAAAGATGTCTTTAAATCATTTTCAGAATATCGTGAAAGAAGAAATCAATCAAGACAAATGTTCTTTGATGAAAAAAAGAAACATAAATTTTTAAAAGCAATAGAAAGTTTAAGTTTAAAAGTAGCAGATGAAGAAGATAGTAAAAGAGAAAACGCTAATATTGATGGTAATACTGCTATGGGAACAATGTTGCATTATGGAAGTGCAATTTCTAAAGAATTTAGTAAAGCATATTTAATTAAGAAAAAATTTACTGAAGCTCATGAGAATGGAGATATTCATATTCATGATTTAGACTTTTTAGCTATGGGAACAACAACTTGTTGTCAAATAGACTTAAATAAATTATTTAAAAATGGTTTTTCAACTGGTCATGGTCATTTAAGAGAACCAAGCAATATTATATCTTATTCAGCTTTAGCAGCAATTGCTATTCAATCTAATCAAAATGATCAACATGGTGGACAAAGTATTCCCGCTTTTGATTTTTATTTAGCGCCTGGAGTATTAAAAACATTTAAAAAACAATTTAAACAAGTTTTATGTGATTTTTTAGATTTAACTGACTTTATTAAATTTGTTAGTTTAAAAAGTATTATTAAAGATATAGATAGACTACAATCAATTGATGTTGATTTAAATATTTTTGAAAATTATTATAAAGGTTCAGAAGAAGTAGAAAAAATATTTAAAAAAGCTTATGAAAAAGCTTTAAAACAAACTGAAAGATTAACATTTCAAGCAATGGAAGCATTTATTCATAATTTAAATACAATGCATTCTAGAGCAGGTGCTCAAGTACCATTCTCATCAATTAATTTTGGTACAGATACATCACCTGAAGGAAGAATGGTTATAAAAAGCTATTTACTAGCAAATGATGCTGGCCTAGGGCATGGAGAAACACCAATTTTCCCAATCTCAATTTTTAAAGTAAAAGAAGGTGTTAACTATAACGAAGGCGACCCTAATTATGATTTATTGAAACTAGCATGTAAAGTTTCAGCAAAAAGATTATTTCCAAATTTCTCATTTATTGATGCACCTTTTAACATTGATAAATACAAAGGAACTTATGAAACAGAAGTTGCTTATATGGGATGTAGAACAAGAGTATTAGGAAATATAGTAGATCCTGAAAAAGCAGTTACACCAGGACGAGGTAATTTATCATTTACTTCAATTAACTTACCAAGAATAGGAATTAAACATGGTCTACCTTTAAATGAAAAAACAGATATGAAAGCATTTTATCAAGAGTTAGAAGAAAAAATGGATTTAGTAAAAGATCAATTACTAGAACGTTTTGAAATCCAATGCAGTAAACATGTTTATAACTTTCCATTTGTATATGGACAAGGTGTTTGGATAAATTCTGAAAACTTAAAACCACATGATCGTTTAAGAAAAATCTTAAAACATGGAACCTTATCAATAGGATTTATTGGATTAGCTGAATGTTTAAAAGCTTTAATTAATGAGCATCATGGAGAAAGTAAAAAGGCTCAAAAATTAGGTTTAGAAATTATTACATTCATGAGAAATAAATGTGATGAATATTCTAAAAAATATAATCTTAATTTCACTTTACTAGCAACTCCAGCTGAAGGATTATCAGGTAGATTTGTTAATATTGATAAAGCAATTTATGGTAAATTAAAAGGAATTACTGATCGTAATTATTACACTAATTCATTCCATATACCAGTTTATTACAACATTAGCATTGCTAATAAAATTAATTTAGAAGCACCTTATCATAATTTAACTAATGCTGGTCATATTTCCTATATTGAACTAGATGGAGATCCAAGTGAAAATTTAGAAGCATTTGAAAAAATAGTTAGAATAATGAAAGAAGCAGGTATCGGTTATGGAGCAATTAACCACCCAGTTGATCGCGATCCTGTTTGTGGATATGTTGGAATTATTAAAGATGTTTGTCCTGGATGTGGACGACATACTGGTGAAGCAATTTCAGTTGAAAAATTAAATAAAATTAAAGGAGGAAAATAAAATGGAAAAAAAAGAAGGAAAATTAGTAGGAGAAGGAGTAGAATTTGAAAGAATTAGAAGAATTACAGGTTATTTAGTAGGTACAGTTGATAGATTTAACAATGCTAAAAAATGTGAAGTTAAAGATCGTGTAAAACATGGATAAAATACGATTAGCCTCTCCACTTCAAACAGATAGCATCGTTGACGGTGAAGGCTTAAGAGCTGTTGTTTGGACACAAGGATGTATTCATAATTGTTATGGATGTCATAATCCTAAAACTCATGATTTAAAAGGTGGTTATTTAGAAGATATTGATAATTTAAAAAAACAAATTCAAAACTTAAAATATCATGATGGAATAACTTTATCTGGAGGCGATCCATTCGTTCAAATAGATGCCTGTTTAGAAATAGCTAGTTTTTGTCAAAAAATAAATTTAAACGTTTGGTGTTATACTGGATATACATTTGAACAACTAATGAAAATGTCTGAAAGTAATAAAAAAATAATTGAATTATTAAATAATATAGATGTTTTAATTGATGGTAAATTTGTTCTAGCTGAAAAAAGTTTTGAATGTCCTTTTAGAGGCTCTAAAAATCAAAGAATTATTGATGTAAAAGAAAGTTTAAAAAATAATCATGTTGTTATATTAAAAAAATATCGTGATAAAGAAGTATTAACTAATTATGATGAACTAGTCTTTATATAAAAAAATAGATGGATTTATAAATAAAATTCATCTATTTTTGCATCTTCAGTATTAACTTTTTCATAAATTTCTAATAGCTTTCTTAAATTATCTAATATGGCATCATCGGCAACATTTTCATTTTTAACAATATCTGAAATGGAAATTACTCCGACTACCTTATTTTCACTTTCAACTAATAATCTTTTTACCTTTTTAAAACCCATTAGATCTAAAGCTTTATTAATATCTTCATCTTTGTTAATAGTAATTAAATTAACACTCATAAAATCTTCAATACTATCATCACTTTTAGCTTTATTACAAATAGCATTAATAACGATATCTCGGTCAGTAATAACTCCGATAATTTGTTTTCCCTTGGCAATAGGAACAAAACCAATATTATACTTTTTCATTAAAATTGCAATATCATATATGTTATCTGTAATATTTCCAATAATTAAATCTTTTGACATTAAATTTTCAATAGTCATATTATCACCCTTTAATTATTATAACTTTTAAATAAAAAAATATACTTATTCATATAATTAAATATGAATAGAATTAAATTAAAAAAAAGATTAAAAATTAAACTAAGTACTAAAATTATTATGACTATTATTTTATTTTTAATAACTTTACTAGGTTGTTTTAAATATCTTAACTATAAATTTTCACCAGTATTATTAAACTATGCTGAACTTGAAATAAAAAGATTATCAACTTTAGTTATAACTAAAGCTGTTTCTAAACATATTACTGATGAATTAGATATTGAAAAATTATTTATAATTAATAAAGATAATGATGGGAAAATATTAACAATTGACTTTAATTCCGCACTTGTTAATAAATTTTTAACAACAACTGCCAGCAGTGTACAAATTAGTTTAAGACAAATTGAAAAAGGTAACATAGATACTTTACAATTATCAGATGATGTGGAGGTTGAATTTGATAAAAAAAAATTAGAAGAAGGTATAATCTTTGAAATACCATTCGGACTTGTATATAAAAATGCTCTTTTATCTAATTTAGGTCCTAAAATTCCAGTAAGATTGAATGTTATGGGTGATATTACTAGTAATATTAAAACGAAGGTTACTAACTATGGAATTAACAATGCATTGGTTGAAGTTTTTATTGATATAAAAATAGATGAACAAGTTATTTTACCATTTACTTCTAAAAAAGTAACAATAAAAAGTAATATTCCAGTTGCTTTAAAAATAATTGAGGGTTCTGTACCTAATTACTATTTTAATGGAATGCAAAATACTTCTCCGATTATATCATTGCCAACAAAATAATTGTTAAAAAAATTAAAATGTGTTATACTTTAATTAGAAAGGGCGTTAGAAATGAACAAATATAAAATAAATGATATTGAATTTGAACTAATTGAAAACTATAAAGATGGTTTTGATTTAGAAGAAATAACTTCAAAATATACTGAATACTTTGATAATTATGATTATATAATTGGTGATTGGTCTTATGGAAAACTACGCTTAAAAGGATTATGTGATAAAAAAAATAAGCTCAATAATAGGATTAATAATATTAAAATTAAAGATGAATATTTAAAAAATAACTGTGCCTATGATTGTAGATATTTTATCTTGAAAAAAATAATTTAAAAAAGTTTATTAAATTGATAGACTTTTTTTAAAAGCTGTACTATAATAAATAGCAATTTATTAGGAGGTGTTATATTTGCATAAAACTGATTTACCTGTCATCCTATTAAGAGGAATAGTCCTCCTTCCTAATAACGAAATTCGTTTAGAAATAGATAATGAAAACAATAAAAATGTGATTGATATAGCATTTTTATTTCATGATAAGAATATTTTAGTAGTTACTAATCCTGACCCTTTAGAAGAAAAACCTAATATAAAAAACTTACCTAAAATAGGTGTTATTTCTAAAATTATTAATAGAATTGAACTACCTAATGGAAAAACCAGAGTAATTATAAAAGGTATTAAACGCGCTAGAATATATGAATATTTAAACCTCAATCGAACTGATGACTTATTAGAAGCAATAGTTTCTAAAATAGAGGAAACAGAAGTTGAAAATGAAAACATTTTAACTAAAAAACTATTTAGAGAATTTGAACTAGCAGTAAAAAAAATACCATACTTAAGTAATAGTGTTTTATCCTTGTTAACCGGTGTTGATGATTTATCGACAATGACTGATATGGTTGTTCCTCACTTGCCAATTTCTTTGGAACGTAGTTTAGAATATTTAGAAAATAATTCTCCTGTTAATCGTTTTGAAATGATTTTAAATGATTTATATCGAGAAAATGAAATGTTTAGCATTGAATATGAAATTGATAATAAGGTTCGTGAAGAATTTGATAATAATCAAAAAGAACATATCTTAAGAGAAAAACTAAAATTAATAAAAGAACAATTAGGAGAAGCAAATTCAAAAGATGATGATATTGAAAAGTTAAACAAAAGAATAATGGAATTATCTGCTCCAGAAAAAATCAAAGATAGATTAAATCAAGAATTAAAAAGATATGAGAATTTATCAACTATGTCACCAGAAAATAATATAGTTAGAAATTATATTGATTGGTTACTAGAACTTCCTTGGAATAAGGTAACTGAAGATAATGAAGACTTAAGCAATGTTAGAAAAATTTTAGATCAATCACATTACGGATTAGATAAAGTAAAAACTAGAATTATAGAATATTTAGCTGTAAAAAAAATGACTAAAAATTTAAGAGGTCCAATAATTTGTTTAGTAGGTCCTCCTGGTGTAGGTAAAACATCTTTAGCTTTTAAAGTAGCTAAAGCAATTAACCGTAATTTTGTTAAAATGTCTGTCGGTGGAGTAAATGATGAAGCCGAAATAATTGGTCATAGAAAAACTTATTTAGGATCAAATCCAGGAAGAATAATTCAATCAATGAAAAAAGCTAAAAGTTCAAACCCAGTATTTTTAATTGATGAAATTGATAAAATGACTAAAGATATAAAAGGTGATCCAGCAAGTTGTTTATTAGAAGTATTAGATCCAGAACAAAATAAATATTTCAGTGATAATTACATTGAAGAAGAATTTGACTTATCAAAAGTAATGTTTATTGCAACTGCCAATTATGAAGATAAAATTCCACCTGCTTTAAAAGATAGATTAGAAATAGTTAATATCTCTAGTTATACTGAATATGAAAAATTAGATATTGCTAAAAAACACTTAATTCCTAAAATTTGTTTAGAACATGGAATTGATAAAAAACATATAAATTTTACTGATGAAGTTATTTTAAATATCATCAGAACTTATACTAAAGAAGCAGGAGTTAGGGAGCTTGAGCGCCAAATATCTAATATTATTAGAAAGATTGTTACTTCAATTGTTGTAAATAATATAAAATTAAGTATCTTAAATATTACAAATGATAATTTAGAACAGTATCTAGGAAAACCTAAATATCGTTTTAAGAAAAATAATATTAAAGAAATAGGTGTTGTTAATGGACTTGCTTATACAAGTTTTGGTGGTGATACCTTAACAATCGAAGTAAACTTTTATAAGGGAAATGGTAAATTAAAATTAACAGGTTCACTAGGAAATGTTATGAAAGAAAGTGCCCAAATTGCTTTAAGTTACATTAAAGCAAATTATAAAGCATTTAATATTGATTATAATAAATTAAAAGAAAATGATATTCATATTCATGTTCCAGAAGGATCTGTTCCTAAAGATGGTCCAAGTGCAGGAATAACTTTAGTAACCGCACTTATAAGTGCTTTCATTAAAAAAAGCGTCAGAACTGATATAGCCATGACCGGAGAAATAACTTTAAGAGGAGAAGTTTTACCAATAGGTGGATTAAAAGAAAAAAGCATCGGGGCTCATAGAAATGGAATTAAAACAATCATTATACCAATAGATAACCTTAATGATGTAGATGAAGTTCCAGATGAAATTAAAAAAGATATTAACTATATAACTGTTAAAGATTATCAAGAAATTTATAATTATATTTTTAAATAATTATGAATTTTTTTTGGTTAAAATAATATAATTAAGTGAAAGTGAGGTTAATATGAAAAAAATAGTTCCTTTTAAAAAAGACATTATTTTTAAAACTAATTTATCAGAAATTGTCAGTATTTCACTAGAACATTCTCTTCATCTAGAAAAACAATCATTAATAACAGGTGAATTTATAATAAGTGGTGAGTATAAAATGGCTGATACTAGTTTAGATACTGAAAAATTTTCTTTTAATTTACCATTTGATATAAATATTGATGATCGTTATATTTTAGATAATATGACTGTTGATATTGAAGATTTTTATTATGAAATTGTAAACAATAATGTATTATCTGTTAATATTGAAGTATTAATCGATAAAATAGAAGAAAAACCTAAAGTAATTGAAGCGGAAGAAGTGATAGAAAATAGAAATGAAAATATAGAAGAAGTAGAAAATAAAACTGAAAATATTGAAAAGATAACAGAAAGTAGAAATGAAGTTATAGAAGATATTGTTGAAACTAGAATAGACAATGATGAATTAAAACCAAATCCTAATATTGTAAAAAAAGAAGTAATAGAAGATAAAGAACCAAAAATAGAAAAAACAATTAATAATATTTTTGATAACTTAACTGAATTTGAAACATATACAACTTATCAAGTATATATAATTAGAGAAAATGATACAATTGAAACAGTTTTAAATAAATACAATATTACTAGAGAAACGCTTAATTTATATAATGATTTAACTGAATTAAAATTAGGTGATAAATTAATAATTCCACAAGTTAATGATTAAAGTAGATGGTATAGAAAATCCTTCTTCATATGAATTACGTGGGAAAGTAACAATAGTTAAAAATAAAAAGGGAAAATATGTTATAAAACCAATTACAAGAGAAAATAATAATTCTATTTTTTCATATTTAAATTCAAGAAATTTTAGATATTATCCTAAAATTATAACTACAACTGATGATTATGAAATAACTGAATATATAGAAGAAATTGATATGCCAAGAGAACAAAAGATGACAGATCTAATTGATTTAGTAAGTTTACTTCATAATAAAACAACATATTATAAAGAAATAGATGAAGATGATTATAAAAAAATTTATGAAGATATTAACAATAATATAAAATACTTAAGAAGTTATTATAATGATATTATGGAAATAATTGAGGCCAAAGTATTATATAGTCCATCACAATATTTATTCGCCCGTAATGTTTCTAAAATATATGGTGCCCTTAATTTCTGTCAAGGTGAATTAGAAAAATGGCAAGAAATTATGAAAAATAAAAAAAAACAACGCTTTGTTGTTTTACATAATAATTTAGATTTAAATCATTTCATTAGAAATGAAACTCCTTATTTAATTAGTTGGGATAAATCTAAAATTGATTTACCTATTTTTGATATATATAAACTTTATAAAAAATATGGTCTAGATTATGACTTTGAAGATATTTTAAAACACTATGAAAGTTCTTATTCTTTATTAAAAGAAGAAAAACAATTATTATTTATATTAATATCATTACCTGATAAAATTGAATTTGATGAAAGTGAATATCAGTTATGTAAAAAGATAAGTAGACAAATTGATTTTTTATATAAGACCGAACAATTAATATCACCACATTATTCTAAAAATAGAACAGAAAATAAAAATCAAAAATAATAGAATTAAGAATATATTAAATCTTGTAACTAAAAATAAAGTTAAAATAATTTGATAAAATAATAATATCGAAAAAATAAATAAACATATAAACCATTTACCACGGCCACACCACCAGTTTTTATGCATATTAATCACCTACAATATTTTATTCATTAGACGAATTAAAGAATGGGAATAAGACTAATTTAGTTAGTCTTTTTTATAGATTATTTAGTAAAAATAAGTTATAATATAACTAGAGGGTGATATAATGCCTAAAAATAAATTAATTATAACGGTAATTATTTGTTTAATGGTTTGGTTAAGTATTATTGGTTATATCTTCTATAATACAAGTAAGCAAACTAAAATGATTAATATGATAGGGAAAAATATTTTAGAAGTTAAAGAGTATGCAAATGAACATAAACTTAATTTAAAAATAAAAAAAGACTATAGCAATGATATTGAACGTAATTTAGTTATGCGTCAAAATATTTTTGTTAATACTATTTTAAATGAGGGAGATACTCTTGTAATAACTTTATCTTTAGGAAAAATTAGTCAAAAAGCTTATAGTGAATATAAGGTTAATGAACTCGGTAAAATTCCTATTATGATGTATCATGGCATAAGTTCTATTAAAAATAAAGACACTTATAATTCAACAGGAAACGTAAGTAAGGATGGTTACACAAGAACAACAGAAGCTTTTGTAAATGATTTAGAATTTTATTATCAAAATGATTATAGAATGATATCTTTAAATGATTTTTACTGTGGTAAAATAGATGTTGAATTAGGAAAAAGTCCAATTGTTTTAACATTTGATGATGGAATTAATAATATAAAAATAAATGGATTAGATAAAAATGGTGAATTAATAATTGACCAAAACTGTGCTTTAGGAATACTTGAAAGTTTTAAAGAAAAATATCCTGATTATAATGTTACAGCAACATTTTTCCTAAATAAAGAATTTTTCCATCAAGAACATAGTGATAAAATTATTAAATGGTTAATAGAAAATAATTATGATGTTGGTAATCATACATATGACCATTTTAAATTAACAGAATTAAATTGCTTTCAAACTCAAATGGAAGTAGGAAGAATGTATGATGAACTATCTAAAATAACTAATCAATATGTAAAAATAGTTTCACTTCCTTACGGTGTACCTAATGAAGAAGAACATGTTAATTTTAAATGTATTTTAAATAGTGAATATAATAATAAAATTTATAAAACAATAACTACTTTAAAAGATAGTGGTGGTAGTAATTCTTCACCATTTGATAAAGAATATAATTCTAATATTTTAAATAGAATTAAAGCATATGACAATAATGGTGAAAATGATATAACATATTATTTTAAACAATTAAAAAATAATAGATATATTTCAGATGGCGATGAAAAAACTATTGTAATTAAAAAAGAAGATGAAAAGAAATTAAATTATGAATATGATTTAAAAGTCATAACATATTAAAAAATTTCTTTTTTTATTATGAATAATTTAAAATAATGAACATAAAATTAATTGGGTGATTATATGGAATTTAAAATAGGTGATTTAGTAACAAGAAATTCTTATAATAATGATATGATTTTTATGATTACAGATATAGTTGATGATATTTATTACTTAAAAGGAGTTAATATAAGATTATATGCAGACAGTGAAGAAAGTGATTTAAAAAAATATAATGATGATGATATAGAAGATGAAAAACAGTTTTTAAATCGAATAAATGAAAAATGTAGTTTAAATAGGGATGATTATTTTTATTTACCTGGTAAGATATTACATATAGATGGAGATGATGATTACTTAAATAGATGTTTAAAATATTATGATGATATAAATATAGCCGCAATAGGGTTTAAGGAAAGTGAAGAAAATATTTCTTTTAAAATAAGGGAACTTTTAGAAGAATATAATCCTAATATTGTTGTAATTACTGGTCATGATGCTTATTATAAAAGAAAAGGAAATATTGATGATTTGTCATCTTATAAAAATAGTCGTAACTTTGTTGAAGCTATAAAAGAGGCTAGAAAGTATGAAAAAAACCATGATAAATTAATTATAATTGCAGGGGCATGTCAATCAGATTATGAAGAATTAATTAAAGCAGGCGCGAATTTTGCTTCAAGTCCAAAAAGAATTAATATTCATGCTCTAGATCCAGCTATAGTAGCTGCCAAGGTTAGTTTTTCTGATGTAACGGAAGATATAGATGTAAAAGATATTTTAGAGCATACCAAATATGGTTCAAAAGGAATGGGTGGTATAAAAACAAAAGGAACTATGTATATAGGATATCCGAGGTGAAAAATGAATATTGAAATAATTAAAGAAAAACTAAATGATTATGTTGGACATGATGTTGTAATAAGATATGATTTAGGGAGAAACAAATATGAAAGTTATCAGGTTAAAATAAAAAAGCTATATAACTATATATTTTTAGTTGAAACAATCAATAAAGAAATTAAGTCTTTTTCTTATTCAGATGTGATTATGAACACAATAAAAATAGATTATTGATTAAAATTTACAATTTTTTACATTGTTTTTGTTAAAAAGCTTGCATTTTCTTAAAATATAATATATACTTAAAATGTATACTATAACTGAAGGGAGAGATATGCTTGAAGATTACATCTGTTAATGTTCGCAAAGTGGAAAAAGAAGATTCTAGAATGAGAGGAACGGCTTCAGTTTTAATTGATGATTGTTTTGCAATTCATGATATTAGAATTATCGAAGGCGATAATGGATTATTTATAGCTATGCCAAGTCGTAAAACTGCTACTGGTGGCTATAGAGATATAGCTCATCCAATTAACCAAGAAGCTAGAAAAATGTTTGAGGATGAGATTTTAGAAGCCTACAGAAACGAAGAATAAACTCCAATGGAGTTTTTTTATTAATATATATTTTTTTTTAACATAATATTTATTAGGAGGATATTATGGACAAGATAGAAAATCAACTACAATCATTTAATCATAGTATTAATATTGTAGAAAGAAAAAATATAGTAATTAGTGGAGTTAAAAAAATTGAAAATTTTGATAGTGAAGAATTTTTGTTAGAAACAAGTATGGGATTTCTAACTATAAAGGGTAGTGATTTAGAAATTATTAAACTTGATACTTATCAAGGAAATGTATCTATTAAAGGACATGTTAATAGTTTAAATTACATGGAAAATATTTCTAAAAAAAATAAAGATGAAGGAATATTTAATAAGTTATTTAAATAATGGAATTAAAAACACAAATTTATTTACTTATTTTTTCATTTTTTTATGGTATAATTTTTTCACTATTAATGAGTTTAAATCATCGATTTTTATATAATGAAAAAAAATATTTAAAAATATTATCAACCTTCATTTTTATTTTAATTGCTGTTTTAGCATATTTTATTGTTCTTTTTAAAATAAATTATGGTATTTTACATATTTATTCATTAATAATTGTTGTTTTAGGTTTCATTTTAGAAAATATTGTAGAGATAAAACTAGTTGCTAAGTATAAAAAAAAATGATATAATTCATGTTAGGAAGGTGGTAATATGGCTAAACAAAAAAAAATAAGCAAAGTTTCTAAAAGACGTTTAGTCTTTTTTACCCCAATATGTTTACTAGCGTTTGTTTATCTGGCAATTTGTCTTTTTTCATCTTCTGTAAAATTATATAATTTAAAACAAGAAAAAATTAGCTTAAATGAACAATTAAATGAATTGAAAGAACAAGAAGATGAATTAAAAATTGAAATTGAAAGACTAAATGATCCCGATTATTTAGCCCGATATGCTAGAGAAAATTATCTTTATTCAAAAGATGGCGAATACGTCATTAAAATGGATGATAAAGATAAGAAAAAAGAAGATAAAGTTTCTAAAATAGTTATAGATGAAAATATTATTATTATTGTTTCAGCAGTATTTTTACTTTTGATTTTAATAATTGTTTTAAGTCGAAAGAAGAAAAAGAAAAAAGCTCGTCATTAAACGGGCTTTTTATAATTTAAAATCATTTGTTTTATCATCAGTCATATCTTTTCCATCAAAATATGTTTTTTGTTTATAACCGCATGCTTTAGCAATTAAATTAGCTGGGAATGTTCGAATAACTTTATTATAATCAGTAATAATATCATTGTAATATCTTCTAGAAGCAACAATTTCAGCTTCTGTTTCATCTAAACTTAATACAATTTTAACAAAACTATCACATTTTTTTAAATTAGGATGCTCATCTTTAATTCTGTCAAATTCATTAATACTATCATATAACTTACGATCTAATTCAAAATTAGTTATTTTTCTAGAACGTAATTTAATAATATCTTCAAAGATATCTCCTTCGATATCGGTATTGGCTTTAATTATATTAATTGATTTATTTAAAAGATCAAATCTTTTTCTTAATGTAGAATCAATACTAGCTTCAGCTTCATTAATTCTAATGATGTAACTTTGAAATTTATTATATATAGTCGCGGACCATAATAACAAAAAACAAAATGAAATGAATAAAACTAAACTATATATAACAAAATACATATCATCACCTAAAGTAATTATAGCATGCTTTTTTTAATTTTTCAATTGTTATAAACAAATTGTGTAATAATTTATTGATGTATAAAAAAAGTAAATTTTTAATTTGGTATTAATTATTATTTTATAAAAATAGTATATTAAATATTATTATAACAGTACCTCATTTAAATTTTTAGTAAAGCTAAAAAAAATAAAATTTATATAATTTGATGTTTCTGTAATTATTATATTGCAGATTTTCCTGATAACTATATAAAATCAGTTAAATCTGTAATAAGAAAATGTCAGATATTCAAAATTACCCATTTGATTAAGGTTTTTACAATGTGTTATTATGTT
>JAHZGA010000010.1 GCA_019421005.1 bacterium | reverse complement strand
ATCGAACCCGAAGGAACAGATTTACAGTCTGCCGCGTTTGGCCACTTCGCTATCCCTCCAAAAAAAATGGTGCCGGAAGTAGGACTTGAACCCACAACCTACTGATTACAAGTCAGTTGCTCTACCAGTTGAGCTATTCCGGCAAAATACTAAAGCGACTAATTCAAATCAACGCATTCACATGCAACATATAAATTATATCAACGAAACTTGTTAAAAGTCAAGCATTTATTAACAAAAAATTGTATTTTTTTATCTTTTTTTATATTATTATATTGATTTTTCAACATAATATGCAATTTTTTAGAAAAAAAAAGATAAATATTTATCTTAAAATTCAAAATGGTGGGCGATATAGGACTCGAACCTATGACCCCCTGCTTGTAAGGCAGGTGCTCTAACCAACTGAGCTAATCGCCCAAAACATCAACTATAAGTAATGATATCATTTATAGTTTTATTTGTCAATAGTATTTATTGTCTTTTGTTCTTTTTTTATGTTTTTTTCTATCCAAATTGGTAAATTATACGCTAAAGACCTAAAACCTAAACTTGTTTCTTTAATCTTTGTTTTCCTTTTACTGTATTTTTTTTTATAATTTATGTTTTTAATACTTAAATTTAATCGATAGGTTTCATGATCAACATCTAGAATTTCGACATTTATTATATCACCTATATTAACAAAATCATTTATATTTTTAACATATTTATGCGATACTTCAGAAATATGAATCATTCCACTATATTCTTCATCTAGTGAAACAAAAATACCATATTTTTCAGTTCCAACAACAGTTGCTTTAACAATTTTACCTTTTTCGTATTTTACCACATTTACACCTCTAAACGTATTATATCACAAATAAATTAATTTTTAAACACTTTACTTAACTAATAAACTGGGATATAATAAAGTTGGTGGTGATATTATGGAAGAAAAAGTTATTGAAGTAATTGATCAAATAAGACCATTCCTCAATAATGACGGTGGTGATATTGAATTTGTAAAGTGTGAAAATAATATTGTCTATTTAAGATTAGGAGGATCATGTGTTGATTGTGATATGTTTGATCTTACTTTTAGAGAAGTAGTTGAAACAGCAATTAAAGATGCTGTTCCTGAAGTAAAAGAGGTTGTTAATCTATCACATGGTTTCTAACCATTCAATTTCAGGAAAAACAATAATTTTTCTTAAATATAAATAAAGTTCTTTTATAAAATTTTCATATTCTGTAATTAAGTTTATTATTTTTAATAAACTTTTTTCATCAACATTATTTTGAATTATATCTTCATATATATCAAAATAATAACTTGGATAAAGAAATCTTGAAAATAACATTATAATTTCATCATTATTCAAATTATTTTTTATTATATATTCTTCTATTTCATTTAATAATTCTTCTTTACTTATTTTTTTATTAAAAAACATACTTTTATAATATTCAGAAATATCTCTTACTCTACTATCATAAACAAAATTTAAAGGATTATATAATTCATTAACTTCTTTATCAATGTTAATACGATTATGTGCGATTACAATTCTTGGATTTTTAACATTTCTAACCAATGCAATTGCATTTTCTGTTAATCCTACATAATAACTAAAACTTTCTCTTATTAAAGGATATTTTTTACCCAATTGACTAATTTGATATTCAAAATAGTCTATTTTTTTTATCCACAATTCATACCAATTAATATATTTTATTTTTAAAGCTTTTTCATCAAGAAAAAAATAATTAAAAACATTTATATCATTAATAGTTATTTCATCTTTTCTATCAATATATATTTTAAGTAAAATATAGTTTTTTCCATTAATATTGGTTATAAACTGTTTATCTTTATTAGGAATAATTTGGTCAATATAAAAACCATTTTGAAATAAATATGAACTAATTATATAAAGATTTTTAATATCATCTATAAATTTATTAACTAAAACAAATTTATATTTGTTATCATCAGATTCAAAATAAAAATTTTTATCCTTTTGGTGAATATTTATCGGTGTTAAGTTATAATAATACATAAAGACATTTTTCATATATTCACCCCTAGCTAATTGTATGAATATATTGCTATAAATAGTACATTAAAAAAAGGTTTAATAATTCTTAAACCATTTCACTATATTCAATTATTTCATCTAATTTTTTACTTAATTCATTAAAGTTTTCTTTTAAATCATTAATTTTATTAATTAAAACCATATTATGTTGTTGTTCTTTTAAATAAAGTTGTTCATATCCATCAGCAGTATTTTTTAAAACGTTTTTACGTTCTAGTAAATTAATTGATTGTTCTAAAAGTTTGAATGCTCTTCTTTCATTAATACGTAAATTATTTAAAATAACAGAATCTAAATCAACAATATTTGGTTGTAAATGTTCTCTATTAGCTCTTATAATATCTTGAATTTCAATTTTTATATTACGCCATTCATTTTCATCAGCTATTCCATTTCCAATTATTTGTCCACCTTGGTTAAATATTTTAGAAACATAAAGTTTTATATAGTCATTTTCATCTTTTTCACCTAAAGAATAAACTAAATAAACTTGATCATTTTTTTTAAAAAAACGAATAACACTCACATCTAAATTTTGATTATTATAAATTACTCTTATTTTATTATTCATAGCATTACCTCCATATATATTATATAAAAATTTGATATTTTTTTCAAGTAACTTAAATCATTTATCAAAAATTGTTTTCAATTGCATATAATTTATTAAAATTTAGAATCAAACCCAGATTTATGGGTAAATCATTCACACTAAATTTTTTTTTGAGAATATCTTATTAATGAAAATAATATGGAGAGGTGGATTATATGTGTAACAATGAAAACAACTGTAGTTCTTGCATTGCTGAAATTTTAACTGTTATTACAGTTTTACAGCAAAATGCAAATTGTTCAGATAGCTGTTTAGACACTTGCGATCGTGGTTTCTTAGGTTGCTCAACAACTTCATTAAATTGCAATACTAGACCTGTTGTATTATATACTTGCAGCGGGAATGGAACTCCTTGGAGTATGCCTACCGTTAAAGAGGATATAAATTGTAGCGCTGTTGGGGCAACATGCTCAAATGTTTTTAGAATTGAAAAATTAGATGATTGTTGTGCTACTTTTAGAGTTTTAGCTAATAACCCAGATGAAAGTGAAGCAACAACAATTCCTTATGTAGCAACCAATTCTTTCTTTACAATGGATTTAAAATGTGTCTGCGCTTTAAGATGTTTGCAAGATACTTACGTTGAATGTATTTAATTATATTTACTTAACATTGGAACTTTGTTTCAATGTTTTTTAATAATCAATTTTCATACTATGTTTTACTTTTTTCATTGTTTCTTCTGCTTTTAATTTAGCAGCTTTATTTCCTTTATTCAATATTTCTTTTACTAATTGTGGATTTTCTTCATATTTTTTTCTTTTTTCTTTAATTGGTTTTAAAAAATCATTTAAATTTTTTATTAATTCTTTTTTACAAGCAACACATCCTCTTAAACCTTTTTTACATTCGGTACAAATATTTTCTAATTCATTTTGACTTACTAATTTATGATAAAAGTAAACCATACAAATATCTGGGTTGGCAGGATCATTTACTGCTATTTTATTAGGATCTGTTATAGCTTTCATAACTTTTTTAGCAATTTCTTCCTCACTATCAATTAGATAAATAGCATTTCCTAAACTTTTACCCATTTTATCATTACCATCTAATCCTTTTAATCTTGGATAATTTGATAACATTACTTCTGGTAAAATTAGAGTTTGTCCATAAATACTGTTGAATTTTTTTACTATTTCTCTACATTGTTCTACTAAAGGTAGTTGATCATCACCACAAGGTATTAATTCACCTCCGAATGCTGTTATATCAGCTGCCTGGCTTACTGGATATCCAACAAATCCATAGGTTACACTTTCTCCATCATTTCCAAATAATTGTTTCTTTTGTTTTATTTCTGTTTTTACAGTAGGGTTACGATATAATCTTGATATTGTTACTAAATTTGAATAAAAAACTGTTAGTTCGGCTATTTCAGATATACTAGATTGATAAAATAAATGTACCTTATTAGGATCTACACCACATGCTAGTAAATCCATAGTAATTTCCATAACATTTTTTCTAATTTTTTCTGGATTATCAAAATTATCAGTTAAACCTTGAACATCAGCAATTTCTAAATAAAAATCATAATCTTCTTGTAATTTCAAATAATTAGTTACAGCTCCAAAGTAATGCCCTAAATGTAAATTTCCTGTTGGTCTTAGACCAGTTAAAACTATTTTTTTCATAAACTCACCTCTTCTAAAATTTAATTGAACATAAATATAACGCTGCTAAAAAATCTTTTGGTAAAATTGTTGCAATGGTTAACATATTTCTAATGTTTCTTTTATTTAATCTTTCATTACACAATTTATCATATATATATTTAATAACTATTTTAGTATGTAATAAATCTTTTATTTCTTTATTTTTAATCTTTTTTTCAATTACTTTAATATCAACTTTATCCATATTTATAATTTCATTAGTTAATAAATTATTAAATTTCTTGCAACTATAGATATTACTATCATCTATTTTGAATATTTTTCCCAAATATTCTAAACTTTGATTAAATGTTTTATATATTTCTCTATCTTTAGATGTTGCTATTTTTTTTACAACATTATGTGTTACTATTTTATCTACTACATTTGGTTCTTTGCTACCAATTTCATAAATTATTTTAGCTATTTTTATAAAATTAGAATTATATTTTTGATAATTATTTTTTAAGTTTCCTTTTTTAAAACTATATTGTTTTCCTTCTAGTTTTCCAAAAACTTTTAAAGTATCATTATAACCATATTTTATATTAGTTCTGGCAATGTTTTTATCAAAAACCAAGAAAGAACTCAATTTATTATTTGGACTTATATAAGTTATTCTCACATCCTTTTTAGGAAGTTTTTTTACACCTATAGCTTCTAGGTCAACAGCAATTATTTCATCCGCACCCATTTTAATTGCTAAATTAATTGGCATATTATCATAAAAACCACCATCAATATATGATTCACCGTTTATTTTTTTCATTTGAAAGGCTGGAAAACAAGTTGCTGAAGCCATCAAATAATCTACCAATTTTCCATTAGGAATTTTATCTTTAGATAAATATAATGCTTTAAATTTAGGTACTTTGACAGTTACCATTCCATAATTAATTTTTGAATTTCTTACCTTTTTTTCTTTAATAACAAGTCTTAATATTTGTTCTAATTCTTTTGGATTAATTCCACCAGAAGTAACTATATTTTTAGCATAAACTTTGTAAACATCAGTTATATTCTTTACATCTTGGAAATCTTTTTTTCCAAATAAAAGTTCAAAGCTTAATTCTTTCCAAAGTTTTATTGCCTTATGATATTCTCCTTGAACCATTAAGGCTCCATTAATCGCGCCTACCGATGTTCCTGTTACAATATCATATTTAATGTTTAATTTTTTTAATGCTTTCCATACTCCCATTTGATAGGCTCCTTTGGAGCCACCACCAGATAAAACTATTGCTTTCATATTATCCCTCAACATATATATAATATTTTAATGAATCGTTAAATTCAAATTCACTATTTTCTAATAAAGTTTTAGAACCTTTTTGTTCATTGTAATATTTAATTTTGTTTTCTAATTTATAATAAATATAATCTTCCTTATAGTATATTTCATCTATATTATCTGTTTTAAATAAATAAATCATTTTATTTTTATTTTCAAGTGGTGCTTTATATACATTATAGTAATTATTTTCTTTTTTATAGAAATAATAATTACCATTTATTTTATCTATTCTATCATAATTTTTGTTTTTGGTTGATGTTTTAAATTTATATTCGCTAGAAATTGCTTTAGTCATTGAAATATTTTTCTCTAATTCATTATCATAAGCAATTATTCCAGTTTTTTTATCTCCAACAATTGATAAGTTGTTATTTTTTATATCATACTTATATTGTATTTTCATATCTTTATCAGTTATAAAAATCATATCATCTTTTACACCATTAATATAAGAATTAAAATTTATATCTTGATTAACGATAGTTTCTTTATATTTATTTTTAGTTATATCAACTATATAAAAGCTATTGAAATCATATTTTTTATTATAATTAGCAATTATATATTTATCATTAACTAAAGTTTTGATTTTGCTTTCATAAACATCATCTTTAAATAGTTTAATATTATTTATTTTATCATTAATAATACTAATTCCTTGATAATTATCAACTATTAAATAATGGTTTTCAATAATATTATTTTTAAATATTTTTAATGATTTTGATGTTTTAATGTCATTTTTATTATCTATCCATTTTTTATAGTTATATGTCTTTTCAGCAAATTTTATTATTTCATTTGTTTTTTCAGGTAAGTTATGATAGTAATACATTGATTTTTTATAATAACACATCATATCAAGTATTTCATCATTTTTTTTAAATACTGGTAAAATACAAGTATAATTTTTATCTTTATAATATTTTATATCTTTTATAATATGCATTTCTTTATTAAATTTATTAGTTATTTTAAATTCAAATTGGTCATTTTTATGTTTGATTTTAAAATAATAATTATCTATACCTTGTTTATTTTTTAAATTAAGAATTTCATTAATTTGAAAGACATCATTTTTAGTTTTAATTTTGTAATTTAGATTATGTCCTAAAATAAAATCGTGCATGAAAAATCTTAAAAACAGATAAACTATAATAGCAAATGCAAATAAAGTAATTATTTTTTTCATTTTTCCTCCTATATAGTGCTTTTTTGAAAAAAAAGTAAATAGAAAAAACTATTCACTTTTGTTTTTGAGCTTTAGTAACATGTTCAGAAATCTGATTTTCTATTTCCAATAAAGCATTTTTACTAATGTTTGATAATGCTATAAATTCTTTTAATGTATCAATATATATTTTTCCCCAAATAATTCCTCGTTTTACTTTCAAATCATTAAACATATATCTTTGGACAGAAATAGTAAAATATCCAAATAGTAATCTTTTTTGACATAACAAAATTCTTTGATTAGTTAAAGCAATTATATAAGTTGATACAATATCATAAATTTTATCATTTTTTTGAGCGACAAAAACATAGTCAACAATTTCATCATCATTTAAATGAGCTTCTACTACTTTAGCATGGGCTCTTAAGCGCCAGGCAATGGTAGCTGGATACATTTTTTTGAAACTTTTAGCTCTCTCATAAATTTGTTGCATTTTATTCACGCTCCTTTTGGTACATTATACCACGAATAATGTTTTATCTGCAATAGAAGTATTTTAATTTATGTATTTTTTAATTATTTTTTCATTTTTTCTTAATCGCTTATCATTTTTATTTATTTTCCTAGCTATTTTTACATTTTCTAATGATTTATTATAGTTTCCTACATTAAAATAACATATTGATAAGATATCATATGGAGTTTCATTAAAACTAAACATTTCATTTATATATGTTTTAGGATGTTCCTTTATTTTTAAAGCCTCATTTAAGTAATATATAGCATTTTTATAGTTATTGTTTTCATATTCTAGTATTCCTAGTTCTACTAATGGATCTCTTAAATATGGAGCTTCTAAAATAGCTTTTTTTAACCATTTTTTAGCTTCTTTAATATTATTTAAATTTTTATATGACCTAGCTATAAATCGCATTGAGGCACATCTTTCATCGCGCCAAAGAGCTTTTGGTAAATTAAGATGTTTTTTTAATGTTTTAATACATTTTTTCCATTTTCCATAATACATATATTCTCTACCCAAGTAATGCATATTTCTATCATCGGTTGGATCTTCTTTTACAGATAGTTCTAATAAAGGTAAATAATTTGAACGAGATTTTTTAATATCAGGATAATGATTTAATGTAATTTCATCAATTGTTTTATATTTTTCATCATTATCAGTTGATAAAACTTCATGAACTGGATGTTTCCAAGTATATCCATCTTTAATATGAATTTTATCAATATAAAAGTTAATTAATGGATTATTATTTTTATCTAATTTCCAGTTATAATTATATCTAATTCTAGTAAGTCCTTCACTCCAATTTTCTTCTATTTTTTTTCTCCATCCTGGGATAAAAACTTCATCTAAATCTGTGCATACATAAATATCATATTTATCAGGAATTATATTTAATGATTCATTTCTAGCAGCATCAAATCTCCAAGGAATAATTTGTTTTTGAAACACATTAACATTATGCTTTTTTAATTTTTCAACAGTTTTATCAGTTGAGCCTGTGTCTAAAACAAAAATATCATCAGCTTCACTCATTGATTTGACCCATCTATCAACAAATTTTTCTTCATTTTTAGCTATTGCATATACATATATTTTATATTTTTTCATATTCTTCACCACTTATAGAATATGTAGTTATTTTTATTTTGACTATATGAACATTTAAAAAAAGCTTTATTTAGCTTTTATTTTTCAATATAACCATATACTCTATTAGTATACATATCATCGGTTATAGGTTTATATTGTTCACCATCATAATCATCTGTAAATCCATTATATGCTTTATAAATTTCACCTGTATCAGTGTCATAAACTCTTTCATAACCTAATGTTGCATCACTTTGTTTTTGACTCATAATATCATATGATTTGCTTCTATTTTCCCAAGCATTCATATATGAATCAAACGCTGCTTGAATACTTGCATTTAATTGTAAAGCTTGTTTTGTTTGAGCATTACCATCATCTATTGTTTTTTTAACATATGCATCACTAAATTCAATTGAATTAATTGAGTTCATTAATAATTCTTTGTAATTTATAAATTCATCTTTAACACTTGTTATAGACATAATATCATAAACCATATAGTAAGACATATCTACATTACCATTGTTTTGATCCCCAAAATTAACGATAGATGCTGTAAACATTCCCTCTGCTTCTTTATTATTTTCGTTTGTATATGTTGCTCTTAAAACTTTACTATCTAATGAAACGCTTTTCATAGATGTTTTTGATTCAAATTCTTCAAGTTGATTAAAATTACTATATTTAGGAAATTTAAATGTTGATAAAGTAGGTTCAACTGAATTCATATAATCTCCTATTTCATTAAATTTTTGATAAAATCCCAAGGTTGTTGGGTTTTCAAGTACAACAGCTGTTGAAAATAATTTGTATTGTTCTTGATAATTAGATAACTTATAATATTCATTCCATGAATCTTTAGCGCTTTGACTTTTTAATAGAGGTTGCATTTTTAACATTAAAAATATTTGATTACGTTCATCTTTAGGGTCAGTTACCTTTATTGCATAGTAAATACCACTGCCACCAGCTTCCACAGTCCATCCTTTAGGTTTTTTCATGCTAAAAACATCACTTTTATATTCTTCTAATTCTAAAGAACTGGCTTCATTTTTAGTTATTTTTATATTGTTATCTTTAGAAATTGAAGATGGTTTTTCACATCCTGTTATTTTAACAAGAATTAGTAATACTGCAAGTGCTAGAACGATAGTTATAATTAATTTTTTCTTATCATTCATGTTATTCCTCCTATTCTAATTAACATTATATTTTATTTATATTAATAAATCAATATATTTAGTTTTATTTTTTAATAAAGTATGATTAATTTACGATAATGTCTTAAGTGTTAACTTGCAAAAATGTCTCACTGGAATTTTGTAATTCACATATCCGTATTTAATCTCTTTAATAGATGCATTATATATCATAATTGTCTATTATCCTTGCTAACTTATCATAATAATGTGACAAATATTCATCATAAAAAACATTAAGTATTTCGTCATCAATTTTTATGCCATTGTCTTTTAATAATACTTCTATAATAGCATCTCTTTTTTCAAAATAGTCTGGGTCTGTACCTCCTAAATCCCATATGATTTGATAACTTTTATCTTTAATATTTGAAACAGTATTTAAAAAGTTTTTTATTTGTTCTAATTTTACACTATTGAATTCTGTTTGTTTGAACAAATCGTTGAATTCTTTATTTTCTTCTTTTAATAAATTTAAAGATTGTACATATGATTCATACATTGGGTATCCAAATGGTATTATTCCATCCAATAACTCATTTATTGAGGCAATGATTTCATCAATAAATAATTTTAATATTTTATCGTTTGACTTCTTTTTGTAATTTATAACTTTTTTAGTTATATTTATTAATTCTTCTTGTATCTTTTTAAGTTCATTTACATCAAATATTTTAGAACATTTTTTAATCTTATCTAAATATTTTTCAAAAAAAGGTAGCTTTCTAAAGCGTTCAACTTCTTTAATCCATAAGTATTTATTTTCATCTGTCGAAAACTTTGGTATTTGATTGAAATTTACTCTAATAAATTTTTCTATAACATTAATAACATCGTTTCCTACTGAATCAGGTTTTTGAACATAAATTCCGTTAAGTGTAAATTCAATGAATATTTTGGTATTATTTATGTTTAAAGTAAAGTAATTATCAAAACAATCTAGCTCTCCAAAATTCATTTTATATTCATTTGAAATTTCTAATTCCTTGTCTATTAAAGATATTTTGTTATTATTTGCATCTAGTTTTATTTTAGTCCCTGATGGAAATAAATCAGTCGCGCCTTCATATCCCACTATACATGGTATATTTAATTCTCTTGAAACAATTGCTGCATGACATAGAAATGACCCAGTATTAGTTATAATTCCTTTAGCTTTTTTCATAGCGGGCAAATAATATGTTTCAGTATAATCACACACAAGAATTTTATTTTCAGGGAAATTATCTATTTCTTTTTGGACAATTTCAAAATCTTCATTCGAGTTTATAACGTGTGTTTCAGCTGCTACAAATCCTCTTGAAGCTACTATAGTATTTGTATTTTCATTATTATTTATTTGTACAAATACTTCTTTAGTTATTGGTCTTGCTTGCAATAAAAAAGCTGTTCCCTTATTATCTATACACCATTCTATATCTAAATTCTTATCATATTTATCTATTGCTTTTTGAATTAAAGTGCATAACTCATTAAATCCTTCAAAATTGGTCAATTTGCCATTTAATGTTGTGTTACCTAGATTTAATTTCCCATTCTTATATTTTATAACTATTCTGTTAGAGTTTGATTTGCCACTTACTAATTTTTCCCCAACACCTTCCACATATTCAAATAGAGCACATTCGAAACCATCTACATCTATTGAATTTGTAAAACATACTCCTGAAATTCTTGGTTCAATCATTTCTTGAATTATAATATTCATTTTTCGTTTTTTATTTGAATAATTATTAGCAACGTTACTTTTCGCACTATCATTTACAATTTTTATAGCTTTAATTACCTCATCAATATTATTATCAACATTTAGTACTGTTTCAAATATACCGGCATATGATTGTATAATCCCGTCTTCATCACTTGCAGAGGATCTAATTGCTAGTTTGCTTTTTTCATCCAAATCTTTCAATTTTTGTTCAATTCTGATAATGTCGCTACTGGAAAATGTTTGAGAATTTTGCAATACAAATCCTTTAGGTACATTTATATTCGATTTAATTAACATATATAATCCATATGCTTTTCCTCCTGAATCATTTTTTGCTTTATCTAAATCAACTATTTTCATTATTACTCCTCTCATCACAAAAAAAGCATTGAAATAATGCTTTTTCTAGCTTCTGTGTATACAGCATTTTGCAAGAAGTTCTCTATCTTCTAATTCAGTCTTCTTGCCAAAGATGTTTTTTAATAGTTTAACCATAATAGCATCTCCTAAAAAATTCTACCTATTTTATACCATGTAAATTGTTTTAAGTCAATAATTTTTTTACATTTTCTGGAAAAATTATTTTATTTTCATAATTTTTAGAACTAATTGCTTTTTAAGTTTGTTTTTTAATAACAATTTTTCATTTTAATCATAATTATTTTCATTTTCAATCCATTGATTATTTTTCCATACCATATTAAATTTTTCAGAGTTATTTGCGCTTTTTTCCCATATATAATGTTCAATATCAGCTATATATAATTTAAGTTCTCTACAAGCACTTTCAAATAATTCAACTGCATATTTATCATCTATTTTCTTGCCGACTATTTCAGATATCTTATTTTTGATATGGACATCAGGTTTAACTGTATTCGCGCCTAAAAGCATTCTAATATATTGAAATGTTGTAAATCCAATACCATTAACATTGAAATTATTATAATCTCTAACACTAGATTGCGAAGCCCATTTTCTTAATGAAGTTAGTTCGTTTTTATCTTCATATAAACGTGATATTTCAATTAATCTATTGCATAAATCATACAAAATTTTAACTCTATCAGAATGATTATAGTTCCAACAATCCCTAAAACCATCAATTCCGACATTGTCTATCAATTTAATTAATTCCTCTAATTTTGTTATATCTGGATATTTATTCTGAAAGTAATTAATTCTAGGAACAACAAAAGTATAATACTTTCTGTTTATAGATAAAACAGCATCCAGACATATTAATACAGCATTTTCGTAATTACCAAGAGAATTTTTTTCAACATTGCCTATATCGATACCTGATAAATATTCTTTTAATAAAATTAAATCATTTCCTTTTTTCATAAATTTTTCTCCTCGTATATAAATTATTAATTTTTTATTCTATACTATTTATTACAACGTTATTTATATTTATTATAAATTTTAAAAATTTGTCCTTCTTTATTCATAGCTTCCCCATCCAACAGCATCATATAAATAATTGAATTCTTCAACACTATTAACATTCTCTTTTATTGAAATCATTTATACCACCCAAAATCTATATTTTCTTTATCATCGTTTCCATTCTTGTATGATAGTTTTTCTCATTATAAAAACTCTTACCTATTTCATTATAGGCAAAAACATCAACTATTACATATTCACATCCGACGAATTTAAAATATTCTTCCATTTTATTTATTAGTTGTTGCCCTATACCTTTACTTCTAATTTTATTTGTAACTATTAATTCTGTAATTTCTCCCCTTTTAGGACATTTATAATCTAGATAATCATATTCATCATAAGGAAATATGCAACCCATAATTAAACCAATTGCCTTATTATTTTCTACTGCTAAATAACATTTACCATTGTTCTTATTAACTTCTTCTAATTCTATAATTGCCATTTTTTCTCGATATTCAGGATCAACTTGATCCAAATGATCTTTATCTATTGATATAATATATTTCTCAAGTTCAACTAATAAGTCTTTAACATCTTCTAGATATTTATCTTGATATTCTATTATTTGCATTTTTTAATCACCCCAAATACTTCAAATATAACTCTTGTGTTTTCATTAAAATTAGGATCTAATTTTTTAAAATAATTTATATGACTTTCTTTCCATTCGTTTAACGATTTATTCTCACCCTCTAATTTTGCTAAATCCCATGTAATATTTTTTAATTCAGTAACAATAACATTACTTGTTTTTATAAAGCATACATTGTTATCTTTTGTATCTGTCAGTATTGATATATCTCCAACCTCTGAAATATTATCTAGGTCATATAATGATGTAGTAGCTGTCTTTTTACCATCTAACACAAGATTAACTAATCTATCTACATCAATTCCAAAAGTCCATCTATCAGGTTTATTTAATAGCACTATCATTTTTTCTTTATTACCTAATGTGTCCGATCCTACATATTCATCCACTATTTCAAAGTCACATTTTTCATAACATTTGACTGCCCTTTCGTTTCTTTTAAAAGGTCTTAAAACAATACAGTCGCATAAGCAATTTTCATAAATATAATTATTAACATATTTAACAATTTGTGCTCCAATTCCTCTAGATAAGTATTCCGACTCCCCAATAAATATATCATATTCATATATACTATCATATTTTATAAATGCTTTGCTTTTCTTATCATCATATTTATATATTTGAATAAATCCTATTTTATTATCATTATAATTTATAAAAAATAACTGTTGCTGATTTGCTAATAATTTATTCTTATATTTGTTTTCTATCTCCTCATAGGAAAGTTTTCTTTGTTCAAACCACTCATAAATAAATTCTTTACTACACCATTTATACATTAATTCATAATTATCTTTTTTATCAGTGAATTCAATTAAATCTATTTTGCTCATAATCTCACCAACTTTCATACATAATTATACCATGAAACTATAATATATTTTTATTTATGTAACATATACTAAATCAAAGTGGCTCCAGCCTCTATTTTGGGCTATTTTTAGCAAAAAAGAAAAACTCGCGTTTCCCCTTTGTTTATGGGACTTTACGAGTTATTTACCACAACATTGCTTATATTTTTTACCACTTCCACATGGACACGGTTCATTTCTACCAATTTTTTGAGTATGTTTTGGTTGAGATTTTTTAGTTTTTCCACCATCTTCAGCATGTCCTTTAGCAACTTGTTTACGCTCAATATTTTGTCTTATTTCAGCTTTCAATAAATATGTAGTAATATCTTTATCAATTACACTCAACAATTCATCAAAAAGTTCAAATCCTTCATTTGTATATGCTCGTAATGGGTTTTCTTGTCCATATCCTCTTAATTGAATTCCCTCACGTAAATGAGACATAGTATTTATTTGCTCCATCCAATGAGTATCAATAACTCTTAAAGATATAGCTTTTTCAAACTCATTGCTTATTTCACTTGGAATTTCTTTAATTTTATCATTATATTCATCACTAACTAAATTATTCAAATAATTAATTACTTCATCACTACTTTTATCAGTTAGTTCTTCATAAGTAATTTTATTTTTTAATAATTCTTTATTGAAATAATTAGTAATTTCGTGTAAATCCTGTTCCGTTAAAACTGGTTCATTAACTAAATGACTTTCTATAATATCAGTTATATATTCTTTAAAAGTCTTTAATACAGTTTCATGAATAGATTCACTATCTAAAATTTCATTTCTTTTTTCATAGATAATTTCTCTTTGTTTATTAATTACATCATCATATTCTAATAAAGTCTTTCTTATATCAAAGTTATTACCCTCAACTCTTTTTTGAGCAGACTCAATTGAATTAGAAAGCATTTTATTACGAATAGCCATATCATCATTAAAACCAACTTTTTGAAGTAAAGTTTTAGCGCGATCTGTTCCAAATCTAACCATTAAATCATCTTCAAATGAAACACAAAATTGAGAAAATCCTGGATCACCTTGACGACCAGCACGACCACGCAACTGATTGTCAATTCTTCTTGATTCGTGTCTTTCAGTTCCGATTACACACAAACCACCTAATTCACGTACACCTTCGCCTAATTTAATATCAGCTCCACGACCAGCCATATTAGTAGCAATAGTTACTGCACCTTTTTGTCCAGCATTTGCAATCATTTCTGTTTCACGGGCATGGTTTTTAGCATTTAACACTTCATGAGGAATTTTTTCCTTTTTTAACATTGAACTTAACAATTCACTTGTTTCAACAGCCACTGTACCTATTAAAACTGGTTGTCCTTTAGCATATCTTTCTTTAACTTCATTAATAATTGCTTTATATTTTCCCTTTTTAGTCGCATAAATTAAATCACCATAATCTTTTCTAGCAACCGGTTTATTAGTAGGAATAGTAATAACATACATATTATAGATATCTCTAAATTCTTCTTCTTCAGTTTTAGCTGTACCAGTCATACCAGATATTTTCTTATACATTCTAAATAAATTTTGAAATGTAATAGTTGCCAAAGTTTTAGTTTCTGCTTGAATTTCTACACCTTCTTTAGCCTCAATAGCTTGGTGTAACCCATCAGAATATGCTCTTCCTGGCATTAATCTACCCGTAAATTGATCGACAATTATAATTTTTCCATCATTTACAACATAATCAAAATCTCTTTTCATTCGATAGTTTGCTGCTAAAGCTTGGCTAATGTAATGAACCAATGTAGTATTATTTATATCATATAAATTATCAAGCTTAAAAGCTTTTTCAGCTTCGTTTATTCCTTTAGCGTCTAAAGTAACTGCTCTAGTTTTTTCATCATATAGATATCCTTCATTTTCCTTAAGCTTTTTAACAAAACGATCTGCCTCTATATATAAATTGGCTGATTGCATAAAGCCCCCTGAAATAATTAATGGTGTTCTTGCTTCATCAATCAAAACTGAATCCACTTCATCAACTATAACAAAATTTAGTGGTCTTTGAACTCTATCTTCAGCTTTAACAACCATATTATCTCTTAAATAATCAAATCCAATTTCATTATTTGTTGAATACATAATATCACAATTATAATTTTCTCTTTTTTCTTTTGAATCTAACTCACGGTAATTAACACCAACAGTTAATCCTAAAAAGCGATAAATATTTCCCATCCACGAAGCATCACGGCCTGCTAAATATTCATTTACAGTTATAATATGTACTCCTTCACCTGTTAAAGCATTCAAATATGCTGGCATAGTTGAAGTTAAAGTTTTTCCTTCACCTGTTTTCATTTCAGCTATATTACCATAATGAATTGCTAATCCACCCAAAATTTGAACATAGTAAGGTTTTTCTCCAATAACCCTATGAGCAGCTTCTCTTGCAACTGCAAAAGCTTCAACTTTAATATCCTCTAAAGTTTCACCATTTTTTAAGCGGTCTTGAAATTCTTTTGTTTTATTTCTTAACTCCTCATCAGTTAGTTTAGATATTTCTTCATCTAAACTAATAACTTCATCAGCTATTTTTTTAAATTTTTCTAATTCTTTATATTCATAATCAAAAATTCTTTTTAAAATTTTCATGATATCAGCTCCTCAATTTATTTTACCAAAAATCATAGTAAAATCATAGTCTTTTTATGAATTTCATATAAGAAAAAGACTAATCTAGTCTGTTTCTATAATTCCAAAATTTTCATCATTACGTTTATATAAAATGTCAATTTTTCCATCAACAACATTTTTAAACACAAAGAAATCATGACCTAATAAATCCATTTGTAAAATTGCTTCTTCTTCGTTCATTGGTTTCATTTCAATTCTTTTTCTTTTTACAATTGTTTTTTCATCTGTGTTTTGTTCTTCTTCAAAATCTAAAACAAAATCATTAATATTATTTTTGGTATTTCTTTTCTTAATTTTGGTTTTGTTTTTACGAATTTGACGTTCAATTTTTTCAGATACTAAATCAATTGCAGCATATAAATCTTTATCACTTACTTCTCCTCTTAAAATAATTGAATTAGTAACAATAGTAACCTCTACTATTTGTTCAATCCCTCTTATTCTCAAAACAACTTTTGCAGTTATTTCATCTGGCTTGTCAAAATACTTATCAAGTTTACCTATTTTACTTTCTATGTAGTTTTTGATTGGTTCTGTAACCTCAAGTTTACGACCATGAATATTAAATTTCATTTTATCACCTTCCAATAACATTATACCATACACTAGCAATTTAAAGCAATTAGTTGGCATGAAAAAAGCTACTATACTAGAGTAGCTTTAATTTCAACAACATTTTTAGCTTGAAGCCCTTTATCAGTACGAACAATATCAAATTCTACATATTGTCCTTCGACTAATGTTTTATAGCCTTCTGATAAAATAGCAGAGTAATGTACGAAAATGTCTTCATTTTCTTTGTACTCGATGAAGCCAAAGCCTTTTTCGTTGTTGAACCATTTTACCTTACTTCGCACCAGCAAAATTACCTCCTATCATATTAACCTACAACATAATAATACTAATACATAAAAACAAGTAATTCAATTGATCGTATGTTTCGACGCCACATCTAACATTAATGGAATACTTATTAATCAGTTCAAGTACGTCTGTTGTAAGTACAGTTATGATTTTACTACAAATATTCCTAAAATGGGTGATTTTTGTTCAAAACATCATTATATTTGCTTAAAGTGAATAAAATCAGTGAAATTATTTGAAATATTGTTATCTTATACTTATATTCTATATCATTAACCTATTTATAATTTCCTATTTATATTATGGTGGTAAAATGGAATTGTTTGAAAGAGGTATGATGCTATGCGAAAATATATAATTAATAATTGCATGGACATAATTAAAAAATACAATCCAGGAATAAGCAATGTAAGTCTAGAAGAAATTGAATATGGTTTAGTTTCTATATATATTTTAATAACTAAACTAATAGTAATTTTCTTTTTATCATTTTTAATTGGAATATTAAAAGAAGTATTAATTTTCACTTTTATATATGCTATTATCAGAACACCATCATTTGGTATTCATGCATCTAAAAGTTGGATTTGTTTAATCGCTTCAACAATATTATTTATTGGTATTCCGTATATAAGTATGATAATAACATTATCATACGAAGTAAAATTTATTATGGGAATTTTAGGAATTGTCTTAATGTTCAAAAACAGTCCTGCTGATACACATAAAAGACCAATTATTAATCCTAAAAGAAGATTAACTTATAAAGTTATTTCAACTCTAATAGCGTGCGTTTATGTTGTTATTTTATTAAATATAAATAATAACTTTACTAGCAATTGCTTATTATTAGCTTTGTTAACACAGTGTGTGATTATATCACCTATTACATATATGGTATTCAAAATGCCTTACAATAATTACAAAAATTATTGTACTACTTAGGTCTTAAATTTAAAGCGCTTTTAAATTTAAATATAAATAGCGAAAGGAGGAAAAGTATGAAATTTTTCGCAACAATATTAAAAACTTTAGGAATTAAATCTGCTGGTATTGGAAGTCAAGCATGTGGTACTTGGTTAATGGACGAAGTAGAAATGCCAAAGAGCTTAATCAAATAATAATTTTAATATCTATCTTATAAAACCCCGTTTCCAAGAAATGAGGTTTTTGTATTCAAAAAAAAAGATTTTCATCTTTTTTTATTTGTAATCAGAAATTTTTAAAGTTTGCTTAAATATTTTTTCATCAACGTACGTTTCACTATCTAATTTAGGATTTTTTTCAATTATTTCAGAAACTAATGGTAATCCATAACCATGACCATCAGATTTAGTTGTATAACCTACTTCACCAATTTTATCAAGATCAATTATATCACCATAATTGTTAACTACTGATATATACATATCATCTTCGTAAACATATATATTTAAACTAATCTCTTTATATGATAAATCTTCTACTGCTTCTATTGCATTATCTAAATAAACACCAATTATTTTACAGATATCGTCCATTAGTTTATTATCCATTTCAATAAAATCAACTGTTCTTATTTCATTATCAACATGAACAATATTTTTAATATTTTGTTTTTCCATACTCACTATTTTGGCATCCATTATAACTTTTAAATCACATTCAGGTATTATTTTAGTTTTATTTAAAATTTTCTCATTATCCCTAACTCTTAATTTTAATATTTCATCAATATATTCCATAGCAACAGTATTTCTAGCATCAATTTTACTTTTTAATCTACGTAATTGACCCTTGTTTTCATGATTATCTATTCTATAACGATTTATCACTGATTGATACTCATCTAAACTATTTTTAGATTTATTATATTTATCATCTATTATTAAATATTCGTTTTTAGTATTAAACATTTTTAAAATTATAAAGGTATAAAAGAATATAAATGAAGTATTAATTATTAACAATAAAGTTCTATTAATTTTATAATAGCAACTAACTTCCAATAAACTAACAGTAATAATTAATAAAATTGTAAATATTGTCATTTCGTACTTACCAACTCTATCAATTTTTGTTATGATTTTATCAAATAATTTATTTAATTTACAAAATTTTGCTATTAAAATTGAAATAACTACAACTACCAAATTAATTATTATTGTATTAGTATATTTATCAGCTATTTCTTGCATACTCATGTCAGTTACAAATATCATTAATAATGTGAAAATTATTTCAGAAATCATCAATATAAATTGTGATATAAGTGAAGCCAAAATACAATTAGCTATAGATTTTTTTGATAAAAGTTTACAAAAGATTAATAATATAATTGTTCCTAAAATAATTTTTAAATATTTTTCGTTAATCATGATATTTAAAATAATTGCCAAAGTCATAAACACTAAAATTATTAATACATATAAATTCTTTTTAATCAATTTTTCTTTAAATAATTTTGTCCAAATATATGTGTGAATTAATGTCATTAAAATACCTATAACGGTATTATTAACTATCTCAAGTACAGTATTACCCAATTCGTTCCATCTCCTTCTTATACTTTGCTGACAACAAATCGATTTTTTCTCCATTCTTAAAATAAATAGTATTATTATTTTTATTAACACAAGATACATTATTTATATTAACAATACAAGACTTATGAGTTCTAACAAAACTTTTTCCCAACATATCCATAAGTTCAGTTAAAGTTTTATTAATTTTAAATTCAGTATAAGTTGTCTTGATAATTGATTTTCTTTCTATACCATCTCGCTTTACATATAATATATTATCAATATCAAAACTATAAATTGAGCCTCTTTCATTAAAACGAATAATCTTTTTTACTTCAAGTAACTCTAAAGATTTTTTTATTGACTTTTCTAATCTTGCTTCATAATCTTCAAACTTATTGATAAAAGAAATATACACTAGTTCATTCCTTAAAACGACTGCTCCTAGCTCTTCATGGCTTGTCAAAAATATAATTGCACTTTTCATATCAAAATTTCTAATTAAACGCGCTACGTCAATACCTGATTTACTAGGCGTTTCAATATCAAGAATATATACCTTATTAGGTACTGCATCCTTAATTATTTGCATGAATTTTTTATCATAATCATTAAATAAATGAGTTTTATATGTTAATTGATTACCCATCATATATTTTGAAATAATTTTATCTATACTACTTAAAACATTCTCATCATCATCACAGACAATAAAATTTACATTCATTTTCTTCACCTTATTTACTTATGTTATTTAATAAATCCTTTTTATACTTCAATGACAACAAATCTATTTCTTCATCATTACTAAATCTAATAATTCTACTTTGCTTATTTATAAACAAAACTTTATCTTTATTTACAATACAAGATTTATGGGTTTGAATAAATGTTGATCCCAATAATTACTTCAATTCTATTAAAGTCTTATTAACTCTAATTTCCGAGTGAAGTGTTTTTATCACTAATTTTCTTTCTACACTATCTCTAGTTATATATAATATTTCATCAGCTGGGATATTATATATAATTCCTCTTTCTTCAAAACGAATTGATTTTCTTACCTTTAAAACTTCTAAAGCTTTTTTAATAGATATTTCCAATCTATTTTCATAATTGTCATATTTGTTAATAAACGAAAGAAACATTAATTCATTTTTTAAAATTGTTAACCCTAATTCTTCATGTTGAGTTAGAAAAATTATTACACTATTAACATCATTATTTCTAATATTTCTAGCTATATCAATTCCAGATTTAGACGGTAGTTGTATATCCAATATATAGACCTTACTATAAGTTGGTTCCTTCATTATTTTAATAAAACTTTCATTATAATCGTTGAATTTGCGTACTTTATATGCTAACGAATTTTTCATCATAAACCTATCAATTATATTTTCCACATGAGTTAGTGTTTCTTCATCATCCTCACATATTATAAAATTAACCATCACATCACTCCTTAACCTATCATAAATTTACCATATTTTTCCAATAAAATCAATTACTATTAGCATATTAAAAGGAAAAAATATTTTCTATTTTTTCCTTTTATACCAATTGTCCATCTTTTCTTTTATATAAACACTAGCTTTATCATACCCTTCTTGTGTTAAATCAGCAACATCATTAAAATCATTTATTACATCCTCTTTTATATTTGTCCAATTTTCTACGCCTATTTTTTCTGATAATTTTTGATCAATTGTTTCTTTTCCATTATTCCAAAGTTCACAAGCATTATCAGTTCCATTTTTTAAATCAATTTTATAATCTGGATAATATGTAGATATAATCTGTTCAATTCTCATCCATGAAGAAGTTATTTTTTCCTTACTACTATCTGTCAATTCATTAAAAGTTACTCCCTTATATTCTTCATCATAGAAGATAAAGCCTATCATTTCTACTAGAATTTTATCTATTGAATTTTTCATTTCTTTTAAATCATCCTTAATAATTTCACTTTCAAATTGATTTTCTAATTCCGAAAAATGATTTACTACTTCATCTTCACTAGCGATTACCTGTTGTTCTGTTACAACTTTTTCACCAGAGCAACCTGCAGGAAAAATTATAAACGAAGTTGCCAAAATTATTGATAAAGCTTTCTGATTTAATTTTAATTTCATAAAACACCTCAAGACATATTATATACCTTTTTTAAAATTAGTCAATTTTATACTCCAAATTTTAAATTTTTTCTTTTTAAATAGATTTTTCTTATCCAGTCAATTGGAATAACCGTTGCTGATAGTAATATCATTATTATTAATTCAAATAGATTAAGTCCAGCTGTTCTAAAAAGATTTCCTCCGAAATAAATCAAATATAATTGAATTATTAATATAAAAGAAATAACTAGAATAAAGGCTTTATTTTTTGATAAATTAGCAAATATATTTAAGCGATGGGTTCTAGAATTAAAACTATTGAATATACCCATAAAAATAAATAATCCGAAAAATCCTGTCATAAAATATTTATCATGTTCTCCTGTTCTAAATAGGTCATGAATAAATGGTATTTTTAAAAACATAATACATAAAAGTGCGGAATAAACACCTGTAAATAAAATTTCATTCAACATATAATTGTTTATAATTGGTTCATCTTTTCTTTTAGGATACTCATTCATATACTCTTTTAGTGGTGGCTCAAATGCGAATGCTATTCCTGCAAGTGTATCCATAACCATGTTAATCCATAACATTTGAATAACTGTAACTGGTGTTTCTATTCCTATAAAAGGTCCTATTATAGATAAAGAAACGGCACATAAATTTATAGTTAACTGGAAAATAATGAATTTTCTGATACTTTTAAATATAGTTCTACCAAATAAAATAGCTTTAGAAATTGATAGAAAATTATCATCTAATATCACAATATCACTTGCTTCTTTAGAAACTTCAGTTCCACTTCCCATAGCAAACCCAACATCTGCTTTTTTTAATGCTGGTGCATCATTTACTCCATCCCCAGTCATTCCTACAACTAAACCTTTACTTTGACTTATTTTTACTAAACGACTTTTATCTTGTGGTAATGCTCGAGCTATAATTTTAATATTAGGTAATAATTCTTTTATTTCTTCATCAGTTTTTAATTTAAGTTCATCCGAAGTTAAAACAATGTCATTTTCATTTTTATATAAACCAATTTCTTTTCCTATTGCTAAAGCAGTATTTTTATTATCCCCAGTTATCATAACTGTTTGAATATGGGCTTGTCTTACTAAATTTAATCCTTCAATTGCTTCATCTTTTACCTCATCTTTAATAAATACTAATCCTATAAACGTTAATCTTTCTAGACTAAAATTTAAGCTTTCTTTAGATGCCAGAGCAATTACTCTTATACCTTTTTTAGTCGCGTTTTCTAATTCTTGATTAATTCTTTTTTTATCTATTAAAACCTTTTTAGAAGCAGATGAATCAAAATAATAGCTACATTTGGGAATAATTATTTCCGGTGCACCTTTTATTAAATGAACCTTTGAACCAACATCAATAGTTGTATATGAATATTTATCTTTACTATCAAATGGTTTAGAATATAATTTTTTTATGTTATTAACGGGAGATTTTATGAATTTTAATAAAGCCTGATCAGTTATATTTCCACCTATTATTTTATCATTACTATAACTACTTTCATTATTACATACCATTGAGTTTTTAACAATATAATGTAATTTAGGGTATTTTTCTAATTCTTTTTCAGTTCTATAGTTTTTGAAATCAGCACTCATGTAATTAATAACTTCTAATTTTCCTTTAGTTAAAGTACCAGTTTTATCGGTAAATAAAATATTTAAACTACCAGCTGTTTCTATTCCAATTAGTTTTCTTACCAAAACATTATTTTTTAACATTCTTTTCATATTGGAAGATAAAACTAAAGTTATCATCATAGGTAGGCCTTCAGGAACTGCTACTACTATGATAGTTACACATAATGTTAAAGCATGTATTAAGTAACTAAACATAAGATGAAAATTATTTAAGGTTTGTTTTATTGCTAAAAAATCAAAGTTATTGTCAATTATAATAACAGAAAAAAGATAAGAGAACGCGACTAAAAATGCCCCTATATATCCCATTTTACTAATAATATTAGCTAAATGGCGCAATCTTATTTTCATTGGACTATCAGGCTGATTTTCTTGAAGTTCTAAAGCAAGGGAACCATAAACTGTTTGATCACCAACTTTAGTAACTAACATTGTTGCTTTAGATGAATAAACAACTGTTCCTCTATAAACTAAACTATTTTTTAAAGGATTAGTTATATTAGTTGTTTTTTCTTTGTATATTTCTCTTGTTTCTCCATTTAAAGATGATTCATCGACACTTATATTTCCATCTATAATAATTCCATCAGCAGGAATTTTATCTCCTGGTTGTAATAAAACAATATCATTTTTAACTATTTCATCAATTGGTATTTCTTTTATAACTTTATTTCTTTTTACCCGACACTTAATTTTAGAAGCTTCAGCTTGTAATCTTGTAAATGCTTTTTCACTTCCGTATTCTGATATACTTGAAATAAACGATGCTAAAAAAATAGCAATTACAATTCCTAAAGTTTCAAACCAATCAAAATCTTTAAATAAGAAAACAGTCTTAATTGCTAAAGCAATTAGTAATATTTTAATAATAGGATCACCTAAAGATTCGATTAAAAGTTTAAAAAAACTATTACTATTTTTATTACTTATTTGATTAGTTCCATATTTTTGGCGATTTTTTACTACTTGTTTTTCATTAAGTCCATTTAAGTCAATTTTTGGTTCCATAATTATATCCTCCTATTAAAAATATACTATGGTAACCATATTTTAGAATATTTATCATATGACATTTTTTTTAGCCTTTAAAATACTTTATTACCCCATTTAATATCGTATTGGCTACTTTATTCTGATAATCATCAGTTTTTAATAGGTATCTTTCATTCGGGTTACTTAAAAAACCTACTTCTAATAATACTCCTGGTTGTTTTACTCGTTTGTTTAAATATAAATTAGTTATTTTTTTGTAATTAAGTTTAGAATTTAATTTATTTTTAAATTCTTTTTGCATTATATCAGCAATTTTTTTATTTTCATCATTATTAGTACTATAAAAAGCTTGAGCACCATTATAACTACTTGAAATTTCAGCATTTAAATGAATTGATAAATAAAGATCACATTTTGAACGATTAATGATATTTCCTCTTCTTGATAAATCACTTCTTTTTCTATTCTGAGTATTTGTTACTGATAGGTCATAATCGCCATATCTAGTTAAATATACAATCGCGCCTAATTTTTCTAATTTTAATTGCAATTTTTTGCTGATGCTTAAGTTAATATCTTTTTCTTTGATATTTTTATACATAGCCCCGGGGTCCAAACCTCCATGTCCAGGATCAACATATATAACTTTACCTAATAAAGGTAATTCATTTGTTTTCGCGCCTACTATATTAAAACTTACTATTCCTATTAAAAGCAAAATTAAAACATATATTTTATATTTAAGCATAAACTCACCTATTTAAATATATGTTTTTATATTTTATTTTAAACTTTATATTCTATTTTTTAAGGATATGGTACATAATTAAATGGATTTGTAATATATCCTACATAATCTGGGTAAATTGCATTGTAAGCCCATCCATAGTCAACTGACATTTCTAAATGTAAATGACATCCAAATGAGTATCCTGTATCGCCCATATATCCAATAACTGTATCATTAGTAACCTCTTGTCCAACAGAAACATTATAACCACTTAAATGGGCATATTGTGAAAATACTAGTCGACCATTAACATTATGGACAATTAAAACCATTAAGGCTCCATAAGTATCTAAATCGCTTCCTACATAATAAACCGTTCCAGCAGCAACTGCATAAATAGGTGCCCCACAATATTTTCCTATATCTGTTCCTTTATGACCATAATTTCCATAACTTTGAGTAATTATTCCCCCATTTACTGGAAATCTAAATCCATTTGTACCTACAATAGCGCCTGGGTCTACTGAAGAGTTATCACGACTAACTTGAACTGGTACATCACAAGTAACACCAATTACATCATTTGAACTACAACCTTTAGATTTGTAATATTCAACTCTCTCTTGATAAAAAGCTATTTGACCTTCTGTTGAAGGTAGGGTTCCTTCTATTTTAGCTATATCTTCCTCTATTTTACTTTGCTCTTTATATAATTTTTGGTTTAATTCGCCAAGTTCTGATTGTTTTTTATTTAATTCTGTTTTCTTTTGTTCATTGGCTTTTATTAATTCATCTAATTCTTTTATCATTTTATCATTATAATCTGCTAATTGTTCAGAAATTGAATATCGATAAATCATATCAGTAATACTATCAGCGCCTAAAATATATTCCAAATAGAAATTTTCATCTCCTGATAATTGATAGTAATTAGCAATTTTTTTAATTTCCGTTTGTTTATCTTCTATTTCCTGATTACTTTTTTTAATTTCACTTTCTAATGTTTCAATCTCTTTACCAGTTTCATCGATTTGATTTTTAATTGTATTAATTCTATTTTTTATTTTATTAACTTCTTCTGTATTTTTTGCAATATTATCCTTTTTTTCTTTCAATTCAGCTGTATATTTTGCTACTTGATCTTCATATTCTTTCAAGGTTGTAGCATGAACAATCATTGGGCAAATAAATGATAATATAGAAATAATTTTTATAACTTTAATTATACTTTTTTCCATAACTACCTCTATCTTTCTTTTTAATATATACATTATAACATTTTTTTAATTCAATTTGAAGTAGTTTTAAAAAAAAGCATATTTTAATATACTTTTAGTTAGAAGTTTCATCATACGTTGATGAACCAAATGCTAAAATAGGATAGAAAATTACTGGTAATAAAACCAATCCAACTATAAATCCTGTTGATTTATTAAATAATTATCTTGTTGGTTTAAATAAATAACAAATCAATTGACATTTTTCTTTAGGTACTTTTCAATAAACAATTTAGAAGTTTCTGTTAGATATTTATCCATGTAAACTATATTCAATGATACAAATGGTAATTTTTCTTCTAATTCTATAATTTCCAATATACCATTATTTATTTCCCGTGTTACTGCATCCTTAAGTATATAACCAATTCCTAAATCTTGCAAAATAGATTCCTTAATTAGTTCAGATGTTTCAATAGAAATTACATTATTTACTTTAACATTAAAATAATTAAATAGTTCATTTAATCTTTTTCTATGAGAGCTTTTTGACACTGGCAATATGAGAGGATATTTACTAAGTTCTGCTAAATTACTTATAACAGCGTTGTAATTATGTTTTTTTATTCCAACAAAACAGTGGTCTATTTTTGTGAATTTTTCAACATGTAGTTTATTATTTTTCTCAATTGGAGATGTATCTATAACAAAATCTAAATCATGACTTTCAAGTTGATTAATTAATTCAACTGTAGGTCGTGAAACAATCTCTATTTTTATTTGAGGAAAATCAATATGAAATTTCTTAATAATATCAAATATACAGAATGAAGCAATATGGCTTGGAACTCCAATAAGTAATTTGCAATTATTTATATTAGATTTTTCTATGATGCACCGATATCCCATTTTTAGATTATTATACGCTTTCTTAACATAGTAATAAAATTCTTCACCAATTTCAGTTAAGTTCATTCCATTAATAGTTCTATTGAATAATGTAACATTTAGCTTTTCTTCTAAATTTTTTATGGATTTTGAAATTGCCGGTTGAGATACATACGTTTTCTTTGAGGCTAATGATAAACTTCCATATTGTACAACATTGTAGAAATCTTTATAAGAGTTAAGATTTATGTCTAAATCTATATTATTATCACTTACAGAATAACTTTTTTTCTTACCTGATTGTGTTATTTTTCTTAAATCTTTATATATACTTTTACCATTTTTATATGTTTCTAATAATCCAGATGGAGTAACTACTGTTTTATTAAATAAATCTTTAGTATCAGCAATCACAATCGGAAAAGGTGCAAAAAGACTACTATATTTTTTTTGTATAGCGTTAAAATCATTATTACCTATTGCAAAATTTTTTTCTTTTTCTTTTGCCGTTCCCCTTAATGGTGAAAATCTGAGTAATTTCCACTTATTTATTGTGTGTGGTTGAAAAAATTCTAATATTGATTCATATAACAAATCAATTCCATTAATTGTTTGATTTGTAATAACTGTGTTGATTTCAATTTTAATTCGAGGATATTTCTTTTTTATAACTGGAATTATTTCTTTTATATGCGTATAATGATTAACTCCTCTTCCAAGAAAATAATTTTCGTCTTCAGAAGCAGAATCAACTGAAAATGCTACCCTATCAACATATTTGAAATAACTCTCTATATTTTTTTCATTAATTAAAGAGCCATTGGTAGTAACTTTAGTATAAATATTTTTTTCTTTACTAATTTTTAGTATTTTTTTTATATCTTTATATAAAAATGGCTCCCCTCCAGCAAAAGTGATTTTAGTTACTCCAATTTTTTCAAAATAATCCAAAATTTTGATATTTTCCTCATAAGATAACTCTGTTGATTCTTTATCTCTAAAACAAAACTTACAATTTCTATTACAACGATTCGTAATATTCCAACACACTTCCATATTTATCCTCCACCAAAAGATTTTCTAGTTAAACTTTAATTTTTTTATTTTTAATATATCTATCTTATAAATTTCATTATATATACTTGTAACATCTAAAGTTGTTACTTTTTCGCTATTTTCATATCCTAATTTTTTTAAAGTTCTAATAACCTCTTCTTTATTTTTTCCTTCTATCTCTACATAAGTTGGAATTAAAGGCCAGGTATCAATATCTATTTCTACATTATCAAGAATATACCTTATTCTCTTATTTTCTTGATAGTTTCTATGAATATAGCCTAATTCTTCAAGAATATTATTGGTTTGGTCAAAATCAGATACTATTATTTCCAATTCTGTAGTACCCCCAATATCATTTTTATCTAATATATTCTTAATTGTCAGTGTTGTTTTTTCTCCATTAGTTCTTAACCTAATCCACTTACCTTCTTCTTTAGGATTAAAATCATAAACATATCTTCTTTGAAAATATTCTCCAATAAAGGTAGCTCCTAAATTCTTTATTTTTTTAACAAAACTGTTAATATCTACATCTAATATCGTGCATTCATACTCTGTTTTCACTTACTTACACCTCTCTTTATAAATGATATAATAAATTAAAATAACAAAATTGTCAATATAATTATAGTAATATGGAAGAAAATTTTATAATTTTTCATCTGTTTTCAATGTGTTTATAGCTTTATTTTCAAAAAAGAAATCACCTATATTAAAATTATATTGTTTTAAGGAGTTAATAAGTTCTTGGATATTTTCTCCATTTTTTATGGGAGAATATATTTGTCTACTTTCCATTTCTATATAAATATCTCCAGATGATAACACTTGAATATATAATTCATTTTTATTATTAGAAACAAGGATATTATGATCTTCCAACCTTAAAAACTCTCTATAGCCAATACTTAATAAAAGATCGTATGCATTTTTTATATCTAATATCCCACATTTTGAATTTTTTTGGTTAATTATTCCACCATTTCCATCATATTTTTTACACTTGTGTACTATTGTTTTTCTTTTTCCTACTGTCTCCCTTATAAGTAAATAATCACTTAATAAATTTGGATAATTTTTATTCTTTATTTCTTTTAATTCATTTGACATATATATATCTTTTAAAATAAAATCTTCTTTAACAACAAATTTATTTAATTTAAGTTTCTTATTTAATTCTTCTAACGAATCATAACACTTAACACATATTTCTATTTCTTTATTCATTCAACTCTCTCCTTTACTTTAACAACATTAAAACCATTATTTCTTATTTTTTCTATATTATAATCACCTGATATATGCATACAATAAACTCTCTTTCTTTGATTTAAAGGAATAGACTTACATAAATCATTAAACGACAAATGAACTGGAAAACTATCAAACGATACATCGTGATACATAATTTCAATTTTATTTTCTAAAAAATCCCTTAAAGCATTTTTATTAATAACTAACGAATCACCGCTAAAATAAAAATTATAATTATTTGAAATAAAATGATAACCATATGTTGGTATAGCATGAAATTTATTATTAAAGTAATCTCCATGAACTTGAGGATATTCTCTTAAATAAAAATCAGGTATATTACACGGTAAAATAGATTTATATAAAGAATCATCAATACCAATAATCTGTAAATATTGTCTGATTGTTTGTAAATTAGGGAATACAACATTACATTTGATTTTTTTATATCTACAAAAAAATATTAAGCTACCAAGACTACCAACATGATCAGAATGAAAGTGAGTTACAATTATATATATTTTATTTAAATTAGCGTTTAATATATTTAAACTTAATAGTTGTTTAAATACAGTTTCGCCACAATCAAACAATACTATTATATCATCTTTTATTAAATATGCACTATTATTACTATTAGCTGAAAAAGAACCATCACGACCTATAAAAATTAGTTTATTCATTTATATCACATCGTTTTAATAGCATTTTCTTTTTTATAACATTATTTGAATAGTCTAATAGTCTTCCGTTGCTAATAACTAAATCATTTTCATAATTTCCAGCTATATCATAAATAATTTTACTAGTAACATTATTTTTCCTTAAAGTATTATTTAATTTATTTAATTTATCTATGAGTTCATTTTTTTGTTTTTCACTTATATTATGTTTTAAAACCCATTCTCCTTGAGAAGACATTATATTATCCCCATTCATTAGTTTTTTGAGTCTAATTGTTTCAATATTCTTATATTTTATTAAAAATGATAATAAAGTATCTTCAAATTTATCATAATTAAAATAATCAGTAAGCCCCATATCCATTTTTATTTTTAGAGCTTTATTGAAATTTTCTGTTAACAAATAATTTCTTTTATATTTTAAAACTAACATATCTAAACTTGATAATAATGATAATCTAAGTATTTCAAATTCAGGTTTTAATTCTATTTCATCTTCAAAAAAAATATGACCAGAGGTATGAATTCTAACACCATCAAACAATTCAATGTACTTCATAAGTATATTTTTTATATGCTTTAAAAATTTTACGTCATATAAAGATGGTTCTCCATTTCCACTTATAACAAATCTTTCAAAATGAATATTTAATTTTTTCATATTGTGTAAAATTTCTTCTATTTTATAAATATTGTCATCCATCATAGAAAACTTATGATTGTTTTTAGCAATACAAAATGGACAACTTTTATCACACTTATACGACCCCAAAATTAATGTTAAATTACCCAATTTTCTCATTTACAATCTCCTTATCAATTTTTTTACCTTAATATATGTATCATTTACATCAGAAGTTGTTGTATTTATTATTTTACTATTATCTCTAACTTCTAAAAAATCATTATTTTTTTCCATTATGTCTCGTTCTTTAAGCTTTTTCATTGCTTCCACTAGAGAAATATTATTTAATTCTGCTTTTCTTTTAGATCTCGTAAGAAAATCAGCAATCAAAAATATGTGTAAATCTAATTCTGGATAAACAGAGAAAGGTTTTCTTACATTTAAAATCAAATTATATTCATCAGCTATTTCTTTTATGATTTTTTCAATATTCTTATTCATATCATCACCAATTAGTCCCCCAAATTTTACCGTTTCCATATTCATTTTCAAATTAAATAATTTATCAAATTCAAAACGAAATCCATCTATTATAAATTCCATTTGATTTTCTGAATTAATTAAATATGAAATATTTAAGTTATTATATATTTTTTTCTCTGAAAAACAATTAATATCAATAGAATTATCTTTACAGAACATTAACAAACTTCTAAATAATATACCTAACTCAAACGAAATAAAATTATCATTTTCTGAAAGCAATTTACATAATGAAGTTTTTCCACTGCCAGGATAACCACTTACAGCAATTATCATAGTTTCACCTCCTTCATTTTCATTTTAACACTGTAATTATGAAATGAAAAATATATAATTTTTATAACTATATATGTTTTATTAACATCTATTATAATTAAATAAGTAGTACAAAAACAAAATTATAGATATAAAAAATAATTATAACCATATAACAAAACAACATGATCATAATTTTAAATCATTGTCGTAAATATTAAATTAAAAATTTATAAAATAATATTATTTTCCGTTCATCATATATTAGAAATGATTTAACAAATGGCTCACGTGAAACATTTAATTTTAGAAACAACTTTGGAATAATAAATTATAAAGATTTTGATGTTTTTTTTTAAATATAGAGAAGTCTTACATTTTTTGAAGAAAAAAACTCTTGCTTTTTCCCTTGATTACAAGGAATTGCAAGAGCTTTTATATTGTACAACTGTCAAAAGATTATAACATTTTTTTAATTCAATTTGAAGTGGTTTTAAAAAAAAGCATATTTTAATATACTTTTAGTTAGAAGTTTCATCATACGTTGATGAACCAAATGCTAAAATAGGATAGAAAATCACTGGTAATAAAACCAATCCAACTATAAATCCTGTTGATTTATTAAAAGCCTTTCCTAAATTAATACTTATTAGAATAGAAACAACAAATGTTCCAAGTTCTCCAGCAGTTTCAATCCATAAATTATCATAAAAATTAAAACCTAAACCTATTACAGAAAAAATGATCCATGCTATAAATAATGTTGGTACTTTAGATATTTTACATAAAATATATGTATTATAATAAGGTATCAAAGCTTTCCAACCACTTTCACCTGCTTTAACAAAAATTTTCCAATTTGCAGCTACAATCAAAACAATAACTGCTAAAAAAGTAAGTAGTATTCCTATTCCTAAACCTAATGTAGCATACATTAATCCTTGAGTATTTACCATACTTCACCTCCCATAATAAAGTCAAGTATTTTAATACAAAACTTTATAAAATTTTCTTTTT
>JAHZGA010000001.1:35042-139670 GCA_019421005.1 bacterium | reverse complement strand
TCCAACACCACAAACCACATAGAGAGGAGTTAGGCCAAGCTCCGCCGACAAGAGCAATACGTTTCTCATTAGCACACCAGTAATAATCTGTAGTGTATGTGCTACTACTTCCTCCAACATCAGTAGCTAACGCTACAAGAGGGTGTTTTGGATCATAACCTAAGCCTGTAACATAACTACCACTTGTAGAGTTATTTACATAACCTAGTTTTTGATAATCTCCAGTAAATACATCAGAAGCATAAGTATTAGGGTTGTAATTTATATAAGCTTGATAATTATTTATATTGATACCGTCAACAAATTGCCATACGTTACCGAATATATCTTCAACACCACGATAAATTACAGAACTTTTATCGTTTCCAGCTGCACTACCAGACTTCATACCTAGTTTATCGCAGCCACCACTTTTAATAGCTCCTGTGTTATTAGCATTAGTAAACCCAGCTCCTAATTTTGACTGTGCGTTATAGTCTGCATATTCTACTAAATATAACATTTGTAATATAAAGTAGTGCCAGTCTAATTGTTGCCAACCAGAGCCTAAGTTTTTAGCATATTGCCTAAAATTAGCTATCGTAGTATTTACAAGTGGAGAGTAACCACTTCTACTAAATACTCCAGAACTAGATCCAGACATTGTATAACGTCCTATCATAAATTTATCACTCTTAACAAAGCCGTCTAAATTGTCCTTTGATATTAAGACATATTCGTAGCCGTCAGAGACATATCTTTTATAATAAAATTCTGGAATAATAGTTAATACTTGTCCATTACTACCAGTAAAAGAGAAATTAGCGTCTCCATAGTAAGCAACTATCTTTTTTGAAGTATTATTATAATTACAAGTAATTATATCACTCCATGGGTAGATACTATCGAAGTTATTAACAACCGCAGTAGTTCCCACTTGAGCATTAGCTACTAAACCTACAGAGTCCTTAATTCTTTCCCAAGCAGAAGAAGACGATTTTATATTTCTTCTTACACCATATACTTTACTAATATTTACTGATTTTTTATTACCGACATTTATCATACCTATCATATTAAGACGCCTCCTCTAAATCATAATTAGATAATTCATAAGTTATAGTTATAGAAATATCTTCAATAGGTTTAACACTTGTTATAATCTTATAACCACCATTATATGAACTAATATAAGCGTCATTTAGCTTTATTTGATTATCTAAGTCTAAATGTCCAGTAACTAGGGTATCGGCCGTGATACCAGTTTTAATTATATCATATTCATATCTATTTGTGGAACTATTTAACAACCAATTACCTGGTGTAAGTGTTTTAACCTCACTTTTTAAGCTATTACCAACTATCTCCATTATCTGGTTAGTTAGATGTCCTGCAGCGTCAGAGTCTAGTTGATTTTTTATTTGATTAAACCAAGTTGTAAAAGAAGCTTCGGTTGCAGTTATATACTCATTATATTTAGTATATAATTGATCGTATATTTCCTCTGTGTTTAATGTTTCTACAGTAGAAGCAACCACGCCACATACAGACTCCTCAAATCTTGTGTCTGTAATATTAGACTGTGTTATAGATGTTACACTAGCACCTACATATATCTCAGCTAATTTAATATCATAAATAGTTGAGGATCTAACTAAAGCTGGAGCCGAAGGGTTATCAGAGAAAGCCCCTTTGATTATTTGAGCTGATATTAACCTATTAGTTAAATCTAATCGAACAACAACATTATCAATTCTTTTTAATGTTCCGTCGGCCGTTTCTATTGTTTTAATTAGATCCCCAGTATTAGTATAACGGTAGCCTTCAATATTGGCGTCTCCTTCTTGTATTGTGATAGTCATATCATTATTTGCTATGACTTTTAACTCATTGTTGAAAATACCATTTGTAAAGTATTTTTTTAAGTGGCGAGCGAAGTCTTCTGCGTAGTAGACTCTGTCGTCGTTTATGTCGTTAAAAAAACTAAACTTTTCCATAATGTCCTTCCTTTCTTTTAATCTTCATTTTCGAACGTTTCTGCAATAGGTGTACCGTAGACTGGTGTTACGTTGTGTTTTCCTTTTTCGATAACTTCTTCAACTTCTGTAATTCTTTGTTTTTGTGCTATTTCCCAAGTTTCTTTTTTGATATTAACAATATCTCCTAAGTCCCAGTATTTTCTATAATGTGTAGCGTGTACGGTAGCCTCGAAGTTCTCGGTAGGATCTGTTATTTTTTCTTGTCCTAAATTATCTAATATAGCATTATATTCAGTAGTAGATAAATCTTTATTACTTTGACTTTTTGCGTCTACAAAAGCCTCTCTAATATCAAAGTCGTGTGTATCTGTTGTAACCTTCGTTACAGTTCTTAATATTCTAGCTGAGTCTTCGCCAGTTCCACCAACTAAAACATCAGTAATCATATTTTTACGACTATATGTATATTCTGCTGCGTCTAAGTTTGATTTATCTTCGCTAAATTCATATCTAGTATTAACTTTCTGTTCTTCTGTTCGGTCTTTACCGACATAATTAACATATTTATACTTTCTATTTTTTAAATCTAAGACAATTTTAGCTCCAATATTTGAAGCTCTTGATAGTTTTTCGTGATAATCATACACATTTTTATATGTACATTGAAAATCTACTTTATCGCTAGTAATATCACTGTCTGTAATTTCTAATAAAGAAAAAGCTCTCATTGTAGTTAAGAGCTTTCTAAAACCACCTATATAATTACCACTATAATTTATACGTGTCTTTATTATTCTTCTTTTTAATAACGATAAACCAAAACTACCATATACAGTTATAGTAACTTTGTCTCCGTCGTCCTTAAACTTCCAAGACTCTATAATTCCGAACTCGTCATTTTCTGTTAAATCACTTCTAACTATGACATTATCATAATTTAAAAGTTTAAAATTGTTTTTAGTAAGGTTTAAACTAAGTTCGAACTCGCCAGCTTCAAAATATTTACGACGCCAGCGTAGAGAACTATAACTGTCTATAACACCAAGCGGCTTTAAATCACGATCATATACATTTAATGATATAGCTTCCATAATTACACCGCCTCATATTCTGGTAAAAACTCTATTGTAGTCTCTAAATTGTCCTCTCCAGAGTCTGCACCACTTCTAAATGTATTAGTTCCGCTAGGTACTTGTAAATACTTACTACCATACATTATTAGATAGTTTATGTTTTCTTCCTCGCCAGTAACGGCGTTTTTATAAATAACGTTCTTATTATCTATGTGAGTAGTGATTATTATTTGATCGCCAGCAGACATAGTTTTTTCTATCTGTATAATATCACGTGTAGTAACATTAAATAGATATGGGTTTTTAACAGTATCATTAGCTTTAAATTTGATAGTCATACCGTAATCAATTTCGGTAGTATTTTCTGTTGTTCCCATAGATGTAGTATTTTTAGTACCAAACTTGATACCTTTATTTTTTGGTATAACAAGTTTAAATTTAAAAGCTGGTGTCCAGGTAGCCATAGATAAGATAGTAGCAGCCAAAGCGGAAAATCTAGGGTTAGGACATACTAAAGATATAGAAAAGTCTCTTGTAAAACCTTTCTTTTCTGGAATAGATACTTTTTCAACAAGACAAGTTATTTTTCTTTCAATATCTCCTTCATAATAGTAAAGAGTACCTTCACTATTAAGAGGGAACATATCATATAATAATAATCTATTTTCTTGTATATTATCTGTTATAGTACCTTTAATAGTTAAATCTCTTTGACCTATACTTGTACCGTTCCAAGTAGTACCAACGCCATACGCAGAACTTACACTGTTAACAGTACCAACTGTTTCGTGAAAGCCGTCGCATATACTAAGAAGAAAAGGCGGTTTATATGTAAAAGTAATCATATCTCCTTTATGGTTTTTATATATTAAAGTTCTTTCCATTTAATCACGCCCTTCCATGTCTTAGATTATATTCTTGTAAAGCTTTACGAGTTTGTCTAGCAGTTTCTGCTGGAGATAGTGGCTCTGTTGAGTTTATAGTTAAGTTAAAGTTATTTGTTTCATTATTATTAACGATAGAGTTCTTATTTTCTCTATAATCTTTAGCTTCGTCAGCAGTTAATACTTGTTCTCCTTTATGTAGTAGTGCTGGCATATCGTCATAAGGCACATATTCCATACCTACACGAAGCTTTTTAATTAAAGGTATATTAAGACCTTTACCACCAACACCAGGCACCCAGTCTGGAATTTTTAATTTATTAAGACCTTTAATAAATGCGTTCATACCGTCAATTATGAAGTTAATAGGTAATTTAAAGATATTACCAATACCACTAATTATATTACTAAATATATTTTTAACATTTTGCCAAGCAGCTTTCCAATTACCAGTAAATACATTTTTAATAAAGTCTATAATATTCATAAATATATTTTTAGCAACTTGTATTTGTGATGTTATATAACTAATAGCAGTACCAAAGACACTACCAATAATATTAGCTACATAAGTAAACTGTGCTGATAACATTGGAATAATACTTTGTATAATTACATTTAATATACTTACTAAAGGTGGAAGTATTAAGTTAAGTAATTCTGTTAAAGGTTGTAATATTAACATCAATAAATCAATAAAAGGTTGTAATAATTGAAGTATAGGAGATAGTAAAGGCAATAGTGGTTGAATTAAGTTAAGTAATAAAGGTAGGATCATTTGAACTATTTGTAATATAGGTGGTAATAACATATTTATAAGTTCTATAAAGACTGGAAGTAAAGCCTCCACTATTTGCATAATAGGAGGTAGTAAAGTGCTTAATAAACTAATAAATATAGGTAAAATTGTCTCTATCAGAGTGGCGAGCATTGGTAAAGCAGTCTCTATAATAGTCTGTACCGACGGAATAATTGCATTAAATAGTTGAGTAATAACTGGCGTTAACTGATTTATCAAGCCTTCTATTAAAGGCATATTATTCATAATTAAATTCATAATAGATACAATTAAAGGCATTAAAGCATTACCTAAAGGAAGTAGTAGCATTTGTACATTACGTTTTAACCCTTCAAACATACTTCCTATATCGTCGTATTTTACTTCTTTAATCTGGTTCATAGAGTCTACTGTACCGTCGTACATTTCTCTAATTGTTCCTAATTGAGTTACAACTTCTGGTCCTAAATCTTCCCACATAGTACCAAATAAATCAACACCAACAATAGACTGTTGTACTGGATCGTCCATTGCTTTAATCGCGTCTATAGTTTGATAAAAAGCCTCTTTAGCAGTATCTCCGCCAGCAGCAAACTTTTTAGCCATTGTATCAGCATTTAAGCCAAGTTTCGTAAAACCTTCTACAGTTGTTTTAGAGCCGTCTATTGCTCTTATGGAGAACTCTTTAACGGCGTCGCCGATTTTGTCTAAGTTCCAAGCTCCAGCGTCTGCACCACTTTGAAATATATTAAACATATCTTCTGCAGATAAACCTAATTTGCCAAACTGTACAGAATATTCGTTAATATTGTCGACTAATTCTCCAGAGAAATCAAGCCCAGCTTGTGCACCCTGGGCCATTAAGTTATACGCTTCGTCTGCTGATATTCCGAATTGTGTCATTAAAGCTTTTGTTGCTCTTATAGACTCATTTACTTCAACACCGAAAGCGTCTCGTAACGCGAGAGCATTTTCTGTAACCGCTTTTATTTGCGAAGGATCAAACTCGTATAATTCTTGAGAAGCTAAAGCCATAGAGTTGGCTATATCTTCGAAGCTCTCTCCATAATTATTTTTGTATATATCTTCTAAGGCTTTCTGCCACTCGCCAGACTCATTTTTTGCAATACCAGTTTGTACAATAAATGAGTTCATAGCTTGATCTACATCTTTTGATGTATTTATAGCTAAACCACCTATAGCAGTAGCAGCGGTAGTCAAAGTACCACCTAAAGCAAGAGCACCTTTACCAACTTTAGAAAAAACTCCGCCTAATTTAGAGGCGAAATTTTCTCCTTTTTTAGTAGTGCCGTCTATAGCTTTATTAGCTTTCTCATTATCTATAAAAATAGATCCATATAAACTAAATATATTAGCCAAGTTTAACACCTCCTAAACCATAATCTTTCATGATGTCTTCTGCGCTTCGCATTTTCTTTTGTGGCTTTTGTTCTAATTGTGGAACAAAGCTTTTTTCGTGCGATAATTTTTTAACAATTTCGTTAATTAGTTTAGATAATTCAGTTTCTTTTTTGATACCATTATCTAAACATTCGCCCAATAAAAAAGACGGTTTGTCCTCAAACCAGTCAATACCGCCATAATGCTTATATAATATTCGTAAGACCTCCGCAGTGCCGATACTTACGCTATAGATAAAAAACTCGCAACACCAGGTAATTTACTTATTTCCTTAAATAATGCGATTATATCTTCATTTTCTGCTTTTTCTAAAGCAAGTTTTAATTCTTCTTCATGCTTTTTATTTTTTTCTTTTTTTGTTTCTTCTGTATCTTCGTCAGTAAATACTGGTTTAGAAGGATAGTAACCTTTATAATTAGCTACAAAAGTATAGACTTCTTTTTCACATTTATAAATTCTAGTAATTATTAAAGTTATAAGAGCAGCTCCTAATTTTTCTCGATCTTCTTTTTCATCTCCAGTATTAAAATCTAAATTCTGTAATTCTTCTTTAATGTCCATTTTATCTATAATTTCACTTAATAATAATAAATATTTAGTTTTCATTTTATTTTTTCCTTTCTTTTTTATTCTCCCTTTTGTTATCGCTCAAATAGAAAACAAAAAGGAGAATAACATTTTAAATTTATTCTCCAACTGTTATAGGGCAAGTTTCACTATCTTTAATTTGATATAATCTTGAACTATCAGCTATAGTATAGTGAGGTATAATTTCAAGATTATGTTCATTTTCTGCTTTAGGAGCAGCTTTATAAGTAAAAGCTCCTTCGTGTAAGCCATAATTAAATGTAAGGATCTTATAAGTTTTATCTAGCATTTGTGTAATTACATCAATAGTATCAATATATTTACTTTGTGCAATAGGTCCAAAATCTCCTTGTTTAATTACTTTGCTTTCGTCAAGTGTTGCATTAGGTAAAGCTTTTAGCAATACATCTTGACTACAACATAATGATACAACCTTGATAGTAGCGTCTTCGCCGTCGATAACTTGCATACCAGCAGTTTTACCACGCTTACCGTCAAACTCTATATCTCTTATTTCTGGTGTAATAGTCATTTCAACACCACCACGAGTAGGTCCAAGTATTAACTCGTTTTGTTTTCCTAAGTTAAATACAACGATACCTTCGTCAATTTGAATTTTTTTAGTGTCGTTTTCTGTAAATACTTTTAACATTAGTTTTCCCTCCTTTAAAATAATCTAATACTAAATGTTATTTGTTTTTTTATTAATGTATATTCTGGATCAGATATTGGTCTTTGTTCTTCAAAGTATATAACGGCTCTTTCTTCCGAGAAAATTTTACCGTCAAGAAGTTTAATAAGATCTTGTAATTTTTTTTCTAACTCGATACCAGTATTTGGCTCTGTAGTCCATATAAATATGTCGAAGTATACTAATTCGCCATAGCGTAATTTAGTTTTAATAGGATCACTTATTACACCATAAGGAAAAGACGCTTTTTTTGAAGCTTCTTCATAATACAGTGGAATTATTTTTTGTTCATTAACAAACTTTTGTAATGCAATAAAGAAATTATACATCTTCGATCTCCTCACTTTCTTTAATCTTTCCTCCAGCTGCTTCAATAGTTTTATTAAGTGCTGCTAAGTATTCAGCTTGTGCCTCTCTAATAGCGTCTATATTATTAAAGACACTATTACGTAAGATACTTTGTCCTCTAAGCCCTGGGTGGCTAACTGATTTACCATAGTTAATATTACCGTCGCTTAGAGTATTAGCTTTTTTAATACTAATAGTATGTGATTTAACACCGAACTCAGCCCAAGCAGGGTTAGCGTGTGATACTTGTTTACCTTTCTTTTTTGCTTGCGCTTTAGAATAGTAACCAATTTGTAACTCTGGTTGTCCAGTATCACGATTTATTTTAGCCCAATAACCAACTTGTTTAGATAATCGGCCTGTACGTTTTTGAGTTTCAGCTTTAATAGCTTTACCAGCTACTTTAGCAGAAGCACGAAGGGCGGACTTTGAAAGCTTAACCATAGTGTTTTTAACTTCTTTTGATGTGTCTATAAATTCTATTTTATTGTTGCTCATGATTATTATTAAGCCCCGTTAATACAATTTCTGTTATCTCACTATTTACCTCGTAAGAACGTAGTATTTTGTATGTAACATCTTTGTACTTAACTTTTGTGTGCTTATCTTCGTCAAATTCTATGGTCCTTATTTCAAAACTTTTCTCTGGTTTAAAGCCAGCAGCTTGCGCCTGGTAAAATTCACTTCTTTTAACTGATATTTTATTAGCATATACTTTAGTTTCTTTATAAGAGTAGTGAGGACGATTTAACTCGTCCAAACTCTCAATTTCTTCTAAAAGATATAAGACATCACTCCACATTTTTTACCACCTCGTTTACATAGTCGCTCGTTAGTGATAATTCTGTTCGTAGAGTCTCATAAGAATTACGATATTTTTCATAATTTTTATTATCTAACCCAAATTCAGCTTTTAAGTAAAGAAGTATAGCCGTTTCTATTAGACTATCTTCTTCACTTTCAGCTTTTTTAGAAGTGATACCGTTTCTTATTAAATCTTGTCTACAAGCTTTAATAAGAGTAGTAATTTCAGTATTTATAACTTCGTCGTTTTCAATAGTTATTCTAAGAAAACCACGTGCTTTTTTCATTAGCTCGTCGCTAATAGATTTATTATTTGCCATAATATCACTCCTTATTTTTTATTTATTTATTTTTTTTTGATGTATCTTCTGTTTTACCAGAAGTATCATCTTTGTTATTTTCTAATTGTAATTTTAACTTGTCATATTCTTCAGTTAAATTTTCAAGATCTTTCTTTAAAGTATCATTTTCTGTTTTTAGTGCGTCTTTTTCAGAAATAATACTAGCTATATCTGTATCGTCTTCGTGTGATACATATTTAACTAAATGATAAGGAGAAGAAAAAAGCTCTAAAGCTCTTTCTTCGCTTACATTTAATTCTTGTCCAGCTTTATATTTTTCGTCAGTATGAACATCAGTAAAATTAATAGCTGCAACTAATTTGTAAGTTCTCATTAACCTTTTACCTCAGTATTACTAGACGCACTATCAGCAGTTATTTCAAGAATAGCAAAAGCTTTACTGTCCATAACATGACCGTCTCCAAATGCTAAAGCTCTATGAACGATCATACCTTCACTAAATTTTTCATGTTCAGAACTTGCAACTTGTGGAGCCATATTATAGTTATACCAATATCTTTTACCATAACCGAATAATATTTTATTCTTAGGTGCTTCGTCAGATATAATAACTGGTTTCTTTAATAACATTTCTGTACTTTCATTATAAATAGGGTGTCCGTCTGTTCCAACCATACCTTCTATTAAATCGTGGAAAGTTTCAGTATTAACAACATAACTAGCACGCTTACCATAAGCTCTACGAATTTTACCTTTAATACTTGATAAAGCTTTATGTCCGAATTCAGAAAGTTTAACTGACACTTTTTGTGCTGCTGGTAACTCTGCAACGAATAAACCTTCTGCTTCATTTGTTCCTGTTCCAGTCATAACTTCTGACTCTAATTCTATAGCTAAAGCAAGTGCTAATTCAGAAACAACAATTTCTTTAAATGCGTCTAAACTTTCAGTATCTAAACCAACACCTAATTCAATTTTTGCACTAGTTCTATAAGAACCAAATGTTACATCTCCAGTAACTCCTCCGTTGGCAGTAATTGCGTCGCCGTCTTTATCTTTATTAGCTCCAATAGCTGATAAATTACCAACACGTAAAGTTCCTCTAACATTTTTTAAATTAATGAAATTAATTACATCTGATACTTCACGCATTTCTGTAATAATTTCGTCGTCTAATTCTTCTGGTACTACCGCTTGACCGTTTGTTAGAGTAACACCTCTTGTTTCTCTACCTCCAGTAATCATGTACTTTAAGAATGATCTAACTTCTTTAGACATTTTTGTTTTTCTTTCTTCTGTATTCACTTCTTTTCCTCCTTCTTCCTCATCGTCATCAAGACCAGGCGCTTTTTCTGCATTATCTGGTTCTAATTCGCCAGTTTCTAATTTTTGAGCAATTTCAGCTCTTTTTTCTAGTGTTCTTTGTTCTTTATCTAAGTTGTCTAATTCACTGTTAATTTCTTCTAAATTAACGTCCTTTGATGTATCTTCTAAAAGTGTTCTAATTTCTGCTTTTCTAGCTTTAATTTCGTTTAATCTTTTTTCGTTCATTTTCTTTTCCTCCTTATCGAACTAATTTAGATTTTTGTTTTTGCTATACATATTTCTCTAAGTCTGGCTTGCTCCAAAGCTCTTTTTTCTTTTTCGTACTCCACCTCAAAGAAAGACCTAGCCGAAATACTTGTTTGATCGTAGGCTGGAATATCAACCACCGATACATCGTATAGCTTTTTAATTCGAGTTATTGTTCTTGTATGTGTAGCTGGATCGTATTCGTCGTCTGCTACAACAAAAGCAAAACTCATTTTATCTATGTAGCCACCTCTAATTTCCTCTAAGAGATTTCTACCATATTCAGTACCCCCAAGAAATGCGTCCATTTCCATACAGACATCATTTAATGATAATTTTAATGTGTTATTTCTAATTCTTGCGGCAACACGTCCACCATGGTTATAATTAAAAATAACATCAGACATATCACAATTATCAAACGCATGGCGGTCTATTTGTTCATAGAACTTTACTCCCTCAAATTCATAAAGACAAGTGGGGGTGTTAAAAACTACTGGGACACCATGCACATAATCTTGTCTTTCGCTTCCGTCTTCGCTTCTTTGTTCTTTTAATTTAAAATCAGAGAAGACTCTAATTTCACGTCCAGTTTTATTTACTAGACTTTGATTGTTCTTTTTTGTCATTTAAAATTGCCTCCTTTCCATTAGGTAAAATAAATTTAGTATCTGGTTCTTTTTCCTTCATTTTTCTTAGTAATTCAAAACTAATAAAATTATTTAACTTTGTAATTTTAATTTTTTTACTTTCTGTATTATTTATCTCCACTTTCAACACCTCCTTCTTGTTCTAACTCCTCATTGTTCTTTGCTGGTTCTTCTTTTGGCGGTGGAGCAGTGTCTTTGTCTTTTGACTGATAAGAGTCTGCTATATTAGAATTTATATAATTTAATGACTGTAATACTTTTTGACCTTCGCCATTAGGTAAAGGCGCTAAATTAAACATCTCTCTAACGTCGTCTATCATTAAGACCGCGATAGGAGCTAATTCTTTTACAACATTAACTTTAGTAGCGTTAGACGCATATTGTAATCTGTTTGCTTCAAAAGTAATTTCGTTGCCAAAGTTACGTTCATTATCTGTAAATAAAGCATTAGTAAAACATTGCGACATTTGTATAGCTACTGGTTCAATAGCACCTTCGTAAAAAGCGTTCCACTGTTCCTCAGTAAATTTATTTTGCACAATATTTTCATTTACACCGAAATAATCATATATAGCATTTTTTGTATAACTTAGTTGTTCGGAAGAAATTGGTGTTGATTTCTCATTTATAGGTGTATAGTCCATTTTTGTATCTGTAACAATAACACCACTTCCGTTAGATGACATTTTGAAGTTATTTTCTACAAATTTATCTCTTGCTTTTGCTAAATCTTCGTCTTTAGACGATACTTTAGCTGATAATATACCTCTAATACTATTAATCAATTTAGCCGAATTAGAAACACCTTGATTTATTGCTATTGCAGTATCAAGAGCAGGACGTAACGCATGATTTTTACTTCCGAATATATCATTGTCAAAAAACTGTCCTCTCATGTGAATAATATTGTCATACGCAACAACCTTTATCTTTCCAGTTTTAAAAACAAATTTTAAATATAATTGTCCATTTTTCTCTAATAATTCTATTTGATTAGACATTAAAGGAAAGAACGAAACTATCTCGCCAGAAGTAGAGAATTCAGGGTAAATAAAAGCATTATTAGTTAATTTTAAATTAGCAGCTATTTTATAATAAAAACTGTAAGCTTCCATTAAAGAATTAGGTTGATAATTTAATAATCTTTCTATTTTAGATTTACCAGCTTTACCAATACGAGTATGTTTTGCTTTTAATTTAGCAAAGTTTCTACAATATGCGTCAACGGCACTACGTACAATGTCCATGTCCCAAGCGTTACCCGTATTAACTTGATAAGTTGAATTAAAGGTATTTAATAGACTATACATATTAAAACTTGTTGCTGCACTATTGTTATTATTCGGTTGTTCTTTATTTCCACCGAATATAGTTTTAAATAAGCCTCTATGTTTCATTTAATCACCCCACACTATACATAAAATCTTCATAATACTTAACGTATAAAACCCAAGCATTAAGTAAAGATACGGCTCCGTCAATTCTTCGACGTTCGTTTATTTTTACTGGTTGTATATTATTTAAACCACTTTTTTTAACCACAGTATTAGTTAAACACCACTTTAAAATAGGGTTGTTATTATAATTAACTTTTTTATCTGCAAAAGCAGCGCCCATTTCACGCATTGGTTGACTCCAAGTATAAGGTCCTTGTGCTACGGCTTCCATTTGAAAACCATTTGATGTCATTTCGTCCACCCAATAACCAGCTAAAGCTCTATCATAACCAACGTATATAGGATCAATTTTAAATTCTTGTTGCATTTGTACAAACCAGTCCGTTACTTGCGAATAGTCAACACGATTTCCTTCACATACAGTAAGAAGACCTTTATCACGCCATATTTTGTATGGCGCTTCTTGTGTATTCTTTTCGTCTAATCTATCAAGCTTTACTTGCGGTAGAAAGTAGTGTTGTATAACATATACTTTCTCGTCGTTAGGCTTTCTGATAAGTAATGTAGAACAAGTTAAGTCAGTAGTAGCTGATAAATCACAACCACCGATAGCGTAAGTATTCTCAATATCTTCCATATTAAAAGTCTCTGTGTTGTTAATTTCCTCAAAGCTTAACCAAGCGTTGCTATCGTTTTCACGAATATTAAAATCTTTACACAATAAACCTGGTAATTTTTTAGGATCATTTTTAGCACGTTCAACTTCAATAGATAGATTATGATAACTTTTAATTGTTCCTAGTCCTGGGTTAGCTTTTAACCAACACGTTGGATCTGTCCACTCGTTACGATTATCTAGTTCATAAAGAATAGGTAAAAAGTGATCGTCTTTTATTTCTTCGTCTGCTACTTTACAAGCATAATCGTAAGTATCGTCATAGATACACTCTCTAACTGTTCCAGCAGTAGTTATCATAACTAATAACGGCTGGCGTCGAGCAGTCATAGACTGTTTCATAACTTCGTATAAATTTCTATCTTTGATAGCGTGTAATTCGTCTATAATAACGCCGTGGCTATTTAAACCGTCAAGCGTATTAGAGTCTGACGCTAAAGCTTCAAAGATAGAAGATGTAGCATTGAAGTAAAGATCATTTCTTCTTTTCTTCAAAACGGATCGTAATTCTGGGCTTTGTTTAACCATATTACAAGCTTCGGTTAAAACCTTTTTTGCTTGTTCTTTCTTTGTTGCTACTGAGTATACTTCGGCTGCACCTTCATAGTCAGCCATTAACATATACAACGCGATAGGAGATAAAAGAGTTGTTTTACCATTTTTACGTCCTACCAAAAACATTGTTTCGTTAAATCTTCTGTACCCAGTTTCTTTATCTAAAAAACCAAATAGAGCTTGTACATAAGCTTTCTGGAACAATTCCAGTTTTAGGTCTGCGCCTAATTCTCCCTGGGACTGTTTGCAAAAAGTTTCTGTAAACTCTATAGGTCTATTAGCTATTTTTTCATCAAAATAAAAAGGACAATTAGGATCGTCCATTTCTTTTACTAAGCGAGCATAAACCTTTTTGACTCTGCGGCTAGTTATTATTTCGCCAGACTGTATTTTTTCGTTATACTCTCTGATGTAATTCATTATTTACCCTTAGGCTTAGTAACGAAATTCATTAAAGCGTTACCTTCCTTTGTTGCTGGTAAACCTTCTGGCAATAACTCACATAATTGTTTTATGATCGACGTATAATTTTTAATCATAGTGTTGTACACACTGGCTTCTGTACTGGTTTTTGTTCCGTACTGGTTTTCTCCGTTTTGGTATGTTTCTGATACACCATTTACACTGATGTAATTTTCTAATTTAGTTAACTCAACGGACATAAAAGCAGCACTTTCGATAAGCTTTTGTACCAAATTCTTTTTATCTTTTGGTATGTTTTTGAATATTTTTTTAAGTTTTTTAAGCTCTGTCGAAAAGTCTGGAACTTCTTTTAATTCTTTAGAATTAAGATTTTCATTTTCCATTTTTCCACCACCTTTGACTACACCCCCCTCACACGACCGAAGCAGTCCGAAAAAGGACTCAAGCGCGGTTCACTGTGAAGCATATCTTTTTTAAGAAAGGGGGGAGTCTTTTATTTCTATCAGCGCAGCGTTAATCGGATTAACAAAGACTGACGCTCCTTCCTTTGTGCTCAGAAAGACTGGTCCTTCGTCTAGTGCTTTAGCGAGCTCCTCTTTGGTACCACTAAAGACTATGTCATAAGTCATAATGAGATAGTTAGTATAGACGGTTAATATCATAATCAACGCTCCTTTCTATTAGATTACCTTCGTCGTCGAACATAAGACTCTTATCTGTTGGCAGCTCTGACTCATGCTCTATAGCATGGCATACTCTACACAATAGCTCTAGGTTGTCCTCTCCCAGTGTAATAGCTGGGTTATGAATATTATAGGGAGTTAGATATATTTTATGGTGTACTATTTCGCCAGGTCCATACTCGCCGTGGCAACGTTCACATATTCCGTGTTGCTTATTGTATATATAAGCTCTAGTCTTGCGCCATGCAGTAGAACGATAGAACTCTTTAGCAAAGTCTTTAGCCATAATACCACCTCAAATAAGCACTAAAAAAACACGCCTATAAAACAGACGTGTTTCTCAATTCCTAATAATTTCATTGTACCAATTATATTATATAAAAATTGCTATGTCAATTGCGGGGTTATTGCGTGGGTTATTGCATTTTGTCAATAGTTAAGTTCTTTAATAACATCATTAGGGAATAGATAAACCTTTATTTCATTGATTAAACGCTTGTTATTTCTCCATATTGTAGTAGTATCTTTTTCGAAATAATCAGCTATATCTTGCTGCGTTTTATTTTCAAAGTATTTTAATTTAATTATGTCGATATATTTATCGGACTTAAATTTCTTTAATATTCTGTCTATGCGGTTAATAATTAACTGTGTCTTTTTGATGTCAGATATTAAGCCATTTATTATATCTTCTTCGATAGTATCATAATCGCTATGACTTCCTTCTGGTATTTTAAATATGCTCTTTGATTTTCCACGTAGTCCAGTTGTTTTAATTTCCTCGATTTCTTCTTCACGGTCTTCAACTGATTTTTTCAAGTCGTTATATTTGTATAAAAGAGACTCCGTATTTTGATAAGTAGTAGCTCCTTTACGTAGTAGATTTCTCTTTGATAATTCTTCGACGATAAAACTTGTTATTTCTTTGAAGTCTATTTGTGATTTTTCTCCGTTGGCTGTTTCTGTAATTCCAGCCATAAATTAGATCCTTCCTTTCTTACTTTTTATTTTTTTCTATTGCTTCGGCAATTCTATATAAACCAGCACATACAATTAGTGCTCCTATGAGTATACTAAGCCACATTGATTATACCTCCTTCTTGTTACTTTCAATGATAAAATCTAAAAATGTATATTTTCCTTTTTCTTCGTGATAACGCCAAGCAATTTTATTGGCTTCGTTTCTTTGATAACCAATACTCATTAAAAGTTTAACAAAACGCTTTCGTGAAATTTTCATTTTTTCAAAGTCGGGCATTTTTTCCTTAATGCTTTCCCAAGTATCAATAAATGTATGACAAAGTGTAGTTGATATATTTTTTATAGCTTCTGCAACTGGCATAAATGCTTTTGTAAAAGCGTCTGATAATTCTTTTATTGCTTGTTCTGCTTTTTCTGTATCAATTTCCACGAGACATTACCTCCAAATCAAATATACTTAATTGTTTTTCGTTTTTTCGAGGGAGTGGAGAACAATTTTCTTGTGGTCCTTTTTCGATACATTTAGGACAAAGGCATTTACCATTATAACCTTTTAAAATATCAAATTTACCACATAAATCGCATTTATCTTTAAATTTCTTCTCCGTCATTTTCTTCGTTAACTTCTAACTGTTCTAATTCCATATATTTACAAAAGCACTCCTCAGAACAAAAGCAATTTTCTTCTTCTGTATCAAAGAAATTAACTTGTAAACAATTATCTAAACATTTGTAATATGTATCTTCAATAACGGCTCCACAATTAGAGCAATTCATTTTTTTATTTTCCATAAATATTGATGTTCCTTTCTTCAAAATATTGTTTTATTAAATCTTCGTGAGTAGTATATAAAACTTCATTTTCGTTTTGATATTCAACTATAACACTACCACCATAGGCGTTATATACTTCGAAAGTTCTTATTCCCTTAGTAATTAAATTAGGTCCCTGGGACTTTGCTTTAGATCTTGTTACTAAAGTTGTACCGTCCCAGAATAATTTACTTCTAATAAAAGCTCCGAAGTCTTGTCTCCATTGTTTTTGATTAAAATTAACTGTAAGTGGTGTAACTTTCCACTTGCTATTATAAGTCTTACCCATTTTGTACCTCCTTTACTTTAATACATTTAGATAATATTTCTTTAAATTTTATACGATCATTTCTATAGACTTTATGGCCACAATGTGAACAAATCTGCACATCTGGACCATAAGCAGGAAAATATAAAGTATGACTACAATTACATTTAACTCTAATTTCAGATAACGCATTAGCATATTTTTGCATTTCTTTTAAGTTCACAACTAGCACCACCTTTTTAATTAATTATTTTTAATTATTTCTTTTAAAGACTTATTTTGTTGTCTTAATCTTTTATTGTCTTTTTTCAGACGTTTCATTTCTGCTGGTTCTCCCAGCTTTTCGATAAATAGATTATATAATTCGTCTTTTATTACTCCTTCAAGAGTAGAGACTTTATTTTCTAGTGTATTTATTTTTCTTTGTTTAGGAGAAATATAACCAACTATTTTATCTCTTAGTTTAGTCATTTTAAAAACCTTTATAGTATGGTTGATTAAAATTATCGTCATACCAATATTGCTTTATATGTCTTTTAACTTGATTTTCAAAGGCTCCTAAACTTCTATGTTTCCACTCAGTTAAAAATACATAACCGAAAAATTCTTCTCTTATTCCATATACACTAGTACAACTTGTACATATTTTGGTGTTATTACAAACTAGATACTCACGTTTAGAGTCTATTACATAATCTATTTTTATATTTAAAACCTTTGCTATAGGTCCTAATTCTTTAATAACTTCTTCTTTTTTGTTCACTTTCAACACCTCAATTCCTATATATTGAATTTTACAAAATGACATAATTCTGTTAAATTCACTAGCCACCCTACAAAAGAGTAGTTTTACCTAGATTTTATAAGCATTTTCCCGACATCAGGAAAATGTTATTTTTTATATCAATTTACATATTTTCATTATGTAAAATTGTTATTTGTTTTTTAAAAAATACTTTAATATAGTATCTTCTATTTCTTTTAACGATTTACACTCAAAATAGAGTGTATCTTGTTCTTTTTTTTTATATCTTCTTATAACTTTTAATTTATAAAAGTTATCTCTTATTCTTCTTACAGAGAATATAGTTTTATTTTTTTGAAATTGATAATAATTAGGATCGCCCTTTATTAAACCATTGCAACATTTATTATCGTAAAAGAAATCACTCATTAAATACCATAAGTCAGTACAATTTTCTAAATAACTCATAATTGACCTCTAGTTCTACTAATACTACCAGCGTCTATAGTAGCCAAAGCTTCAAACATTTTGTCAGAGTCTTGTCCTAAATCAATACCAATAGTAATATTGTCAAGCGTTCCGACAATTACACACTCTTTAGTAATAACATTTTCACAATATATATATTTATCTTTTATATAAAATTTTAAATAGCCTAACTTAACCTGTTCTTGTATACCTACGACATCACAATTTTGTTTTCTATAGTTTTTATAATATTTTCTATGTTCTTCTGGAGTAACTAATTTTAAGTTATCTAAATTCATATTTTTACGTCCTCTGGTAATTTATATATCAAATTATAATTGTTTCCAATAGGTTTAATATTGAAATTACTATCTGATACAATAAACTTTTCGCCGTTTAAATTATCAAAATATTTTTTTGCAGTTTCTACATCTTCTAGTCTCATATTAACTTTAGGCGTAAGTAGCATTTTTGATTTACTAAATAGGTTAATTATTTCTTTTAAAACGTCCTCTGTTTTTTTAGGATCTTCATAAGTTGCTATTGATACACCATTAGGCGCATAATAAGGTCGTATAAATATCTCATGTATACTGTCGTTTGGTATAAATATACAACATTGTGAAAAGTCCCATATTGATTTTTTATCTTGACTAATAATAATTAAATTCATTTTTAACCTCCTAAATAAAAGTTTTTTCGCTTGATGTTTTTGTCGTCTTCTTCCCAACATATATACCTTAATGTTACTGTTTCGCTAGAGTGATTTAACATTTCTTTTAAACCGATTAAATCTCCAGTCTGTTCGTAATACTCTCTAGCAAAATACTTACGTAAGGAGTGGCAGCCTACAACATAAGACACTTTAACTTCGTCTGATAATTCTTTAATAATCTGCCAAGCTCTTTGACGCGTAATAGGTATATTAGTACCTTTACGACTTTTAAATAAATATTCTCCTTCAACAAGCTTATTTCTATTTATATAATCTTCTAAATCTTTTCTTAATGAAGGGTGGAGTTCAAAAGCTTGCTCTTTACCAGTTTTGAACTCTCTTGTATAAATACCTCCATTTTTAAAATTATCAGTTTTCAACTGTAATAGATCTTCTATACGAAAAGCTAGATTTCTACCTAGGTGTAGTATCATATAGTTGCGATCCCATAAATAAACTTGTTCTTTGTTTTCTTCTTCTTCGGCTGCGTTTTTATTTTTTTTACAAATTACGATCATACTATTTAGGTCTTGCTTTTTGAAAGGTCTAACAGTTTTACGACCGAACTTGTTTCTAAACACTCTAGGCATAACATCACTCCTTATTTTTTATTTACTAAGCTTTCGGAGTTCTTTTCTAATTGAATAATAGTTTTTTCTATATCTTTTAAAGCCATGTATCTACCAGCTTGTAAACTAGCTTCGTCTGTAATTTCTTTTACTTTAATAGGTACAGTTTTAAGAATATCTTGTTGTTGTTTTACATAATCTTTAGTAGACTGATTTATATATATAAGTTTTAATTCTCTTTGGTTATGTAGTTCTATACCTTTTTTATAATCTTCTATAATATCGTCTTTAGCAGTTAAAACTTGATTAAAGGCAAGATAACATAAACCAGAGCCTAATATTAAACCTAATAATAAACAAATAATACTACTCATAATATTCCCCCTCAATTTCTCCAGTTGTTGGATCTACATTGTCATAATAAAATTGTTCATACCAAGATGTAGACTCTTGACAAGTAGTAAATAGTTCATAAGTTTCCTCGTAAGCCATTTTCATACGAGCGTACTCTTGAGATAACTTGTCATATTCTGCTTGAAGTTTTATATTTTCTTCTTTTTGCTCTGTAGCTACTTCTGTAATGTCATTAGTCATTACTGTACATATAGCACCCCAGAATAGGGAAACACATAAGAACATAAATAACATAATCATTACTAAAGCTTTAAATTCATTTGTTAGTGTATAATCAATGATGTCTTTTATTGTACTTTTGATTTTAGTTTTCATTTCTTTTTTTCCTTTCTTTTTTTATGTTCCCATTTAAACGGCTCTAATACTTCGTCAAAATAATCGTCTTCCCACATAAGATTAAACATAGGGCTTTCCACCTTATTATTGCAGTAGTCGGAAACGGTCTGATAAGAAATATATAAGTCTTTAGCGGCTTTTCTACTTGAAGGCCAGTCTCTTATAATCTCGCCGTTTTTAACTTCTACAACTCGTTTAGATTTTGATATATAGCCAGTTCGTTTACCAAGCTCTTTTAAAGATACAACTTCTAAATTTTTATAGTAATTATCAAATTCTATTTTATTTTTATGATAGACTCTATCATTAGAAGCTAATTGCTTAATAAAAGCATTAGCAACTAATCGAGCACAGTTAAAATCTTTATCTTTAATCTTTACTAAAAATAGATTATGTTTTCTAAAAGGTTTTAAATATCTATAACCATTTTTAGGGTTTTTCTTTCTAAATCGTCCATAGCTTGATACTTGATAACGAGTATCGTATTCTATTGACTTCCATAATTCATTAGCACTTATCATATTCTGCTAAAATAATATCTTCAAATTTTTTGCGACACTCAACATTAAGAGGGTGTGCTATATCTGCGTAGGATCCGTCTGGCATTTTTTGACTAGGCATAGCTAGGAATAGACGGTCGTCTCCTTTAATAATTTTTATATCTTTGATAATAAATTCTTTATCAACAACTACAGAAGCAGCTCCAACTAAACGAGAGTTTTCTTCATTTATTTTTTTTACTTTAACGCTAGTTATTTCCATTTTCTGCTACCTCCTTAGTTTGACATTGAAGCTTATAGCCTTCAAGCTCCCAAATTTTATTAACTAGCTTGTCCATACATATTTCTTCTCCAATTTTCATATCGAAGTTTGCAGGATCTACGCAGCTAGAACTTTCAACAATTACAAAGTCATTAGGCAACGTAGCTTTTAAAACTGTTGTTTTATCTCCGTATTGTTCAACTTTAATTAGTGTATCTTTTAAAATGTTATCTATATCTTGTTTTGTTATAGTATTTTTCATAATAATTATTCCTCCATTTTCTAATCTATATCATTATCTTCATTTAACCAGTCATAGTCGATAAGCTCTATATCTGGATCCTTCCCCCTGGACTTTAAGTCCTCAATAAGTTGTTCCCGATAATCTTCGTGTCTTTTATTCCACTCGTCGAAAGTTTCGTTTCGGTGGTTTAATCTAAATTCCGTTGACTCCTTATTAGGACATATTTGTTTTTTCATGCAGTAGAAACATGACTCCGATTTATAATCACTTCCTAAATGACAATAAAATTCTTTTGCGCGTGCGCTTTTATCACACACACTTTTTTTTATGTTTGTATCAGTATCAGTATCAGTTTCAGTATCAGTTTCAGTATCAGTTTCAGTATCAGTATCGGCTTTTTTCGTTTCTTGTGGGTTTTCTTCAAAACCGTTCGGTTTTTCTGGGTTTCTAGGTCGACCACCACGACGGCCATTTTCTCGATTTTTTTCACATTTTTTTATATATTTTTCTGTTTCTATATCAATGTTAGTTTTCATAAAACTAAAGGCCATATTTAGAACACGATCCTCTTTTGTATATTGAGGCAAAACACCATTTTTAACATAGTTATTTACATCTCTTATAAGCCGACCTAATTCAGCGTCTGTTAATAATTCAAAATGATTTCCATAATCGCAGTGCATTATATAACTATCTTTCATGTTTTACCTCCAATCGTCCATTTTTTGACTTTTACCCCCAAATTATGGTACAATTAGAGAGTAAATTATAAGAAAGTTTACAACTTGATTTATGAGTTCTGATCCAATTCATAAATCTTTTTTTATTTTCTTTAACATACATAATTTATTTACCTAAAGAGTATTGTCTAATATCGTAATAAGTACAAGTATAGCCATATTCCTTATCACATTGCTTAGCCAAATCTTCAAAGTCATTAACTCCTTTCTTCACTAATAAAGCAAGTATTATAAATACGCTTATTGCGCATAATATATTTAGGGTTACTTTTACCCATTTTTTAAGTCTGTATTTTTTTTTCATAATTGTTTCTCCTTTGTTTTTTTTAAATTGATTTACTAGATAAATTCATTTATTGGATCTTGTTTTAAGAGCTTTAATTGTTTTTCTGTATAAAACCATTTAGAAGTATCAACGCCGCGCTTTTCAGCTTTTCTAGCTATATCATTTACGACGTCATATATCTTTATTAAATGATTTCTTTTTTCTTCTATTGTTGGAATACTCTCTATACATATCTCAATTTCTGTTTGACCTAGTGTTAAGTTTTTTATTGTGTGATAGCTTTCGTTTTTTTCCATTTCAACACCTCATTAAATTTTATGTTAGTTAGTGTCTGATGTTTCGTTTGGTGTTTGTGGCATAAAGTAATTAGCGTCTACAGTAATGTTAAATTCTTCATTTAGATAAGTAATAATATCGTAAAATTCGTCTACAGTAATTTTTACTTTTCCATTTAACTTATCAGAAAATAAAGAATCACTAACATTTAGGTATCTTGCTACTTGATTTTGGTTGATATTATGTTCTACCAAAAGCAACTTTATCTTTTTTCCTACTTCTAGTGATTTAGGGTTTGACATTTAATTTCCTCCTTCCAAGACTTCGATATTGTCGAACTCTATAAACATTGTAATTCGGTATTACCGAAATGTCAATACAAAAATGCTAATTTTTTCGATTTTTTCGAAATTATTTATTTACTATACATATTTTTTGTGATAAAATTTTAATGAAATGGAGGTAACTAATATGGCTTTATGTGATAATATAAGAAACTCAAGAAAAAATAAAAATATGACACAAAAAGAGCTTGCTGAGCAATTAGGCGTATCTCATAACACTATTAGCGACTGGGAAAGTGGAAATCACAAACCAGACGCAGATAGCATAATGCTTTTATGTAAAGTATTAGGAGTAGACGCTAACTATATGCTTGACTGGGAAGAAAAAAAAGCTACCAAAAATATCAAAAGTAAATTGAAAGACGCTTTAAAAGAAAATAATCTTTTTGACGGCGAAGATTTATCAGAAGAAAATTTTGATAAGCTTATGAAATTTATAGAAAAAAACAAAGAATTTATAATTGATAAAGAGGACAAATAAAAAGAGTATATCTTATTTGATATACTCAAGTAGTTTAATAAATAAACTGATGTTAATATGATCATTAAGCAGTTTTTCATATAACACATCATATTTAGTTTTCATACTAACCCCCTCCTTAGGGGTATATTATAAATTTTAATACACCATTTTACCATTTTTTGCCGTTAAATTCGTTAAACATTGCTCGAAATGTACGTTTTCTTGCTCGAAAGGTAAAAAAACATAAAAAAAGACGCCTCGCGCGCGAACACGAAGCGTTGAAATGAAAAACCACAAAAGCTATCACACTTAAAACAAAAATAGAAGAAACAACCAACTATAATTGTATAGGTTTTTCTATACGATTATAGCATAAAATTATAAAGAAAGAAAGTGCTATAATGAATTTAGATACATTTTTACAAATAATGAACGTATCTAGGGACCTTACTGTCGACGAGATACTAGATATGTTTATAATATATTTAAGAAAATCACGTAAAGATATGGACTATTATAAAGACGAGTCTATAGAAAAAACTTTACAAAGACACGAAAAAGAATTACAAGACTTTATTGTAAGTATTTTCGGTAAACCAATACCAGAACATAATATTTATAGAGAGGTAGCGTCTGGAGATACTATCGAAGATCGTCCAGTAATTCAAGAAGTATTATCTTTAATAGAAGAAGATCGTGTAAAAGGAGTTGTATGTATTGAAATAGAACGTCTAGCTCGTGGTAATACTATGGACCAGGGAATAATAGCCCAAGCTTTTCAATATTCCAATACAAAGATAATAACTCCTATGAAAATATATAATTTAGATAACGAGGACGATTTATCTTATTTTGAAGACGGTTTATATCAAGCTAGAAAATATTTAAAATATACTAAACGTATATTAGCTCGTGGTAGATTAAGAAGTGTTAAAGACGGTAAATACGTTGGTTCTGTATTGCCATACGGTTATAATAAACAGAAAATACCTAACGAGAAAGGTTATGTTTTAGTAGAAAATGAGTCAGAGTCTAAAGTAGTAAAATTATTAGCTGATTTATTCTTAAATGGACTAAATACTACATACACTGTTAAAGAAAACGAGATTATATCAGATATAGCTAAATTGTTTGGAGCACATAAGAAAGATATAATCACTTGTAATTTAGATTTAAAAGTAGATCAAGAAATAAGATTAACTGTTAATAGTAAATCATTACCATATAAAATAAAAGAAAATGATACATTAGAAAGTATAGCAGCTAACTATAATATAGATATAAACAATATACATATACCTCATAACTTTTTTAAACCAGGAGAAAATATTAAGATTATATTAAATGATATGAGAGCTACTAATATAGCACACTATCTTAATTATCTTAAAATAAAACCTAGAAAGTCTAAAGAGTGGACCGCTAATATGGTTAGAAATATATTACAGGGTTACACTATATACGGCTATTTGACGTGGGACAGACGTAAAACTACTAAGACATTAGTAAATGGACATATTGTTAAGAAAAACCCTAATAATGACGATTTTACGCTTGTTAGAGGTAAACACGAAGCAATACTCAGCGAAGATATAAAACAACAGATAGAAGCTAAATTTTTATCTAATAGACTTAAAACAGTGCCAGATAATAAAGAAATGAAAAACCCTTTATTAGGTTTAGTTGTATGTGGCTATTGTGGTAATAATATGACTAGACGTCCGTATTATTTAAGAAAAGACGCTAAACCTACCGCTAAACGTATTTATGATATAGATAAGCCTAAATTACGATTATTATTAAGGGAACATAAAGGAAATTATAGTCTTAATGACATAGCTAGAGCTCTACACGTTTCTAAAAACTCTGTGGATCATTGGTTTAGTTCTAACGACGAGAAATTTTGTATACCACACGCTGATAAATGGGAGGATCTAAAAAAACTATTGAATATAGAAACAAACGAGTTTGATAAAGCTATAACTACAATAGAAGAAAGCATAACTCCACCACATACAGATACTTTAATGTGTAGTAGACCTAGATGTAAGTGTGTATCAAGCGAATTAGAACTTGTAGAAGATAAAATATTAAAATCTCTTAAAATAATAATGAGTGAATATAAAAACTATGTTAATAATTATGAAGAAGCAGTAAAAAAAGAAATATGTACTAATAAGGAAATGATAGAAGCAATAGATCACGAAATAGATAAAATAAAAAGCCAAATAGAAAAGGCTTGCGAATTAGTAGAGACTGGAGCATATACTCAAGATTTATTTATTAAAAGAACTAACACTTTAAACGAACAATTAGAAACATTATTAAATCAAAAAACAGAACTATCTAAGTCAAAAGATAGAACTAAAGATTTATATAGTAAAAAGAAAGCTATACCAATTTTAGAAGATGTTATAAGTAAATATTCAAAAGATATGACCGCAGAAGAAAAAAACTCTTTATTATCAACTATAATAAAACAAGTAATTTATAAGAAAGAAAAAGGCGGTCGATACTTAAAAGAGAATTTTTCTCTCAAGATTATATTGTTGTCTTTTTAACTGATAACATACTTGTAAAAATGAACTTGCTCATATTGAGATTATTTCAGCTATGATTTATCAATTAACTAAAGGTGCAACTATAAAAGAAATGGAAGACGCTGGTTTAGGTGCCCATTTCACTCAACACAATCATGGATTATTTCCTAGCGATGCCGTTGGAGTACCCTTTACCACAGCCTATATTGAAACAACAGGCGATTTTATTGCCGATTTAGAAAGTGATATGGCTGCTGAACAACGTGCACGTGCTACTTATGAACATCTTATGGATTTAACAGATGATCCAGATCTTATTGCACCACTTTCTTTCTTACGACAAAGGGAAATTGTTCATTATCAACGTTTCAAAGAATTACGTAATTATTATTTAAAGAAAAAAATCAATTAAAAGTACTTCCTAAGTACTTTTTTTGTTATTAATTTTAAGGTATTAAATACCAATTTTTAAATAAATTTTCATTAAGTACAACAATTACTTTTTTAGGTATAATTAAAAAAGTAATTGTTATACTATAAAAGAAAACAATTATATATTGTTCACTCATAGTTAATAGACTATTTGACTATAAAACTTTAGTCTATTTTATGAGAAAATTATAGTGGGTGATATTATGGCAAAAAATGATCAACAAACTAATGAAACTAATATTTATAACATTATTGGCAAGAATATAAGAAAGTATCGTAAGAAAAAAGGATGGACACAACGAAAACTTGCTGAAACCCTATTATTAAGTAATAGTTTTATTGGCAAACTAGAATCAGTTACCTATCAAACTATTTCTATTGATACTTTGGAACAAATTGCCAATGTGTTAGATACTGATATCAAAAATTTTTTTGATCGCCACATCGAAAAAGATTAGAGTTAATTCTAATCTTTTTTTGCTTTATTTTCATAACGACGACGTTCATCAGTTTCCAATATCTTTTTGCGCATTCTAAAACTATTAGGTGTTACTTCTACTAATTCATCGCTATTAATATAATCTAAACATGTTTCTAATGACATTGTTCTTGGTCTTTTTAAAACAACAGTATGATCACTACCTGAAGCTCTGGTATTTGTCAATTTTTTACCTTTAACAACATTAACAGCTAAATCATTTTCATGAGCATGTTCACCAACTATCATTCCTTCATATACTTCACTACCAGGTTCTATAAACATAACTCCACGATCTTCTAATTGACCTAAAGCATATGCAGTTGCTTTTCCGTTTTCCATTGAAACTAAAACACCTAGTTTTCTTTCTCCAACTTTTGATGAAGCCATTTTACGATATTCTTTAAAAGTATGATTAATTATTCCATATCCTTTGGTCATAGTCATAAATTCTGTTGAAAATCCAATTAATCCTCTTGAAGGAATAGTATAATTTAATTTAACTTGGTTTTCAACATTAACCATGTTTTCCATTGTTCCTTCACGATTTCCTAAAGCTTCTATTACAGCTCCCACATACTCATCTTTAACATCTATTTGAACATCTTCATAAGGTTCACATTTTACTCCATCAATTTCTTTAATAATAACTTCTGGTTTTGAAACTTGTAATTCATATCCTTCACGACGCATATTCTCAATTAAAATAGATAAATGTAGTTCTCCACGACCTGATACAATAAATGATTCATTATCATTTGGTTTTACTTTTAAACTAACATCACGTTCTGTTTCTTTTAATAATCTTTCTTCAATTTTTCTAACCGTTAAAAGTTTACCATCACGACCAACAAATGGAGAAGTATTTACTCCAAAAGTCATTTGTAAAGTTGGTTCATCTATATGTAATATTGGTAATGCTTCTTCCTGTCCAACTTGACACACTGTTTCCCCAACACTGATGTCAGCTAAACCTGAAATGGCAACAATATCTCCTGCATGGGCTTCATTAACCTCAACTCTTTTTAAACCTCTAAATCCGATTATTTTTCCTATTCTAAATTGTTTTATACTTCCATCTAATCTTACACATGAAACCATTTCATTAACTTTCATAGTGCCTCTTTTAACTAAACCAACACCTATTCTACCAACAAATTCATTATAATCTAATAATGCTGGTTGAAATTGTAATGATCCTTCTTCAGAAACATTAGGTTCTGGAATATAATTAACAATTGCATCTAATATTGGTTTCATTGTTTCCTCTTGAGTATCTGGATTTAAACTTGAAGTTCCATTTAAACTTGATGCATAAATAACAGGAAAATCTAATTGATCGATATCTGCACCTAATTCAATAAATAAATCTAATACTTCATCTACAACTTCTTTTGGACGTGCAGTAGGCTTATCAATTTTATTTACAACTACAATAGGAATAACTTTCGCTGCTAAAGCTTTTTGTAAAACAAATCTAGTTTGTGGCATAGTTCCCTCATAAGCATCAACAACTAATAAAACTCCATCTACCATATTCATAATTCTTTCAACTTCGCCACCAAAATCAGCATGACCTGGAGTATCTAAAATATTAATGTGATAACCATTATATTCTATTGAAGTTGGTTTAGCTAGAATTGTTATACCTCTTTCTCTTTCAATATCATTAGAGTCCATTGAACGTTCATTTACTACTTCATTATCTCTAAAAATTCCACTATTTTTTAATAATTGATCTACTAACGTTGTTTTACCATGGTCAACGTGAGCAATTATAGCAATATTTCTCATTTTCATTTTTTTCACTTTCCTTTTTTAACTTGGGCTATTATATCACGTTTATAGTCATTATGGCAAGTTTTTTTATTCTAATACATCATCAACTTTTAAATTATAGTTTCTTTCATATAAAATTAGTTTTTCATTCAAATCTAATGTTGCTAATAAAATTTCATCTAATTTTTTTCCTTTTACTTTTAATTGTTTAATTAACCAATTCTCATCCTTATGCATATTTTCTAAATTTCCATGCATTATTTTTCCATCAATTATGACATTGGAACATAAACTTTGTTTTTCAACTTTTAATTTTAAATCTTTCAAAGTTGCTGGTTTATTTTCTCCTTTAGGAAAAATACTAACCTTTCCATTAGCTTCCATAATTGCATAATCAACCTCATCTAAATTAAAATATCCACCTATTCTTATTTGTTCTAATAAATCATTTACATCCATTTTACATCTTTTGAGGTTTTTTTCTAAAATTTTACCTTTTTGAATTAAAATTGTTGGTGTTCCAATAAAAAATCTTCTTAAGATAATACTTTTAATGGTTGCAATTGACACTAAATACGCTATTAAGCCGAAAATAAAAACTGCTATTATTCCATTGATTTCAGGACTATCGGTGTTTATAGTCATTTCAGCTGCAAAATTTCCAATAGATATTCCAATTACATAATCAAATAAACTAAGTTCTGAAACTTGTTTTTTACCAATTAATTTAGTTACAATAAAAAGAGCAACTAATGACATTAATGCTCTTGAAATAACCGCACCTAATTCTGTCCAATTAATTTCCATTATATCACCCATTATTATTATTGTTTACCAGTCTAATTTTATACTATTAAATATGTTTTTTTATTTTTTCTTGGACTTTTTTTGAATCAAAAATAATATTAGTAGTAAAAATAAAAACTAAAACAATTAATAATAATAATCCATATATAATATATCCAATTAATTGATCTTTAAGGACATAAACAATTGATGCAATTGCAAATAAAATATTTATAGCGTATATTATGAGTACAGTTGAACGTTGAGAAAACTTTTTATTTAATAATTGATGATGAATGTGACATTTATCAGGTGTTGATATTTTCTCTCCTTTTAGGGTTCTCCTAATTATAGCAAACACAGTATCCAAAATAGGTATAGCTAAAATTAAAAGAGGAATAATTAAAGAAGTCATAGTAACATTTTTAAATCCTAAAAGCGCGATTACGGCGATGATAAATCCTAAAAATAAAGAACCAGAATCACCCATAAAAATTTTAGCAGGATAAAAATTGTGAACTAAAAATCCTAAAGTAGAACCTAGCAAGATAAATGTTATTATATAGTCTAGACCATATGTTCCTTGAATTGTGGCAATTATTCCAATAGTTAAGAAATATATTGAGCTAATTCCAGCAGCTAGTCCATCTAATCCATCTATTAGGTTTAAACAGTTAATACAACCTAAAATAAAGAAAATAGTTAGTGGATAAGCAAATATTTTAAAATCTATATAAATTCCAAATGCACTTATATCTTGTAATAAAATATTTCCATAAAATACTACTATACAAGCAGATGCTAATTGTCCTAGAAATTTTGTTTTTGGTTTTAATGGTTTAATATCATCAATTACTCCTACTAAAACAATAATAAAGCTTCCTATTAAAATAGAATTCATAATTGCACTTGGAGTACCAAATAACATATATCCTAATAAAAATCCTAAAAACATTCCTAAACCACCTAATCTAGGCATGACTTTTTTATGAACTTTTCTTTCATTTGGGATATCAACTGCTCCTATATGGATAGCAGTATTTTTAATAAATGGTGTTATAACTGCTACAAAAGTAAATGTTGTTATAACAATTAATAAAATTTCCTTTAACATATCAGTATTCATTTTTTTCACCTAAAAATATTGTATCAAATTTCTATTATAAAATCTATATTATTCATATTATAATAAAAAAAAGTTAATTAATTTAACTTTATTTATCAATCAAATACAAATTATCTAATAAAATTCCTGTTCCTTCAACTACACATGTTAAAGGACTTTCAGCTACAAAAACTGGTACTTTTAATTCATGAGCAAGTAATTTATCAAACCCATCTATTAAAGCTCCTCCACCTGTTACAACAATACCTTTATCAATAATATCAGCTGATAATTCAGGAGGTGTTTGTTCTAAAACATTTTTTGTTGTATTTACAATTAAGTAAACACTTTCTCTTAAAGCTTCTTCAACTTCATCTGAACAAACTGTTATTGTATGTGGTAGTCCAGTTACTAAATCACGACCACGAACTTCCATTTTTTCTTTTTTAGATTCAGGGTAAACTGTTCCAATTGTTACTTTTATTTCTTCAGCTGTTCGATCACCGATTAATAATTTATATTTATCTTTAATATATTTCATTATATCATTATCGAATACATTTCCGGCTATTTTGATTGATGAACTTGTAACAATTCCACCTAAAGATAAAACTGCAATATCTGTTGTTCCTCCCCCTACGTCAATAACCATATTACCACTTGGTTTTGATATATCAAGTCCAGCTCCAACTGCTGCTACTTTTGGTTCTTCTTCTAAAAATACCCTTTTTGCTCCAGTTCTTTCAGCAGCTTCCTTAATAGCGTTTTTTTCAACTTGAGTTATATTTGAAGGACAACAAATCAAAATTCTAGGACGAGATAAAAAGCTTTTACCATTGATTTTGCGAATAAAACTATCTAACATAATTTCCGTAATTTCAAAATCAGCAATTACTCCATCTTTCATTGGTCTTATAGCTTTTACTTTTCCTGGAGTTCTCCCTAGCATATCTCTAGCGGCGGTTCCTACTGCAAGTGGTTTTTTTGTTTCAGAATCAATTGCTACTACACTTGGTTCATTTAAAACTATACCTTGACCTTTAATGTAAATAAGTACATTGGCTGTTCCTAAATCAATACCTATATCTTTTGCAAACATTTTTTTCACCTTCTTCTGCTTCAATTAAATAATATTATAACACATTATTCTTATATTTTATAGTTATATTGTTAAATTTTGGTACTTTTTTTTAGTTGATTCTCCACCCCTAATATGTCTTATATCAATATGATGTTTTAATATCTTATCAACCAAATAAAATTTACTTTTATTTATCTTTAATAAACGTTCATGCAAGTCTTTATGAACTGTACTTTTAGAAACATTATATATTTTAGCAATTTCTCTAACTGTTTGGTTTGTTTCAATAATATAATCTGCTTCACTTAGTACACGTTTAACAATATTATTATTCATAATACCCCCTAATTAATTATATCAATAAGGGGTCATTTTATACCTAAAAAAAGAGCACATGTGCTCTTATAGTTCATTGATTTGTTTATCATAATAGTTTTCAGGATTAACAATAGAGCCTTTAACAACTAATTCAAAATATAAATGATTTCCTAAATCTGTTGATATATTCGCACTACCGCTTTTACCAATAACTTGTCCTTGACTAACAGTATCATTTTCTTTAACATTAACTTCTCCCAAACTTTGGTAAGTACTTATTATATCATTATCATGTTTGATTTCAACAATATTGCCTAATAAATCATCTTGACTTACTTTAACAACTGTTCCATCTAAAATTGATACAACATCAAAACTCTCTTCTAAACCATATGATACACCGGTATTTTGTAAATAAGTTCTATCATGAACTATAATAGATTTTTGTTGCATTTCATCATCTGCTTTATAGTCATAAAAATCTTTAATAACTTTAACGTTACTTGCAGTATATGGTCTTATGAGTACATCTTTCGTACTTACTACTGGAATGCTATCATCAAATACCGTTCTTGATACATAATTATAATCATCTGCATTCTCAAAATTTTTAGAAGTTATAGCTTTTTCTATAAAGAAAACTCCAGTAAATAACAACAAAAAGGCACATCCATACATACTATATACAACTGGTTTTTTCAACTTTCTATTTAACATATTTTCACCTCTATTTAAAGTGTGAACCAATATATTAATTTTTATACTAATTTTTTAATTTTTTTATATTTACTCCAGTATAATAATGTTTCAATATTTCATCATACTTATATCCTTCTTTGGCCATACCATTTGAACCATATTGACTTAAACCAACACCATGACCATAACCAGTTGTAGTTATTTTAATAGTTTTATCAATTTTTTCTATTTTAAAATAATTTGATCTTAATTTTAAATTTTTAGCAATTTCATTTCCCGTTAATTCATGATTATTAATAACAATTTTTTTTATTCTTCCCGTACTTGTAGTTTCTAATACTTCAATATTTATATTATCATTAAATTCTAAATTTAACTTATCATAAAATTCATTTAAACTCATTTCAACAGTATCATTAAATACGGGAGAATTATCTTTGTCCCATGATGAATCAACACTTTTTAAATAAGGTAAATTTTCTTGGAAAACTTCTTCACAGTTTTCTGTTTTCCCAACACTTGTAGAAAAAAAGAAAGCATTAATTACTTCCCCATTATATTCTAAATATTCTCCTTTTGTTTCATTAACAGCTGTTTTTATTTTTTCGTAATATTTTTCATAATTATCTTGCCATTTATTTTTTAATTCTTCTTCATTTAAATAAACTTGATTACTGACGCTGTCGACTAAATCATATTCATCAGTTTTAGAATTTTCCATTTTTTTTAAAGCATAACTTCTAGCAGCAACCGCCTGAGCTTTTAAAGCTTCCATTTCAAAAGAAACAGGAACCTCACTTGCTAAAACACCTTGGATATATTTTTCAAAAGGTATTTTTTCAATTTTGTTACTAGCAAGTCTTTTTACTCTTACATTAATTTCTTTATTTTCATTATGTTTAAAAGATATATTTACTTTAGTTGTTATAATATTAACTATTAAATATGGAATTAATATAAATAAGATAGTTATACCAAAAATTTTTTTCATTTGATCACCTTAAATCATATTGGAATTAATATAAAAATCATATAAAAAATTAACAGCCAAATACGATAAAGATACACTTATTAATATATATAATATGCGAACTTGACGATATTTATTCTTCTTTATTATATTGTTAAAATTTACTGCATCTAATGCCCAAATTACTAATGGTACTATAATTATATATAAAACTATTTTAATGTTCATAATCGCTTATTTTTCCTATTCTTCTTACAAATCTTTCTTCTCCATTAAATTTTGTAGTTAAAAACATTAATAACATTTTTTCTAATTCTATTGTTGGTTCATTCGCACCTATTGCAATCATGTTACAATCATTATCAATTCTTGAATGTCTTGCTTCTTCTACATTACTTACTTTCGCACATCTTATTTTTTTAACCTTATTAGCAGCAATAGACATTCCTATTCCATTCGCACATAATAATATTCCAAAATCATATTCATTATTACTTACCTTTTTAGCAACTTCAAAAGCATAATCTGGATAATCAACACTATCTTGATTATTAGTTCCAAAGTCATCTACATTATATCCCTTACTTATTAAAAATTTTATCAGTTTTTGTTTTTTTTCATAACCTCTATGATCTGAAGCAATTGCTAGTTTCATAATAACACCATCCTTATAAATTAAAAAATTAGAGTGAATATCCTAATTTATTCACCCTTATAAAATACATTAACATTGTATCATAAATTCAATAAAAAGTATATCTTTTCTTGTAAATTTATAATATTTGGTATATACTAAATATGGGTGAAAATATAATGGAATTAGTAAATTTAACTGAAAAAGAATTTGAAAATTATAGTAAAAATCATGCTTTAAAAAGTTTTGTTCAAACAAAAGAAATGGGTGAAATACGTTCTAGTAAAGGATGGGATGTTCATTATTTAGGACTTAAAGATAATAATAAAATTTTAGGAGCTTCTTTAATTGTTTCTAAAAAAAGATTTTTAAATAAAAAAGAATTTTATGCACCTAGAGGTTTTTTAATTGATTATTCTAATTATGAATTAGTTACAACTTTTGTTAATGAAGTTAAAAAATACATTAAAAAAAATAATGGTTTTAAATTAAGAATTGATCCATATATAATATATAAACAAAGAGATATTTCTGGTAAAATTGTTGAAAATGGTATTAATAATGAAAAAGTTGTTGAGTTATTAAAACAACTTGGATTTACTAAATGTAAGAATGATGAACAATTAAAATGGTTATATGCTCTTGATATTGATAATAAAACTGAAGATGAAATTTTAAAAAATATGAGTTCTAATACAAGAAATATTATTAGAAAAACATTAAAAACTAATATAAAATTAAGAGAATTAGATTATGATGAATTAGAATTATTTGAAAAAATAACTGATGAAACTAGTTCTAGAAAAGGATTTGAAGGTAAAGATTTAAAATACTATCAACAAATGAAAAAATTATTTAAAGATAATGTTTTATATGTTATAGCAGATATTAACTTAAAAGAGTATATTAATACTTTAAATAAAGAATTAGAAAGTGTTAAAACTAAATTAAATAAGTTAACTGATGTTAAAGCTAATGAAGGTAAAAAGAAAGAATTAAATGTTACTATTAATAGTTTAGAAAAAAAAATTAAAAATGCAAAAGAATTAATGAAAACAGATGGTGAAACTTTAATTTTATCAGGGGCAATGTTTATGGTTTATGGTGATGAAATAGTTTATTTATTTTGTGGTAATTATAAAAAATATATGAATTTTAATGCTCAATATTTTATTCAATGGGAAATGATTAAATATGGAATTAAAAACAATTATAAAAGGTATAATTTTTATGGAATAAGTGGCAATTTCGATAAGAATGATTCATCATATGGTATATATGAATTTAAAAAAGGATTTGGTGGATATGTTATGGAATTACTAGGTGATTATGAATGTGGTGTTGGTATTACCTATAAAATTTATAATTTTTTGAAAGGAATTAAGAAATGAAATTTTTAGATAATGTTGATGAAATGGAATTTAACAAATTTGTTAAAGAAAATAGTTCTAATTTTATGCAGACAAGTTATTATGGAAGAATAAATAAAACTAAAGGATTTAATTATCATTTAACTGGATTAAAAGAAAATGATAAACTAATTGCAAGTGCTTTAGTTTTAGAAAAAAAACTAATATATAAATATACATACCTTTATATTCCAAGAGGTTTTATCATTGATTTAAATAATAAAGATTTAATTACTACTTTTATAAATCACTTAAAAAGTTTTGGTAAAAAAAAGCATGCTATATATATATGTATTGATCCTGAAGAAGTTATTAGTATAGATGGAAAAAAGAAAGATATAATACTTTTAAATATTTTAAAGAATTTAGGTTTTAAACATTTAGGTTTTAATTATTTCTTTGAAAATAATCAACCTAGATTTACATATCAATTAGATTTAAATGATGATTTATTTAATAATTTTCATCCTACTACTAAAAAAATATATAATAGAGGAAATATATTTGATATTGAAATTTATAAAGGAACAGAAAATGATATTAAAAAATTCCATGATTTAATGTTAGAAACAGCTAATCGTAATAATGCAACATTTTTTAGTTTAAATTATTATAAAAACTTTTATAAAATTTTTAAAGAAAATAATATGAGTGATATTTATTTAGCTAAAGCTGATATTAATAAAGTTAAAAATTATTATGTTAATGAAATTAACACAATAAAAACAAATTTAGATAAAATGAAAAATAAAAATAAAATAGCTGATTTAAATGAAAAATTAAAAAAATATGAAAAAGAATATAATGAAGTTTTAGAAATTAAAGATGATAAAGTTATTCTATCAGCTATCATTACCGTTAAATTTAATGATTTAGTTTGGACTGTTCATGGAGGTAATAGTACAAAATTAAGATTTTTAAATTCTAATTATTGGCTATATTTTAAAATTATAGATGATGCTTTAAAAGATGGATTTAAAAAAATAGATTTCTTTGGTGCGATTGGAAAAGAAGATAAAAATAATCATGAATATGGTATACATTTATTTAAAAAAAGATTAGGTGGAAATTTAATTGAATATGTTGGTGAATTTGATTTAATTTTAAATAAATTTATGTATATGCTTTATAAAAAATATATTAAATTTAAATATAGAAAAAAATAACTAAATAAAGTTATTTTTTTATAATGCTCTCATTGTATTTGATTGTTCTATTTTAGCTTCGTTCACTGAAATTATAGCAGTATACTCTTCTCTTTGTCTATCAAAGTGCGTTTTTATATCATTTGGAGATGTATAACCAAAAGCACCTGCACCATCTAGATCAAATCCAAGTGCATTATTCATTAATGTCAATTTTTCTTCTTTATCGTTGCATTTTAAGCAATCTTGAAAATATAGCATTTTTAATTGATCAGCAGAAATTTCGCCATTTTCCTTTTTCTTAATACGTTCATCATCTTTTTTACTATTAGCTTCTCTTTCTTTAAAATTACTAGAATTAATTCCATAATCTACAGTTAAATCCTTATACACTTCATCATTTTCATTTAAACCTAATGCACTAATACCACAATTATAAAACAATGCACTATCATCTGTGTTTGGATTTGTTGAATGATATCCATATTTTGTCAATAAGCGGGCATTCCTAGCAATAGTTTGCTTTGTATAATCGTCAATATTGTCTATGCTTCTCAAGACCGAATTAACTGAATGTTTTGTACTTTCACTATATTGTGGATATTTTTGGTCATAATCTCTTAAAAATTCAATACGCTTTTTTAGGTCATTCAATACACTTTTCTTAATTTCTTCAAAACTCTTCATAATTTTACCTCCTCCGGTTATATTATTACATATAAATGAATGTATGTTAAGCACATTTAATTAAATGTGCTTAAACTATTTGTAGAGAGTGATATCATGGAATATAAAAGAATTAGAAATTTAAGAGGAGATAATGATTTAAAACAAAAAGAAATTGCCTTTTATTTAAAAACAACTCAACAGCAATATAGTTTATACGAAAAAGGAATTAGAGATATCCCTATTGACTTATTAATTAAATTAGCAGACTATTACAATGTATCTATTGATTATATTGTTAATAGAACCAATAAAAAAAACATTCCATAAGAAATGTTTTTTATTAAGCAGCTTTTTTATCAAAGCCATATTTTTTATTAAACTTTTCAACTTGACCAGCTTTTGATACAGCACCTTGAGTTCCTGTATAAAATGGATGACATTTATCACATACTTCTAAATGTAGTTCTGGTTTAGTTGATAGAACTGTAAATGTATTTCCGCAAGCACAAGTTACTTTAGTTTCCATATATTTTGGATGTCTTTTCACTTTATCTCTCCTTCCGCCATGACTAAAGTCATAGTAATTTGAAATCTACTCTAGTATATCAAGTTTAAAGGATTTAATCAAGGTTTTTATGTGTTTTTGATGACTTTTTTTAAAATTTTATCAAAAATCTCATTATAAATTGCTTCATTACCATCTTTATTAATAATTAATTTATCATCCATATATTTTTTTTCATCAATTATTTTACTAATATCTATATAATTTATCTTATTTTCTTTACATAAATCAATAATTTTTTTATTCAAATAATTAAAAAGTTCATCAATTTTATTTACTTCATAAGGATTATAATATCCTATTAAGAATATATCTTCTTTACAATATTGTTTAACTAATTTTATCATTTTTTCTAAATCAGAAAGCATCTCATCAATATAATCATAAATTTCATCATAATCATCTGTATAATTTATTTGATTAAATAAATCAGTTGAACCTATTGAAATAGTAATTATATCAGCTTTTACTAAAGCATTTTTTAAAGTTTTAGTTTTACCATTAATGGTAATTTTTTTATTATCTTCTATATCTTTAATTAAATCTGTTATTCTATAACTATTATCTACATATTCATTAATATAACTTTCTAATATATTATTTTTCTGTAATTTATTAGCAATTAAATTATTATAACCATCTGTTGAATCTAAAGATAAATAATATATTTTTTTATCAATTGTACCTAAATAAATCAAAAAAACTATTAAAGAAATTAAACCAAAAATTAATAAATATTTTATTTTCATTTATAAGTCCCCTTTAAAAAAATAGAGTTTATACTCTATTTAATTATAATCACTTATTTCTATTTTAGCACCAATATCAATTAGTTTTTCATCAATTTTTTCATATCCTCTTAAAACATGTTCTATATCTTCAATAATAGTTATACCTCTAGCTTTCAAACCGGCTAAAATTAAACATGCTCCTGCTCTTAAATCTGTAGCTTTAACTGTTTTACCATTTAAATCAGTTGGAGCATTAATGAATAACTTATTACCATCAACTTTAATAGAAGCCCCCATTTCATTTAAATATTTAATATTTTGAAAACGATTTTCATAAATGGTTTCTTCTAAAGTTGAAATTCCATTACAACTAGTTAACAAAGTTGTCAATGGCTGTTGTAAATCTGTAGGAAATCCAGGATAAGGAGAAGTCTTTATATCAATACTTTTCGCATTATCATTTTTAGAAATAACTATATAATCATCTTTAATATCCATAGGAATTTCCATTTCTTTTAATTTTAAAATTAATGCTTCCAAATGTTTTATAATAATATTTTCTACCTTCAACTTATTACCTAATAGGGAGCCTAAAATTATATATGTTCCTGCTTCAATTCTATCTGGTATAACCTTAACTAGTCCATCAGTTAAATTTTCAACACCAATAATAGTTATTGTATCACTACCCGCACCACTTACTTTAGCCCCCATACTGTTTAATAAAGCAGCAACATTAACAATTTCTGGTTCTTTAGCTGCATTCTCAATAACCGTTTTTCCTTTCGCATAAACAGCTGCTAACATAATATTGATAGTCGCTCCTACACTTGCAACATCTAAATGAATTTTATTTCCTTTTAATTCATTAGCTTCAATAATATAAAGATTATCCTTTTCTATTACTCTCGCGCCCAAGGCTTCAAAACCCTTTAAATGTAAATTAATAGGTCTTTTACCAATTGGACATCCACCAGGAAAATATATTGAAACTTTTTTACATCTTCCTAGTAAGGCACCCATAAAATAATATGATGCTCGTAATTTATTAGACAATTCTAAAGGTATTTCTTTATTGATTAATTTAGAACTATTGATAATTAAAGTTTCATCAGCTACCTCAACCTCAATATTTAAGTAATTTAATATATCTATTAAAGCATCAATGTCTGAAATATTAGGAATGTTTTTTATTTTAACACTTCCACTACTTAATAGGGCAGCTGGAATAAGGGCAACCGCACTATTCTTGGCCCCACTTATTTTTACTGTACCTGTTAAATCATTCCCACCGACAATTTTCATTTGCTTCATAACTTACCTCCACTATAATATATTACATTTAACCAATTATGTTAAGCTTTATTTTGACTACCAAATAAAACAATTTTTTTCTTTATTTCTTCTTTCATGGCACACTCGCCACCTGTAATTATTTTTCGTGGATCATAAACTTGTTCATTATTATTCAAAAATTCCCTAACGCCTTTTGACCAAGCTATTTGAAATTCTGTATTAACATTTATTTTAGAAATACCACGTTTAATTGCCTCTTTTATCATATCATCAGGTATTCCTGAACCACCATGTAACACTAAAGGTAAATTAGTTTTTTGTTTAATTTCTTCCATTCTTTCAAAATCAAATTTAGGTTCACCTTTATAAATACCATGTACACTTCCTAATGCTGGAGCTAGACAAGTAATATTCGTGCTTTTAACTAAATCAACACAATCAGAAACTGATGCATATGCTAGTTCGTCAGAAACACCATCTTCCTCACCACCAATATGTCCTACTTCGGCTTCAACAGACTGATTAGTTATAAAAGATGTAACTTCATTAACCATATCAATATTAGTTTTTAAATCATATCTAGAACCATCTATCATAACTGACGTAAAACCTGCTTCAATCGCATTTTTACAGGCTAAAACAGTTCTTCCATGATCAAGATGCAAAGCAACTGGGATTGTTATATTTAAATAATCCATTAAATTTTTAACCATAGCATAAACGGTTTTATACCCGCCCATATATTTTGCTGCACCTTCACTTACACCTAATATAACAGGACTTTTATTTTCTTCACACTCTTCTAAAATAAACCTAATCCATTCTAAATTATTAATATTAAAATGGGGAACTGCATAATATCCTTCTTTAGCTTTATTTAACATTTCTTCCATATTAACTAACATTTTCTTCCCTCTTTCTAAATATATTTATAATTATATGAAATAAAGGATATAATGGAAAAAGCAATGAAATTAAAAATATATATAAATGTCTACTATTACCTTTAAATTCCATAATCCAACTTGGATTTTTTTTATCATAAAAAACTGGTAAAATATCATCATATTTAAAAATACTTTTAATTTGTCCATGATAACTCTGTTTAGAAACCTCAAATTTAACATCATAAATATATATAGGAATAACTTTTTTATTTGATACTTTCTTTTCAATAATTGTTGAATTAATTTTATCAGCTGATTTTAAAATTTCTTTATTATTTTTATACATATGAAAAAATAAATTTGATACTAATAAACCTACAATTAACATAAAAAACCAAGTTATATATAAATTATCTTTAACCATTTCTATCTCCCAATATAATTATAATATTTTTAGAAAAAAAAAACAAGTTTTGTTGTTAAAATAGAAAGCAAATTCCTATAATTATTAATGTTATTCCTCCAAATAATGTTGATATTTTCCCAATTAACTCGTTTATTTTTTTACCAAATAATAATCCTAGATATGTGAAAATAAAAGAAGTAAATGAAAATATAAGTGCGGATAAAATATAATTATAGTTAATACTTTTTAAGCCTATTCCTACTGAAAAACTATCCAAACTTACAGCTAGACCAAAAATTATCATTTCAATTAAATTCATTTTTTTAACATTTTCACTATTTTTAAAACTTTCTAAAATCATCTGTATTCCAATTATAAATAAAACTAAAAAAGTTAATTGATCAATATTTATTGGCATATATTTTATTAAGAAATTACCAATAAACATTCCAATAAGTGGCATGATAAAATGATATATTCCCACTATAAGTGATAAAACATTAATATCTTTTTTATTTAAATTAAGTGTTCCATATGCAATAGCAAGGGAAAAAGCATCCATACTTAAACTAATAGCAATTAAAATTGTAACCAATATAACCATAAAAGCCTCCTATTAAATAATATTAATTGGAAGCTTTTTTATTATAAATATTTTTTTATAAAAGGAATTTTTTGATAAATATTATTTTCAAATGTTTCTTTAATTAAATTAAGTTTATGTGCCAAGAATAAATATGATATCATTCCCATTAGAGTATATACAATAATTACTCCCATAGAAACTAATCTATTTTTTATATCTAATGGAATAAACATAGTTAATATAAACATAACTACAAGCATGAATGTTAAACAGATTAAAACTTTACCAAATTGTTTTAAGGTACTATAATAATTTATTTTTCTTGTTTTATTTAACCATATTAAATTAATTATAGTTACTACTAGTGAACCAATTATTGTTGATAATATTGCTCCATAATAAGGATATATTTCGATTTTATAAAACATTATCATTAATGGAACATTTAAACATATTTTTAAAATAATTCCACTTATTAAACTTGTAAAAACTAGTTTATATTCATTTAAAGCTTGTGATGTCATTATCATTGAAGTTGATAAACAAGCTGTAAAAGCTGTAAAAATTGAAAATTTTATAACAGTTGGACCAACTGATGAATAGCCATAAAAAATTCCCCAGATTGGTGTTGCTAGAAAACTAATTCCTACTGTCATTGGAAGTGCGACTAATAAAATTATTTGAATTGTTTGATTGATTTTATTAGCAACATCTTTATTATCTTTTTTAACATTACTACTAGTTATATTAGGAATTAAACTTACAATAATCCCTGTTGCAACTGATGTAACTATCATGTTAAATTTTGATCCCCATGTTGAAATAACACTTATAACAGATTCAGCTTCTTTAGCTGTAAAACTTGCTTGATTAACTAATGTTTTGACAATTGTCATTGTATCAACTATTTCATATGAAGATGTTACAATACTAATAACAATTAAAGGTAAAGCATATTGAACTAATTTTTTTACAATATCTTTATTAGTTATTTCTACTTCATCTTTAGAACTTTTTTCATCCATTTTATCTTTATTCATTTTAAATTTTAAATAAATAATTGCAGCAATTGCCCCTGCAGTCGCTCCAAAAACAGCAACTGAAACTGCAATTGGTAAATCTAAATGAAGTATTTTTAAAGCTATAAAACTACCAAAAATAATTAAAATAACTCTAGCAAACTGTTCAACAACTTGACTTATAGATGAAACTGATATAAATTTATGTCCTTGTAAATATCCTCTTAAAACACTTAAGTGGGCTACAAAAATAATTGCTAAAGAAGAAACTCGTAAAACTAAAGTAATATCTTCTTTACTATTTCCTCCTGTTACATTCCCCATTATCGCTTGCGCTAATAAGGGAGCACCTATAAATAACAATAAAAAGGAAATAATTGACATAAATAAAATTATTTTAACAGCTATATTATAAACTCTTTTTTTAGCTTGATAATATCCTAATGTGTTATACTCACTAACAATTTTACTAACTGCTAAAGGTAATCCAACAGTTGAAATAGCTAGAAAAATAGTATATAAACTATAAGCATAACCATATAAGGCTCCACCTTTTTCACCAATAATTGCATAAAAAGGAATAACATAAATTATTCCTAAAATTTTACTTATAATAATACAAAGAGTTGCTATAAAAGCTCCTTCTATAAACGAATTTGTTTTCAATTTATCACTTTCTTTCCTTATCATTATACTATTTTTTTTAATTTTTAACAATATATAAATAATTTTACCATATAATAATTGTTATTTTGCTAGGAAACTGTTATAATATTAATAGTTGAAGAAGGGAGGTTACTTTATGATTTTAAAAGATACAAATAAACCCGTTGATAATGAAAATTTAGAAAATGACGATGTTATTGTTGTTGAAGATGATTCTGAAGAAGAAGTTAACACCGAAGAAAAAAATGATGATAATAATCCTGTTGTTGAAGAATCAAATTATGAAAGTAATCAACCATTTTTTAAAAACAAATGGGTACGCTATATAGTAATTGCTGGTGTTATTATTGTTTTAATTGTTATTTTTATTCTTATAATAAGTGCTTGTACAGCTGGTAGATTAAAAGGATTTAAAATGAATAAAATTCCAGTTTTATATGTTGATGAAAATTATAAGTTTGCTATAACACCTACTGAAGATCCTAATAAGAATGTTAAATATAAATTCAAAGTTAAAGATGATAATATAGCATATGTTAAATATCCAACAACAAAAGGTAAGAAAGTTTATAATACAATTATTCCTACTATGGCAGGGGAAACAACTTTAGATATCAAAGCTGGTAAAGCTAAAAGTTCTTCTAAAATTATTGTATGTAACCGTTTAAATAAAGAAAATGCTGATAAAGAATATAGTGTTAAGTTGAATAAAACAATTGATTTTGATTTAGGTATTGGTGATAATCAAGCTTGCTATGAAAATTTAACTTATGATATCAAAGATAAAGATGTTATTGAAATTAAAAATAATTCCTTAACTGGTAAAAAAGCTGGTTCAACAACTGTTGTTGTTAGTGATGGTAAAAATAAAATTGAAGTTAAAGTTAAGGTTTCTACTAAAAATATTTATATTACATCATTAAGTCCTAAAGAAGATAATATTTCTTTAAATGTAGGTGATTCTAAACAATTAGATGTCACTGCTTCTCCTAGTGATGCAACTAATAAAGAAATTAAATGGAGTTCAAATGATACTAAAATTGCAACTGTTGATAATAATGGTGTTGTAACTGGTAAAGCTAAAGGTTCTACTACAATTAAGGCTGTTGCTACTGATGGAAGCGGTAAATCAACAACTATAAAAGTTTCAGTTAATGAAGTTAAAGTAGATACACCTAATAAAACTCCAAATAATAGAACAACTTATTATCAATATCGTACTAAAAATGTTACAACTGTTACAACTGAAATGTGTAAGTTTTATGATGCTAGATATATAAGTGCGAACTACTATGCTTTAGTTCCTTATGATTATTCTGTTAAAGGTAATCTTACCAATAGTTTAGGTATTAAACTTGAAAGTAATAATATTTCCGGATTAACTATATCTGCTATCGGTGGTAAGGATTATGTTGATTATTCTGCTTATTGTACCCAAAAGAAAAATGGCAGAGTTTACTGGCCTAGTAACCCTTATAGCACGACTAGTTCTTGTAATGATTGGTATTTCAAAAGTGGTTATGCAACCCCTAATAGTTATATTTATTCTGTAAGTGTAAGTGGTGGACATAAAAGTTCAACTATTAGTAACGGATATGAGTTTAATTATTCTGTTAGTTATAATAATTCTGGTGTTTATAGTTATTATTATAATAATAAAATTTCAGCTGCCACTATGCCTTTAAGATTTACTGTTAGTTATTACGCTTTAGGTAGTCTAGCAACTGCTAAATGTAGTGATTTAAATTCTACTCAAGCTAGTTTTGTTCAAGAAAGATATAATGATTCAAAACAAGTTACTAATTATAGTGATTGGAAATGGACTACTAATAAAAACTTACCTAATGCTGAATATTCAGGTAATACTAAAGTTGAATAAAGTTAGATTTTCTAACTTTTTTTATATTTATCAATAATTTCTTTAATTATAGATGTATATTCTACTGTATCACTTTCTTCTGCTTCCATTAAACATAATGGTGGAAATAAAACACACCACCAATTATCTCCTTGACCCTTTCCTAAAGTTACTACTAAAGATTCATAATATCCTTCATTATAAGTAACATTGTTATAAACTTTTTTAGGAAAATAATTATAACCAAAATTTATTTTATAATTTAAATCACTTTTTTCATTTAATAAAAATTTTTGAATTTGTTTATTAATTTCATCTAAATTATCATTAATTAATTTTTCAGCTTCATTAATATCATTGGCATCTTTAATAATATTAGTAACACTATTTTGTAATTCATTTTTAAGTTTCAATTTCACTTTTTGATCTTCTTCATTATTACTATTAGGTATTACTCTTAATCTAATTGATTCATTTGGTATTATTACTTTAGCTTCTCCTATATTTCCAGCTATTATGAATAACAATATAAATAGTATAATAAATATAATTTTTTTCATATAAAAACGCCTCCTAATAAATAGTGGACGTTTTTATTTATTTTTATTCATTTATGATATTTTTCGTTATTAATAATGGAAAATGCTCTATAAATTTGTTCTAGTAAAATCACTCTAAAAAGTTGATGAGGAAAAGTTAAATCAGAAAATGATAAAGCATAATTACTAATTTCCTTAATATTTGGGCTAATTCCATAAGAACCTCCTATTATAAAAACTAGGTTACTATGACTTATAAATAATTTTTCTATTTTTTTAGATAGCTCTAATGAAGTTAATTTCTGACCTTCTATTTCCAAAGTTATTACAAAATCTTTTGGTTTTAAATGTTTTTTTATTTCCTCTTCTTCCTTTATTAAAGCCCTAGGGCCTTCATAATCGTTTACCTCTATTATTTTAATTTTATGATACTTACTTATTCTTTTAGAATATTCTAATATAGCATCAGAGAAATATTTTTCTTTTATTTTACCTACACAGATAATAGTTATCATATTTCAATCAACTCTGTTCTTTCATTTTGTTTAGCAACAATTACTTTAATATCAACTTTTATTTTATTTTTAGTTGTTTCAAACGCTAAAGAAGAATTATTATTTTCCTCACTTAAATGAGCAAGAACAATATACTTAGTATTATCACCAGTTAATTTTTTCAAATAATAGGCACAATCTTTATTAGATAAGTGTCCCTTATCGCCTAAAATTCTTTGTTTAATTGGATATGGATAACTACAATTCATAAGCATATCAACATCATGGTTACTTTCCATAATATATAAACTTTTATTAGACATTTGTTCATAATATTTTTTATTTATATATCCAGTATCTGTTACATATACTAAAGAGGAATTATCATTACTTAAGATATATCCATTAGAATCATTTGTATCATGAGAAGTTTTAATTATTTCAACTTTAATATTACCTATCAATATTTCTTTATCTAATAATACATAATTATTAATTTCAAAATTTTGACTTAATTCTTCATACATTAAAGATGTTAAATAAATAACAGGATTATATTTTTTTATAAATACTCTTAACCCATTAACATGATCTACATGAGTATGGGTTATTAAAATTGCATTTATTTTATGAGGATCAACATCTATATCATATAATTTTTTTTCAGTATTTAAACAGCTAATTCCAAGGTCAATTAATAGCTTGGTAGTATTGGTTGCTACATAAGTCGCATTACCTTTACTACCACTTGCTAAAACACAGACTTTCAATTATATAAGCTCCATGGACTAATTAATGTTCCACCAACATAAGGTATACCATCAGTAGCTACACCAAAATGTAAATGTGGACCAGTTGAGTAACCTGTACTTCCAACATAACCTATAACTTGACCTTTGGCAACTGTTGAACCCATAGTTGTATTAAATCCTGATAAATGAGCATAGATAGTGTAGTATCCATTATTATGATTTATAGTTATATAATTTCCATTCATATAATGATATCCTAATTCAACTATTACTCCATTGTTGGCTGCATAAACAGGTGATCCATATCCTGTACCTGAAATATCTAATCCATCATGTAGTAAACGTGAATTTCTAATTGGATCTATACGATAACCATAATCAGATGAAATAGTATAACCACTATTAGTTGGCCAACCCCAATTATTTAAGCTTCCAACACTTGGTATAATTTTACTACCACGAACGACAATTTCATTAACGGTTGGTTTTAATTCTTCTTTACTTACAGGATCGACATATAAAATTTCCCGATTTGCTTTTTTAACATTTTGTGATACTCTTTCTAATCCATCAGTTCCTTTTTGGATAACTTCGTCATCACCCTCTAGTTTAGAACTATCAAATTGTTCTTCAATTCGATATTTACTAACAACATCTTTAACTACATATTCTTCAACAATAACGTTTATTTGAGGATTAGTTTGCATGATTGTTACTTGTTGACCTGAAAATAATAAATCATTCGCACTGTTGATGTTTTTATTAGAAATTAAAAATTCTTCAACACTTATTTTATTATTAAAAGCAATTTGTTCTATATTATCTCCATCTCTAACAGTATAAGAAGTTTTTTTAGTTTCGCCACCAAATAACAAGAATTGAGCTAAATCACTTGAATTATCATAAATTTTATTTTCAACAGATATTTTCTTTTCTTTAATTGTTATATCTTCATCAACATAAACATTTTGAATCTCAATTCCTGTTTCTTCTATTTTACTCTGGGTATTATTTTTATAATTTTGGTATTCTTCTTCACCAACAAAAATTTTAATTACTTCTTCAACCGCATCATCAAATATTTTTTTATTTAAAGTATAAATAACTTGATGTTTATCGTCTTTATTTATTGAAAATTGATAACCTTTTATAGTAAAAGGTTCTTCTTTTTGAATTAAATTATAAATTGCAGCTACACTATTAACTTTTTTATTATAAGTTGTTATCTTTTTTATTTCTAATCCATCAGGAGCATAAACTTTATCAACTTTAAATTTTCTTTTTATATGATTTCCTTGAGAATCAATATATTTTTCTAATTCTTCTTTAGAGTTAATAGTACCAAGCATTTTTTTATTTAAGTACACTTGATAATAAGTTTCAGGTTTTTTAGGAGATTTATGATTAAATCCAAATAGGAAAATTGAAATACTACCTATAATTATTAATGTTATTATTCCTAGTTTTTTCATACTTCACTTCCTTTAACCATACTTACAAATGTACTTGTATTTCTTTTAAATATTAAATCAATTGTTGTTGTAGGTCCATTACGATGTTTAGCTATAATAAATTCACTTTTACTAGTATTTTCATCTATAGCTTGTTCTGGTTCATAATAATCTTCACGATATAAAAATGCGACTATATCGGCATCTTGTTCAATAGAACCTGATTCACGTAGATCACTTAATATTGGTCTTCTATCTTCTTTACCTCTTGTTTCAGCAGTACGTGATAATTGTGATAATGCTATTATTGGTACGTTTAATTCTAAAGCAAGAGTTTTTAAAGATCTTGATATTTCGGCTACTTCTTGTTGTCTATTTCCACTATAAAGAGCTGAACCTTGAATTAATTGTAAATAGTCAATAACAATTAAACTTAAGCCGTGGTCAGAACTAGCAAGACGACGACATTTAGCTCTTATTTCACTTATAGTCATTCCAGGTGTATCATCAATATACATTTTAGATTCTCCTAGACGACTTATTGCTTCATTTAGTCTTTTCCAATCATTGTGTTCTAATCGGCCTGTTTTTAATTTATTACCTTCTATTTGTCCAACTGATGATAACATTCTGGTTGCCAATTGTTCAGCACCCATTTCCATATTAAAAACAGCAACTGTTTGTTTATTATTCATAGCAACATTAGTAGCTATGTTTAAAGCAAAAGCTGTTTTTCCCATTGCTGGTCTAGCGGCTAAAATTATTAATTCATTAGCGTGCAAACCAGAAGTTATTTTATCAATATCATAAAACCCAGTTGCTACACCTGTTATATCTCCTTTATTTTGAGATAGTTTTTCTAAATCTTGTTGAGTTTTATATAATACTTCTTGGATAGTTCTAAATTCACTACCTTTTCTATTCTTGGCTATATTAAATATCTTTTTTTCAGCGTTATCTAATACATCATTAAATTTATTACTTGTATCATAACTTTCATTAGCTATATTTAAAGCTTCATCTATAAGCCTTCTTAAAGTTGCTCTTTCATCAACTATTTTTACATATTCATTTATATTTCTTGCAGATGGTACACTGTTGATTACTTCCATTAAGTATTCCACATCGCCAACTTTTTTTAACCATTTTTTATCTTTTAATTTAGTGGTTACAGTTGTTATATCAACAGGAATACCATTATCAACTAGTTCTTTAATTACTTCAAAAATTTTACTATGACTTTTTAAATAGAACATATCACTAGTTAAATTTTCTAAACTTTTTTCTAAAGCTGTTTTTGATAAAAACATTGAACCAATTACTGACTGTTCGGCTTCAATATTATGGGGCATTACTTTTTCAGGCATAAATTCACCTTAACTTTCTTTTACTAATTGTACTTTTAATATAGCTGTTACTTTTTTATGAAGATCTATTTCAACTTCATGAACACCTAATGTTGTTAATGATTCTTTAATTTTTATTTTTTTCTTATCAATATCAATATCATATTTTTTTAATATTGAAGAAATTTGTTTAGTACTTATATTTCCAAAAACTTTTTCTTCTTTTCCAGTTTTAACTGGAATTTGACATTTTAATTTTTCTATTTTTTCTTTAAGTAATTGACAATTTTTAATTAATTTTTCTTCTTGTTCTTTTTTTAATTCATTTTCTTGGTTTAATATTTTAGCGCTTGTATTAGTTAATAATACAGCATATCCTTGTTTTATTAAAAAATTACCATAACCATCTTTTACTTCTTTAATTTCTCCCTTTTTACCTTGTTTTTTTAAATCTTTTATAAATATAATTTTCATTTAATCACCTACTATATCTAAAACTTTTTGTTTGATTTTTTCAATTGATGAAGATTTAATTTGAGCAGCAGCTTCGTTATAATGACCACCACCACCTAATTCTTTCATTATTTCTTCAACATCTATTTTTCCTATTGATCTAGCACTTATACCTACTATGTTATTAGCAATTTTTCCAACTGCAAATGAGGCTTCAACATCATCAAATTGCAACAGTTCTTCAGCTATTATGGCAAGTTGTTCTTTTTCTACTATAACATCATCTAATAAACACATTGCCATATTTTTATTAATCATAAAACTATCTTTAATGTATTCTTGTCTTCTTACAAATTCTTCTTTACTTTCTTTTAAAAATTCTTGTTTAATAACATTATCAGCACCCATTTTAACTAAAAATGATGCAGCTTCATAAGTATCTGAAGATGTTTTCACATTAAAACTATTAGTATCAATTTCAATTCCTGATAGCATAATTGTTGCAATTAATGGTTTTACTTTTTTATTTAAATATCTTAAATAGCCACTTACCATTTCATTCGTGCTTGAATAATTAGCATTGATATAGGATAGACTTGTATTTTTTATATAAGAATGATCTTTAATGTGATGATCAATTACAATGATTTTTTTTACTTCATCAAGTATTTTAGGATACTCAACAATATTAGGTTTATGAATATCTAAAATTATTAATGTTGGATCTGTTTCTAATATTTTTTTATAACTATGACAATCAATATAATTGATATCTATTTTTTCTTCTTTTAATTTTAAGAATGCTTTTTCAACTGATTTATGATTTTTTTTACTATTGATGAAAATATAACATTCTTTATTAAAAGATTTGGCAATTTCATACATACATAAAGATGCTCCAAAACCATCTAAATCCATGTTTCGGTGAGTCATAAAAATAATTGTATTAGCTTCCTTTATTAATTTAGTTAAATTGTTATATATTTCATTCATATTCTCACCTCTAGTAATTATTATACTATATTTATTAATTTATAACAACCAATCAGCCTTTAAATTTATTAGCTAAATCACTTATTTTTTTAAATCGATGATATAGTCCTGATTTCGTTATAGGTTTTTCAGTTTCTTCAGTTATAATTTCACTTAATTCTAATAAAGAAACATCTCTATATTTTAAACGATAATTAGCAACTAATTGTTCTTTACTGTTTAAAAGTTCAAAACCATTGTTTTTTATTATTAATTCTATATCATTTACTTGTTTTGATGCTGTTTCTATAATTTTATCAACATTAGCTTGTTCACAATTATTTAATCGGTTAGTCATATTTTTATGATCACGATATATTCTAATATCTTCATAATATAAAATAGCATTATTGGCTCCTATTATTCTTAAGAAATCTCCTATTTTTTCAGCTTCTTTAATATAAACCATATATTTATTATCTCTTTTAATTACTTTACTATTTAAATAATCTTGATTTAATAGTTTACTTATAAATTCTGCATAATTTAAATTATCTACTAAAAATTCTAAATGATAACGTGATTTTTTAGGATCATTAATACTACCTGTTGATAAAAATAACCCCATTAAATATGCTCTTCTTAAATCATCATCTGCTACTATATAATTTTTAGGAATATTTAAATATTTGTTATCTTTTTTTATACTTAAGTCATTTAATATGATATCAACTTTATTACTAATTTGTAATATATATAAATGTCTATTATGATAATTCGAGCTTTTTCTTACAATTATTTTAGGAGTAATTTCATATGATTTTTTTATGATATTAAATATTCTTCTAGCAATAGAAGCATTTTCAGTTGTTATTTTTATCATATCATCAACAGTAGCGTTATTTCTAATAATTGCTGATAAAATAGATAATTCATTACTTTTAATTGTATCAATCTTACTAACTTCTTCTTTAACTAGTCCGGTAAATGATTTCACATAATCTCCGAAAATATTTGAAATGATAATTTGGCACTGTTGTGTCTTATAACATTATTTTCAATTGATACAAAGTTTTTTTCAACTAAATTAACATTTAATTTTTTAAGTTCTTCACGATCAACAATAACAGGATCTTTTTGTTCTAAAGTTTCATATTTTTTTATTAAGTTTTCGCTTAATTTACCATTATTAACAATAACAGTATCAATTTTTCTTTTTCCTAAATAACTATTTAATAATTTTACATGATCACTGGCTTTAAAATTAGTAGTTTCTCCTGGTTGAGTCATTATATTACATACATACATTATATTAGCTTTGCTTTTATCTATCTGTTCAATAATTTCTTTACAAATTAAATTAGGAGCAATACTTGTGAAAACACTTCCCATACTTAGAATTATACAATCAGCATTTGCTATAGCTTCTAAAACTTTAGGATTAACTTTAGGAGCTTCTTTATAGAATATTTTTTTAATTTTTTTATTACTTTTTGTTATATCACATTCACCTTCTATAATACTATCATCTTCCATTTTTCCCATTAAGATAACATTGGAATCTGTTAGAGGTAAAACTTTTCCTTTTAAATTTAAGACTTTTCCTAAATTTTCAATTCCTTTTGTCATATTTTCAGTAATATCACACATTGCAGTTAATAATAAATTTCCTAAAGTATGACCATCTAAATCACTTGTTGTGGAAAAACGATAATTAAATAATTGTTCTACTAATGGTTCAGTTTCAGACATTGAAACAATAACTCTTCTTAAATCACCAACAGCTGGGATATTAAATTCTTGTCTAAGTCTACCACTACTATGTCCATCATCACTTACAGTTACAACTGCTGTTAAGTTAAGTGGATATTGTTTTAAACCTTTTAATAATGATGATAATCCAGTTCCACCACCAAATACTACTACATTTTTTTGCATATTTATCTCCTTTCATTTATCTTTTTAGCTATATTAACAGCTGCAATTGAAGCTTCTCCTAACGCTGTGGTGATTTGATAAACATCTTTTTTTATTGCATCTCCAACCGCGTATATATTTTCAATATTTGTTTGCATATTTTTATTAACTAAAACATAATTGTTTTCATTTTCTATATTTATAAAATCTAATTTAGGTTCAAGACCAATAAATATAAATATTCCATCAGTTTTTAGTATTTCATTGTTATTTAATTTAATCGCGTTTATTACGTTATCTTTTTCAATTACTTCTTCAATTTCACAATTATATTTTATTTCAATATTATCAATATTTTCTACTCTTTCTTTTAAGATATTATCAGCTGATAATTTATCTTTACGGTTTAATATTGTTAATTTATTAACAATTTTTGATAGATATATACTTTCTTCTAAAGCACTGTTACCTCCACCTACAACTACTACATTTTTATTTTTATAAAACATTCCGTCGCAGACAGCACAGAAACTTACACCTTTTCCAATATATTTATCCAAATTAAGTTTTAATTTTTTAGGAGTTCTACCTGTTGCTATAATGATATAATCAGTATCAATTGTTTTATTTTTAGTAATTACTCTATGATTATTTTCTATTTTTAAAACTTTTTCATTTAAATAAGGTATTTTTAAATTTTCTACTTGTTCATATATTTTAAGCGCTAGAGAAGCACCATCAATTTGAGTAAATCCTGGATAATTTTCAATTATAGATGTATTAATTATTTGTCCTCCTGGAGTTGAAGCTTCAATAATTAGAACTTCTATATTAAGTCTTTTTAAATAAATTGCAGCAGTTAAACCAGCAACACCTGCTCCAATTATAACGCAATCATATTTTTTCATTCTTTATCCCTCCTCTTATAAATAGAAATATACCTACTATAATCATAATAATAGAAACTATTTGAGCTATTTTAAAGTTTCCTAGAAACAGACTATCTGTTCTTAAACTTTCAATAAAAAATCTACCTATTCCATACCAAATTAAATATATACTTGTTGTTTGACCAAGTTTTAATTTTTTTCTTATTAACAATATTATTATTAATCCTATTATACACCAAATAGACTCATAAAGAAATGTTGGTTGATAATAACTGTTATCTATTTTCATTCCGTTTATAATAAAATCAGGAATGTGGATATTTTTTAAAAATTCTAAAGTTGTAATTGGTCCATATGCTTCTTGATTAACAAAGTTACCCCATCTACCTATTGCTTGACCTAAAAGTATACTTGGTGCAATTATATCAATAATCTTTAAAGTATTTACTTTTTTATATTTAGTATAAGCTATTATAAAAATTGCTCCAAAGATTAATCCACCATGTATTGCTAATCCGCCATGCCATATTTTTAATATTTCAGAAATATTAAAAATATAATAATCAAATTCAAAAATTACATAGTAAATTCTAGCGCCTATTATAGCTGAAATTATAGTTCCTATAATTAAATCTAACATAAAGTCAGCTGAAATATTATGTTTTTTAGCTTCTTTTATTGCTAAAAGTGTTCCTAAAATTATTCCTGTTAAAATTATAACCGCATACCACTTTATACTTATTGGACCTATTTCTAAAAAATTAGGATTCATTTTTATCACCCTTCTCCGCTTTTAATTCATATAAAATATCTCTTAATTCCATAGCACGTTCAAAGTCTAAATTTTTTGCAGCTGTTTTCATTTCAGTTTCCACTTCTATTATTAATTTTTCATAATCCTTTTTAGTATGTTTTTCTTTTGGTTTAATTTCAGTATTGCTAACAACTTCTTTTATTTCTTTTATTATTGTTTTAGGAACAATATTATGTTTTTTGTTATATTCTATTTGAATTTTCCTTCTTCTATTTGTTTCATCTATAGCTTTTTTCATTGCACCACTTATGGTATCAGCATACATAATAACTCTACCATGAGAGTTTCTAGCTGCACGACCAATTGTTTGAATTAAACTTCGATCACTTCTTAAAAATCCTTGTTTATCTGCATCCATAATTGCTATTAAACTAACTTCAGGGATATCTAAACCTTCTCTTAATAAATTTATTCCTACTAAAACATCATATTTTCCTTTTCTTAAATCTGCAATTATTTGTAACCTTTCAAGTGATTTTATTTCACTATGTAAGTATGCTACTTTAATATCACATTTTTTTAAATATTGGGTTAATTCTTCAGACATTCTAATTGTTAAAGTTGTTATTAAAGTTCTTTCATTTTTTTCAATTTGTTTATTTATGTTTTCTAATAAATCATCTATTTGATTTTTTGATGGTTTTATATCGATGATAGGATCAAGTAAACCAGTTGGTCTTATTATTTGTTCAACAACATTATTAGATTTTTCTAATTCATAATCCCCTGGAGTAGCAGAAATATAAATTACGTTGTTTAGTTTTTTTTCAAATTCAGAGAATTTTAGAGGTCTATTATCTAAAGCACTTGGAAGACGAAATCCGAAATCAACTAGGACTTCTTTTCTTGCTCTATCTCCATTATACATTCCTCTTACTTGAGGTATAGTTACATGGGATTCATCAATTACCATTAAAAAGTCTTTTCCAAAGAAATCTATTAAAGTAGTTGGAGTTGCTCCTGCTTCTTTTAAAGCCATATGACGAGAATAATTTTCCACACCTCTACAAAATCCTGTTTCTTCTAACATTTCTAAATCATAGTTAGTTCTTTCTTTTAAACGTTGATGCTCTAATAACTTGTTTTGTTCTTGTAATTCTATTAATCTATTATCTAATTCCTCACGAATGTTTTTGATTGCTATTTTTAATTTATCATCACTTGTTACAAAATGACTTGCTGGAAATATAGAGATTGTTTTTTTATTTTTAACTATAGTTCCTGTTACTAAATCATATTCAGTTATTCTTTCAATTAAATCACCAAACATTTCAATTCTAAAACCTGTTCCATGTTGATTTATTGGTACTATTTCTAATATATCACCGCGAACTCTAAAGGTTCCTCTTTTTAATTCAATATTATTTCTTTCATATAACATTTCAATTAATTTATACATTACTTTATCTCTTGATATTTCATCGCCAACATTTAAGGTTAACATTTTATTTCGATATTCTTCTATTTCCCCAATACCATAAATACAAGAAACAGAGGCAACAACAATTACATCTTTATAATTTAATAGTGCCGACGTGGCACGGTGGCGAAGTTCATCTATTTCATCATTAATTGCTGCATCCTTTTCTATATAAGTATCAGTTTTTGCTACATAGGCTTCAGGTTGGTAATAATCATAATAGCTTATAAAATATTCCACATGATTATTAGGAAATAGCTCTTTTAATTCACTGTATAATTGCCCAGCTAGAGTTTTATTATGAGCTAGAACAAGAGTTGGTTTAATAACTTTAGCAATAACATTGGCAATTGTAAAAGTTTTCCCTGTTCCTGTCGCACCTAATAAAACTTGATGTTTTTCTCCTTTGTTTATTCCTTCTACTAATTCTTTTATAGCAAGTGGTTGATCACCACTTGGTTTATATTTTGATACTAATTCAAACATAATTTTCCTCCTCCTTATAACCATATTTAACAAAAAAATTGAATTTTTTTATTAAAATATACTTTCACATAAAGATTTATATGTAAAACAGTTCTCTAATAACATATTTTAACACTTATTTTATAAGAAAACAAGAAAGTTATTTCAACTTCCTCTTATATTATTAATTGCTACTTTTAATATATAAATTTAAAAGAATAGATTGATCTATTCTTTTCTAATTTTTATTACTACTTGATAATTGTTATTTAAGTCAAATTCTTCTCTTTCTATTCTAAATCCTTGTTTTTCAAGGCTATCTACACAATTTCTTATATCTTCTATTGCTTGAACCATATTTAATTTTATTTGTGGCTGAATATCAATTTGTGGCATTTTAGGTCTTAATTCACTATTTTCATCACTCATAAATGATGGAATTTCAATATTTGGATTAATGTTAGGTGCAGATGGAATATTAACACTTTGAGCCATAGGAGTTTCTTGATTAACATTTTCAACTGGTGTTGTTGGAATATTAAAGTCAATTTGTGATACTTCTGGTTGAGCAGGTCCAAAATTCATATTAACAGCTTTATCTTCCAAATCATCCACGAAGGTATTTTGAGAATTTGAATTACCAGTTGGAACTTGATTTTGTTGTTCTAAATTATTAAATCCGTTTTGATTATTCATATCATCAGCAATAGTGGTAAATTGAACTGGTCTTAATTCTTTTTCACTGACATCTTCAATAGGAGTTGATGGAATATTAAGATTTTCAATTGATGGTTGAATATTATTTTCTGGTGTCATAGGAATTGATGACATACTATTATCTTCAATATGATTTGCTCGTTCAATTAAATTATTAACGTCTACTTGATTTATTTGAGGTATCTCATTCATTCCACCAAATTGACTTACTGGTTGATTTGTATTCATTTGAGGTACTTCATTCATTCCACCAAATTGATTTACTGGTTGACTTGCATTCATTTGAGGCACTTCGTTCATTCCGCCAAATTGGTTTACTGGTTGACTTGAATTCATTTGAGGTACTTCATTCATTCCTCCAAATTGGTTTACTGGTTGACTTGCATTCATTTGAGGTTCTTCGTTCATTCCTCCAAATTGATTTACTGGTTGACTTGCATTCATTTGAGGTTCTTCGTTCATTCCGCCAAATTGGTTTACTGGTTGACTTGCATTCATTTGAGGTACTTCATTCATTCCACCAAATTGATTTACTGGTTGACTTGCATTCATTTGAAGTACTTCGTTCATTCCGCCAAATTGATTTACTGGTTGACTTGCATTCATTTGAGGTACTTCATTCATTCCATTTCCAAATGGATTACTACTAATATTATTATTCATTTTATCACTTTCTCCACCCATTTTATTTTCTTTTATATTTAAAACTTTGCTTATCTCTTCATCTGTTCTTCTAACAGTTAATCTTTCATTTATAATTCGATGTAAGATTTCTTTTTGTTTTTCTTTTTCACTTAATTTTAATAAAGATCTTGCATGTCTTTCTGAAATTCTATTTTCTAACAATGCTCTTTGAACTTCTTCATCTAAATTTAATAATCTTAATTTATTAGCAATTGTTGATTGATTTTTTCCTAATTTTATTGCTAAAGCTTCTTGCGTAAGTGCTCCCATATCAAGTATTTTTTTATAAGAAATAGCTTCTTCAATTGGAGTTAAATCTTGTCTTTGCACATTTTCAATAAGCGCGATTTCAGCGCAACTGTTATCATCCAAATTTACTACAATAGCAGGTATTGTTTTTTTACCAGCTAAAACGCTGGCTTTATATCTTCTTTCACCAGCTACTATTTCATATTTATTACCAATTGGTCTAACTGTTATTGGTTGAATAACACCATGTTCTTTAATTGAATTTGTTAATTCATCTAAAGCTTCTTCATTAAACCTTATACGTGGTTGAAAACGATTTGGTAATACATCATCAATGTTTAAATTCAAAACTTGTTTAGCTGTATCCACGCTACCCACTCCTTTTTTTCTTATATATATAATACTATATTGATGAAAATATTGCAAGTGATTTTACAAAAAAAGCACATCATTTTATAATGAATGTTTTTTTATTTCACTATATTTTCTTGGATATTTTAAAGCTGTGGAAAACTTTTTTTCTATTTTTAATATTGTTCTTTGACTATTTTCTTTTGGTAAGGTAAATTCATATTTTATAATTTTAGAACCACCTAACTTTTTTATTATATTATCTAAATTAATTATTTCATTTGAAATATTACCTTTTAATGGAACAAAATACCCATTTAATGAAACTAGTGGAAAACATAATTCTGATAATATATTTAAAGGTGCGACGGCCCTAGCGGTTACAACTTCAAATTTTTCACGATTATTTAATGCATATATTTCCGCTCTTTCATGATAAACTTCAATTAATTTTAAATCTAATTCTTTAATTACAAGTTTTAAAAAGTTTATTCTTTTATTTAAAGCGTCTACTAATACAACTTTTACATTAGGAAACAATATTTTAATAACTATTCCAGGAAATCCTGCCCCAGAACCTACATCACATAAAGTTGATATTTTATTTAAATCAACAGCTTTTACTATGCAAGCACTGTCATAAAAATGTTTTAAATAAACATCCTCCTTTTTAGTTATAGCTGTTAAATTTATTTTTTCATTCCACTCTACTAACAATTCATAATATTTTTGAAATTGTTTTAACTGCTTTTCACTTAAATTAATTTTTAAATCTTTTAAGTAATTAATAAATTCAATATCACTCATGATTTTTCCTTTTTAAATGAACTGTTAAAAGTGAAATATCAGTTGGATTAACTCCACTTATTCTTAATGCTTGTCCAATTGAAGTTGGTCTTACTTCCTTTAATTTTTGTCTAGCTTCACTAGCTATATTTTGAACTTTATCATAATCGATATTTTCAGGAATGATTTTATTTTCTAAATCAATAATTTTTTGGGCTTCTTTTTTAGCTTTATTAATATATCCTTCATATTTAATATTTATTTCCACTTGCTCATTTATATCATCATCATAATCTAAATTAATTAATGGTTTAAGTTTATTAAGATTTATTTCAGGACGTTTTAATAATTCATAAAAACTGATACTATCTTTTAAAGGTGATGAAGATAATTCTATTAAAAAGTTATTGTTTTCTTCAGTTGGATTTAATCTCTTTTCTTTTAAAATGTTAGTTAATTCTTCAATTTTATCCTTTTTTTCTAAATATTTATTATATCTTTCTTCATCAATTAAACCTACTTTGTATCCATATTCTCTTAATCTTAAATCAGCATTATCATGTCTTAAAAGTAATCGATATTCAGCTCTTGATGTTAATAAACGATAAGGATCTCTGATGCCTTTAGTAACTAAATCATCAATTAAAACTCCTATATAAGCATCACTTCTTTTCAAAATAAGTGGTTCTTTTTTTTCTAATTTTAACCCGGCATTTATACCTGCAATTAAACCTTGACATGCTGCTTCTTCATAACCACTGGTACCATTTATTTGACCAGCAGTGAATAAGTTTTCTATTAATTTTGTTTCTAAACTTTGTTTTAAAATTGTTGGATAAATAGCATCATATTCAATGGCATAAGCATTTTTTAATATTTTAGCATTTTCTAATCCTTTTAAACTATGAACCATTTTTTCTTGAATTTCAACAGGCATACTAGTGGAAAAACCTTGTAAATAAATTTCATCATAATATAAACTAACTGGTTCTAAAAATAATTGATGTCTTTCTTTATCACTAAAACGAACTATTTTATCTTCTATTGATGGACAATATCTAGGACCTATTCCTAATTTTCCCTCTAGGCCTCCATACATACTAGATTTATTAATATTTTCTTTAATTATATTATGGGTATTTTCATTAGTATAAGTTAAATAACAAGGTACTTGAGAATTAACATCATAATTATTAATTTCATCAAAACTAAAACTCCAGTTTTTATTATCACCTTTTTCTTCTTTTAAAACAGAAAAATCAATACTATCTTTTGCTATTCGTGGTGGTGTTCCTGTTTTTAATCTTACTATATTAAATCCTAACTTTGATAAGCAATCACTTAAAAATTTACTTGTCTTTTCGCCATGTGGTCCACTTACAGTTCTATTACTTCCTATCAAAATATTTGAACGCATATATGTTCCTGTTGTTAAAATAACTGCTTGAGAAAATATTTTACCTTTTTCTTCAGTTACAACACCTTTAATTTTGTTATCTTCAACCATTAAATCAATAACTGTATCTTCTAGAATTTCTAAATTATCTGTGTTTTCTAAAACTTTTATCATTTCTTTTGGATATGTTATTTTATCCGCCTGGGCACGTAAGGCACGTACAGCTGGACCTTTTTTATAATTCAACATTTTCATTTGAATTTGAGCTTTATCAGCGGTTTTACCCATTTGGCCACCTAAAGCATCTATTTCCCTTACAACAATTCCTTTGGCACTTCCTCCTATTGAAGGATTACAAGGCATATCAGCTATATTATTTTTATTCATCGTTATCAATAACGTTTTATGATTTTTTCTGGCACTTGCTAAAGCGGCCTCAACACCTGCATGTCCTCCTCCAACTACTATTATTTCATAATTCATACCATCATCTACTTTCCTAAACAAAATTGACTAAATAATTGATCAATTAATTCATCTTCATAAGTTTCACCTATAATTTTTCCTAAAAGGTTCCATATTTCTTTAATATCTATTTCAATAATATCAACAGGAATATTATCATCAATACCTTTTTGAATTTCTTTTATTTTATCTAAACATTGTCTGATAATTGCTAAAGACCTGGAACTTGTTAAATATGTCATATCTTCAGTTTCAATTCTTTCTAAATTAAATAAAGTTTTAAGTCTTTCTTTTAATTTATTTATTCCCTCATCATTTAAAACACTCATTTTAATTACATTATCAGGTAATTGATTAAAATCTATTTTAGTTGGTAAATCCATTTTATTAACAATAATAATAGAATTTTTTTTATCTAAAGATTTTATTGTTTCTAATTCATTTTCAGTTAAAACTTCATTATTATTTAATAAATAAATTACAACTTTAGAATTTTTAATAAGTTCTAAACTTTTATTAACACCTATTTTTTCTACTACATCATCAGTTTGTCTTATTCCTGCTGTATCAATAAAATTAAACAAAACACCATTTATATTAAGAGTTCCCTCAACACAATCTCTTGTTGTCCCTTCAATATCAGTTACAATAGCCTTATCATATTCTAATAGTTTATTTAATAAACTACTTTTTCCGACATTAGGTTTTCCTACTATTGAAGCTGTTATTCCTTCTTTTAAAATTCTACCATTCTTGCTTTCATCTAAAATTTTAGTTAATTTTTCTTTAATACTATAAAGTAATTCTTGTAAATGTTTTGTTGTTACTTGTTCTATATCTTCATATTCTGGATAATCTATATTAACTTCTATATTAGCTAAAATTTCTAATATTTTTTGTCTTAAATCTTTTACTAAATTAGAAACATTACCTCTTACTTGATTTAAAGACATTTTCATCATTTTTTCAGTTTTAGAATTTATTAAATTCATCACACCTTCAGCTTGCGTTAAATCAATTCTTCCATTTAAAAATGCTCTTTTAGTAAATTCACCTGGTTCAGCTAATCTACACCCATTAAGTAATAATAGTTCTAATATTTTATTAGTTGTTGCTATTCCTCCATGAGCATTTATTTCAACAACATTTTCTCTTGTAAAAGTTTTTGGACTTAATAAAACAGTTACCAAAACTTCATCAATTTTTTCATCTTTATCCACAATATAACCATAATGAATAGTATGAGATTTAACTTTTTTTAAATCCTTACCTGAAAAAATTTTATTTACTATTTCTAATGCTTCTGTTCCACTTACCCGTATTATAGATATTGCACCTATTCCTAAAGATGTTGATATTGCTGCTATTGTATCGTTCAAAACCTCATCATCCCTTTCCACTAAATGTTATTCTATCAGTATCATAGTTATTAGTCAAGATTATTTTAAATTGATTTTTTCTTTAATTAAAAGTTATTTTCTAAATTATAAATATTTTTTTAGATAAAAAAACGTTTCTATAAAAAACGATTTTTATTTATAAATTCAATTGCTTTATAAATTCTTCTGGATTAGTTAAAGAATTTATAATATATTTTTGTTCATCTATTTCAATAATAATTTCGTAATATGTATTGAAACTAACCTTACTATAACCATTCTTTATTTGATCAAATAAAGAATTAAATATACTATTTCCTAATAATTGTAACATTGGATTTCCTCCAAATACCACAGCTGATAATAACACACTTTTTAACTCATATGATTCATTTTTTTTAGGAATATTTTGAATTTTGGTAAATGTTTTATAGGAAATATTTTTAACATTTTGTATAGGAAATTTTATTGTTTGATTATTATTTTCAACATTATATATTAAATCTAATGATTTATCTAAAACATTATTAACTAATAAAATTTCAGAATTAAAAGGTATTTCTTTTTTTCCTAAAATAAAATGCGCGAATAAAAAATTATCTTTGTTTAAATCTTTAACATTGCTATTTAATGTTTGAATATCATTTATCATTTTAAAACCAACTTTCTATGATTATTATACTATAATTATCTTTTAAAATAAATATACTTTTATAATAATTCAATCAAAAAAAAGACTATTAGTCTTCATATTTGATAATTACATATCTATTAGGTGCTTCACCAACACTTGTGGTACTTAAATTTTGATATTCACTTATAACATTATGAACAATTCTTCTTTCAAAAGAATTCATTGGGTCTAATTTAACATCAAGTTTAGTTTTTTCAATTTCTAAAGCTATTTTTCTAATTTCATGTTCTAAATGTTTATTCTTTTTAGCTTTATAACCTGAAGCATCAACATTTATTTTCAATTTGTTTTTCACTTGGGCACTTATAGTTTGTCTTAATAATGTTTGAATTGCCTCTAAATTTTTTCCTTCTTTTCCAATTATGATAGAACTATTATCTGCTATTAATAAGATATTATAAATATCATCAGCAACTCTTATTTCTACTTTAATAGATATGTTCATTAACTTTCCTAAAGTATTAAAATATTCTTTAATAAATGTTTTAATGTCGTCTTTTTTTATTATCTCTAATTCATATTTTTTTGATGTGAACAATTTTCCTGTAACAATACTTTCATTAATATAAATATCATCTTCTTTTAAATTGTTTTGTTCTAAATATTCTTTAATAATTTCATCTTTGTTTTTACCACTTATTATTTCATGCTTTAACATTTTTCTTTCTCCTTAACAATAAATTTTGAACAATAGTAAATGTACTGTTGACAATCCAATAAATTGCAATTCCTGTTGAAATAGTTAATGATGCAAAAGAAATCATTATAACCATTACATTTGTCATTAACTTCATTTGTTTTTCTTGTTCAGGAGTTGGAGATGCAGTAGAATTTAATTTAAATGATAAATAAGTTGTTAAAATTACAAGAGCAATTATTAAAAGATATTGATATGAACCATTTGAAATTCCAACTAATGGGCTGGTGCCTAATTGGAAAGATAAAAACTTTTCTTCAAATACGGCTGGTAATCTATTTAGTGATTCATAAAATGCAAAGAAAAGAGGAATTTGAATTAAAGCAAATAAACATCCAGATAGGGGATTTATATTATATTTTTTATAAATCATAAATGTTTCTTGAGCTTTTTGTTGAGTACTTTGTTGATCGGTTTTACCACGATATTTCTTTTCTAACTTATCTAAATCTGGTTTGGCTAATTTCATATTTTCTGATTGCATAGCTGTTTTTTTAGTAATAGGTAATAAAATTAATCTAATAATTAAAGTAAGAATTATTATAGCTAAACCATAATTTTTAACAAATGTACCTAATGATACAATTAAATAGGCTAGGGGTTTAACAAAAATTGTTGTCCATATTCCCTCATAACCACCTGAAAATATTTTCATTTCATTACAATCTGGTAATTTTTCTAAATTGTAATCATGTTTTTCATAAATTTTAATAACTTCTTTTTCTTTTGGCTGACAAAGAATATTTTCAGTCAATCTTTGTCCAGTTAATTCATTTGTAACTGGTTTTTTATCATCATCCTTTAAATATTTAGTACATCCTGTTAAGGTTAACATCAATATAAATATAGCAATAAATTTTAAAATTCTTTTAGGCATTATTTTTCTCCTTCTATAATTTTTATATTTTCTAATATTTTTAAAAGTTCATCTTTCATTTCATTATATGTAAGTGATAGAACTTTTTTTTTCGCAATTACAATACAATTAAATCCATTAATGTATTTTTTCTTATCTATTATACTTTTTAGTTGCCTTTTTATTCTATTTCTCATCACAGCTGTTCCTATTTTTTTTCCAACCGAAAAACCAAAATGATATGATGGTTCATTTACTTTTTCCACATATATAATAAAGTTATTACTTTTTATTGGTTTTGTATTATTGATAATTCGATTAAAATCTCTATTATTCTTTAAAATGTTAATTTTTTTCATAATAAACACAACCTTTAACAAAAAGCCATCGCTTATGATGGCTTAATGAGATAAAACTTTACGACCTTTTTTTCTTCTCTTATTAATAATATTTGTTTTCATACGAGCAAAAAAGCCATGTTTTTTACTTTTCTTACGATTATTTGGTTGATAAGTTCTTTTCATCTATAACACCTCCTGAGTTAAATTTAACAGCTGACAATAATTATATATATTTTTGCTATATTTGTCAATTTTTTTTGATGTTTTTTTCTAAATTTATGATTTTTCTTTCAAATATATGTAATAGACAGGCATTTTTCCAATGTTTTCAACCATTAAATTAACTTATCCACAGCATATGTGGAAAAATATTTTTAACATTCTAATATTTGCCATTTTTTAAATATTACTTAATTTTCATGATTTTTTTTACACCACAACTAAACATATTATAATTTTTGATGTATTTATACTTTTCCACACAATTGTGGAAAACTTTTAATTTTTAATTTTTATTTCACATGTGGAAAACTTTTTTCCACATTTTTTTGTGGAAATGTCTTTATTTTTGTTTAAAAATAAGGTAAAATGGATATGTGATTGAGGTGAATATATGGATACTAATACTATTTGGAAGCAATTTTTGCAAAAAATACAAGAAAATTTATCCCCAATGTTATTTGAAACATGGTTTTTGGATACTAAACTTATCGATTTAAAAGATGATACTGCAACTGTTTTAGTTCCTATGCATGTTCATAAAAAACATTTAAAGGAAAATTATAATGAATTAGTGGAAGAGGTTTTTACTGAAATAACTGGTTCAAACTTTAAATTTGAATATGTAATTGAAGAAGAGGTTAATAATAATGTTAATGTTGATGCTGATGCAATTGGTGTTCCTTCAAATGCAAATTTTGAAAGCAATTTAGACTCAAGATATACTTTTGATAATTTTATAGTAGGGAAGAGTAATAGATTTGCCAAAGCCACTGCTTTAGCTGTTGCTGAAAAACCTGGTTCTATGTATAATCCTTTATTTCTATATAGTAAAAGTGGGCTGGGGAAAACTCATTTAATGCAGGCAATTGGTAATTATATTGTTAAAAATAGCCATCTTAAAGTTTTATATGTTACTAGTGAAAAATTTGTTAATGACTTTTTACAAATATGTAAACGTAGTAAAGAAAATAACTTTGAAATGACTGATAATTTTAAAAATAAGTATCGTAATATTGATGTCTTAATGATTGATGATATTCAGTATTTAGAAATTGCTAATACAACTCAACAAGAATTTTTTAACACTTTTAATGAATTACATCAAAATAATAAACAAATTATAATTTCTTCTGATAGATCACCAGATGATTTAAAAAAATTAGAAGAACGTTTAAGAACAAGGTTTAATTGGGGATTAACAATTGATATTTTACCACCTGATTTTAAATTAAGAATGGATATAATTTCAAAGAAAATAGAAGAACATAATATATCTATTAAATTTCCCGAAGATGTAAAAGAATTTATTGCAAGTAACTGCACCAGCGACATTCGAAAATTAGAAGGTGCGATTACAAGAGTTTTAGCTTATGCAACTATTATGAATGGATCAGATATTGATTTAGAACTTGCTAATGAAGCTTTAAAAGACTATTTTGTAAAAAGTATTCAGGCTAAAAATAAAGTAGAACAAGTAATGATGTTAGTAGCCAATCACTATAATATAACTGTAGATGACTTAAAAAGTAAAAAAAGAATTGCTAAAATTGCCATTCCTAGACAAGTTGCTATGTATATATGTAGAACAGAACTTGAAGAATCTTTACCTAAAATTGGTTTAGAATTTGGTGGAAAAGATCACACTACAGTTATGCACTCTGTGGATAAAATTAAAAAAGAAATAAAAAATGATAAATTATTTAAAATTGAGGTGGAAAAGTTAATAGAACAGATTAAATAACAATTACTAAATCGTTTTCCACAGTAAAAAATTGTTATTAATGCCTTATTTTGATTAAAAAAATAAAGTTTTCCACAGTTTCCACAGTAATAATAATAATATATATTAAATAATAATATAAAAGAATTTTTGGTTTTTGCTATTTTTACCAATAAAAATAAATTTTAGTTATAAGGAGTAAGATATGAAAATTAAAATTAAACAAAATATATTAATGGAACATTTAAATTATGTAATAAAAGGAATTTCTAATAAAAATTTAATACCTATTTTAAATTGTATTAAATTTGAATTAACTAATAATGGATTATTTTTAATGAGTACCAATAATGATATTTCCATAAAAACATTTATACCAGAAAAAAATATTGAACAAATTGAAAAATGTGGGGATATAGTTGTTTCAGGACATTATATATATGAAATAATAAGAAAGTTACCTAATGAAATTATAACAATTGAAGAAATTTTTGATTCAACGATTTCAATATCTTCAAGTAATTCTTCATTTAAATTAAATTGTAATAATGTAAGCGAATATCCAAATATAGAATTAGAAGAAAATAAACATCCTATTATTCTTGCTAATAAGGTTTTAAAGAATTTAATTCATCAAACAGTATTTGCTACTTCTAATCAAGAATCAAGACCTATTTTAACAGGAATTAATTTAAAAATTTCTAAAGATACTTTAGAATGTACTGCAACTGATTCTTATCGTTTATCAAAAAAAGTTTTAACTTTAAATAACTCAAGTGATGAAGATATAAATATTGTAATACCTAGTAAAAATATTATTGAATTAAATAAATTACTAATAGATGATGAAGGAGAAGTTGAATTACATATTTTTAATAATAAAATTATTTTTAGATTTAATAATATCATCTTTATGTCCCGTTTAATTAATGGAACTTATCCTGATACTTCTAAATTAATTCCAAAAGAATTTAAAATTGTTTTAAAAGTAAAATTAAATCAATTTTATGATTCAATTGACAGGGCATCATTATTAACTAATGAATCTGATAAAAATACAATTTGTTTAGAAACAAAAGATGATTTAGTTACAATTTCTTCAAATATTCCTGAAATAGGAAATGTTGTTGAAAAAGTTATGGTTGATAATGTTAATAAAGAAGATATTAGAATTTCTTTTAGTTCTAAATATATGTTAGAAGCTTTAAGATATATTGATTGTGATGAAATAGAACTTTTATTTAATGGAGAAATAAAACCAATTATAATAAAAAGTACATCAATTGATGACTTAACTCAATTAATTTTGCCTATAAGAACATACTAATTTGTTCTTTTTTTTTACTTAAATCGACAAATTTTGATAAATTTCGACAATATTTTATGGTATAAAAGAGGAAATTCAATATTTTTATTGAATGTTATTAGTAGGGAGGTGTTTGGTATATGTTGGAAAATTATGAAATAAATAAAACAACATGTGCAGTTATACCAATTGATGATAATACATCAAGAATAATAGAACAGGAAGAAATTTTAATTGTTAATCAATCGGTTCAAAAAATTATTGATCAAAGCTGTCGCTATTTTGGTAGTTCTTATGTAGGACGTTTTGAAGGAACTAAAAATTTATTAGGTTATAACTATAAAGCTCCAATTATAATTGAAGAAAGTACTGAATTAATCTTTTTTCCAACAAGTTCGCCACGTTTTAGTCATTGTGCATGGATTAGCTTAAAGTTAATAAAAGATTACCAAAAAATTAATCGTCATACTTTAATTAGTTTTGCCGATGGTCAAGATGTAGAATTTGATATTTCTTTTGAATCGCTTGATAATCAGATTTTGCGTGCTACTAGGTTAGAAGCTATTCTAAAAAAACGAAAATTAACTTAAAAAAAATAGTCAATGGGCTATTTTTTTATGGAAAAACCTACTATTTTATGGTATAATGGGTATAGATGTAGAGGAGTACATATTTTTTAAATGTATCAAGAAGAGGTATTTTATGTATATAAAGGAGATAGAACTAGTTAATTTTAGAAATTATGATTCATCAGTTGTTAATTTATCTAATGGGTTAAATATAATCTATGGAAATAACGCTGTCGGAAAGACTAATCTATTAGAAAGTATCTATGTACTTGGGCTTACTAAATCACATCGTTCATTTATAGATAACAGTTTAATTAAAAGCGGATGTGATTTTTTTAAACTAAAAGGTTCTTTAGTAAAAAATAATATTAAATATTTATTAGAAGTAAATAATAAAAAAAAGAAAAATTTATTTCTTGATGGTAAAGAAATAAGAAAAATAAGTGATTATATTTCTAATATGAATATTATTATTTTTTATCCTGAAGATTTAGATATTATAAAAGGAAATCCTGCTAATCGTCGAAATTTTTTAGATTTAGAATTAAGTCAACTATATAGCAACTATATTAATATTTTATCAGAGTATAATAGGTTACTTAAAATGCGCAACGAAAGATTAAAACAAAATATCGATGAATTTGATAACTACATTAAAGTCTTAACCGGGTATTTAATTGATAGAGGTATTTTAATTTATAAGATGCGTAAAAAAATAGTTAATAGGTTAAATGAATACTGTGCTAAAATATACGAAGATTTAACTGGTTGTAAGGAATTTTATATAAAATATAATCCAAGTATTGTAATATCTGATGAAAGTGATATTAAAAATTCATGGTTAAAACTTTATGAAGATAATATATTTAAAGAATTACAGTTAAAGAAAACTTTAATAGGTCCTCATTTAGATGATATTGAATTTTTTTTAGGAAATAATAATTTAAAATATTATGGTTCACAAGGTCAACAAAGAATTGCTATAATTGCTACTAAATTATCTTTAATTGAGGTTTTTAAAAAATATAAAAATGATACTCCAATTTTATTATTGGATGATGTCTTTAGTGAATTAGATATTATCAAAAAAAATAATCTATTGAAATACATCAAAAATAATATTCAAACCATTATAACAACAACTGATTTAGATAATTTTGATAAATCAATTTTAGAGAGTGCAAAAATATTAAAAATAGATGATGGAAAAATAGAAGAGGTGGAAAATGGAAAAGAATAGTGAACATTATGATGCATCGGATATACAGGTACTTGAGGGTTTAGAAGCTGTAAGAAAACGACCAGGAATGTATATAGGTACCACAAGTGCGAGAGGATTACATCATTTAGTATGGGAAATTGTTGATAATGCAATTGATGAAGCTTTAGCTGGTTATTGTGATGATATCGAAATAATAATTAATCGAGATAATTCTGTTACTGTAAAAGATGATGGTCGTGGAATACCAGTAGGTGTTCATAAAAAAACTGGTTTATCAACTGTAGAAACTGTTTATACCGTTTTACATGCTGGTGGAAAATTCGGTGGAGGTGGATATAAAGTATCTGGTGGACTTCACGGAGTAGGAGCAAGTGTTGTAAATGCTTTAAGTAGTTGGGTAGAAGTAAAAGTTTATCAAGATAGCAAGGTTCATTATATAAGATTTGAAAAAGGTGGAAAAACGGTTGAACCATTGAAAGTAATAGATAAATGTTCACCTGATAGAACTGGAACTACAGTAACTTTTAAACCAGACCCTGAAATTTTTACTGAAACTCAAGAGTTTGATTATGAAATATTAAAAACAAGAGTAAGGGAATTAGCCTTTTTAAATAGAGGTTTAAGAATTATTTTATGTGATGATCGTGATGAAGTTGGAAAGAAAAAAGAAGAATTTGTTTACCAAGGTGGTATTAGTGAGTATGTAGCAATGCTTAATAAATCTCAAACTCCTATCCATGGAGAAATTGTCCATTTAATGGGTGAACAAAATGGTATTTCATTGGAAGTTGCTTTTCAATATAATACTGATTATAAGTCAAGAATTTACTCTTTTACTAATAATATTAATACCCATGAGGGTGGAACACATGAAGATGGCGTAAAGAGGGCTTTGACAAGAATTATTAATAGTTATGCTCGTAAGAAAAATATTTTAAAAGAAAAAGACGATGCTTTAAGTGGTGATGATGTAAAAGAAGGATTAACTATGATTATTTCATGTAAACATCCTGACCCACAATTTGAGGGACAAACTAAAACAAAATTAGGAAATGCTGAAGTTAGAAAAATAGCTGATAATGTATTTAGTGAAGGTTTTGAAAGATTTTTACTAGAAAATCCTGATGAAGCAAAAAAAATAGTTGAAAAATGTATTTTGGCTTCAAATGCTAGAATGGCTGCTAAAAGAGCACGTGAACTTACTAGACGAAAAGGTGATTTAGATTTAACCAATGTATGGGGAAAATTATCTGATTGTAAAAGTAAAGATGCCAAAGAATGCGAAATATTTTTAGTCGAAGGAGATTCAGCTGGTGGTTCTGCAATTAAAGGAAGAAACAGTATGACTCAAGCTATCTTACCACTTCGTGGTAAAATTTTAAATGTTGAAAAGGCCCGTTTAGATAGAGCTTTAGCAAATGAAGAAATAAGAACTATCATAACAGCTTTTGGTACAGGAATTGGAGAAGATTTTGATTTATCAAAATTAAGGTATAGTAAAATTATAATAATGACTGATGCCGATGTTGATGGATCACATATTAGAGTTTTATTATTAACTTTATTTTATAGATTTTTTAGACCAATTGTAGAGGCAGGACATGTTTATGCCGCGCAACCACCATTATTTGTTATTAAGCATGGTAAAACTATTAAATACGTTTTAAATGAGCAAGAAAGAGATGAATATTTAAAAACTTTAAACCCAAATGCAAAATATGATATTATGCGAATGAAAGGTTTAGGAGAAATGGATGCTGAAGAATTAAATGAAACAACTATGGATATTGAAAAACGTATTTTAAGACAAATAACAGTTGATGATGCTGTAAAAGCTGATGAAGTTTTTACGAAATTAATGGGTGAGGAAGTTGAACCACGTCGTGAATTTATTGAAACTAATGCTACTTACGTAGGAAATTTGGATGTTTAGGAGGTGAATTATGGATAATTGTGAAAAGAATAATATAGTAAAAGAAGTAGAAGATTCATTTTTGGAATATTCTATGAGTGTTATTGTTGCAAGAGCTTTACCAGATTTAAGAGATGGTTTGAAACCTGTTCATAGAAGAATTTTATATTCAATGTATGAATCAGGTTATACTCCTGATAAACCACATAAAAAAAGTGCTAGAATAGTAGGAGATGTTATGGGTAAATATCATCCACATGGTGATTCTAGTATTTATGAAGCAATGGTTAGAATGGCTCAAGATTTTTCATATAGATATATGTTAGTTGATGGTCATGGTAATTTTGGTAATATAGAGGGTTATGGCGCTGCAGCTATGCGTTATACAGAATCAAGATTATCAAAAATATCTTTAGAATTATTGCGTAATATTAATAAAAATACAGTTGATTTTGTTCCTAATTTTGATGAATCTGAAAAGGAACCAGAAATATTACCTTCTAGATTTCCTAATATATTAGTTAATGGAACAACTGGAATTGCTGTTGGTATGGCTACCAATATACCACCTCATAATTTAAAAGAAGTAATTGATGGTTGTATTGCTTATATTGATAATCCTGAAATAGATGTTTTAGGTCTTATGGAATATATTAAGGGACCAGATTTTCCAACAGGTGCGACTATATTGGGAAATAGTGGAATAAAGAAAGCTTATGAAACGGGTAGAGGTGTAATAACTATTCGTAGTAGGGCACGTATTGAAGAAAAAAATGGTCGTCAATATATTATTATTGATGAAGTTCCATATGGTATTAATACTTCGGAATTAAAAAATAAAGTTGCTGAATTGGTACATAATAAAGTAATTGAGGGAATTTCTGATTATCACTCTGATTTAAAAGAGGGAATTAAAATTACTATTACTTTAAAGAAAGATGCGAATGCTCAAGTTGTACTTAATAAACTTTATAAGCATACATCATTTCAAACATCATATGGTATTATGTTTTTAATGCTTGATCAAGGTGTTCCTAAAACTTTAGGTTTAAGGGATATTATTAGTAAATATATTGATTTTCAAAAGGAAATTATTATTAGAAGAACTAAATATGATTTAAGTGTAGCTGAAAAAAGAGTTCATATTTTAGAGGGATTAAAAATAGCGTTAGATAATATTGATGCAATAATTAAGTTAATTAAGGCTTCAAAATCAGATGATAAAGCAAGAGAAGGTTTGATTAATAATTATGGCTTATCTGAAGTTCAAGCTAATGCTATTTTGGAAATGAAACTTCGTCGTTTAACTGGTTTAGAAAGAGAAAAAATTGAAAACGATTTAAAAGAATTATTAAAACTAATTCAAGAATTAAAAGAAATATTAAGTAGTAATGAGAATATTTTGAAAGTTATTAAGGATGAATTAATTGAAATTAGAGATAAATACGGAGATGAAAGACGTACTAATATTGATATGACAGCTATAGAATATATTGAGGATGAATCTTTAATTCCGGTTGAAAAAATTGTTGTTTCTCTTACTGATAAAGGTTACATAAAGCGTATGAATACTGAAAACTATCGAACTCAAAATCGTGGTGGAGTAGGTGTAAAGGGAATGTCAACCAATGAGGAAGATTATGTTGAAAATATGATTACAATGACTACTCATGATTATATAATGTTCTTTACAAATAAAGGAAAAGTTTACAGAATGAAAGGATATAAAATTCCTTTATTCAATCGTCAATCTAAAGGTTTACCAATTATAAATCTTTTACCACTTGAAAAAGGTGAACAAGTTAAAGCAATGTTAAAAGTGACTAATGATGATGATTCTAAATATGTAGTATTCTGTACGAAAAAAGGTTTAATTAAAAAGACTAATTTAAAAGAGTTTGAAAATATAAGAGTTAGTGGAAAAATTGCTATTACTTTAAAAGATGAAGATGAACTTCTAGCAGTTAAGAAAACTAACGGGGATAATGAAGTGTTAATAGCTTCTTCAAACGGAAGAATGGTTCGTATAGATGAAAATGAAATAAGAGTTATGGGAAGAACAGCATCTGGTGTTAAAGGTATTGATATTGGTGATGGAAGCTGTGTAGGTTGTGAAATTGCTAAAAACGGTCATCAAGTTTTAGTTGTAACTGAAAAAGGATATGGTAAGAAAACTGAATTATCTGAATATAGAATAACACACCGTGGTAGTAAAGGTGTAAAAGCTTTAAATGTAACCGAAAAAAATGGCAATATTGTATCATTTAAATGTGTTTATGGTGATGAAGATTTAATGATTATAACTGATAATGGAATTATTATTAGATTATCTTTAAATCAAGTATCATCAACAGGACGTGTTGCTCAAGGTGTTAAATTAATAAACTTAAAAGATAATCAAAAAGTAAGTACTATAACTATTATGGATAAAGAAGAAACTGTTGAAGAAAATCAAGGAAATTCAGAGAAACAATAGTTTCTTTTTTTATATGTTTCACGTGAAACATATAAAAAATATATAAATACGTAATAACAAATAATAAAATTCAGTAGTAATGTTTCACGTGAAACATTACTAAACATAAAACATAATTAAATTCAAAATAAATTAATATTAATTTTAAGTATAAAAAAACAAGCATTCTTTTGCCTAATAATATAAACAGATAACAATGTTTCACGTGAAACATTGTTATTTATAAAATTGAATTGAATGATATAGATATAATAAAATATTTTGATGTTTCACGTGAAACATCAAAATGAAAAATGTATATTAAATTCTATAAAAACTTGCAAAATAACTAAAAATAAGATATTATTGTAATAGCACAACGTTTATATATGAAACAGGTCAGAATCGGAAGATAGCAGCCTTAAGTATCTCTGAACGTGTGTGCTTTTTTATTACAAAAAAATGAGGTGTATTTATGCAAGATTATATGATGGCTGCTATTAAAGAAGCAAAAAAAGCTTATGCTAAAAAAGAAGTTCCCGTTGGAGCTGTAATTGTTAAAAATAATAAAATAATTTCTAAAGCACATAATCAAAGAGAAAATAAACAAAACGTTATAAAACATGCAGAAATAATAGCGCTAGAAAAAGCGTGTAAAAAATTAAAAACTTGGCGTTTAGAAGAATGTGAAATTTATGTAACTTTAGAACCTTGTATGATGTGTTGTGGTGCAATAGAACAATCTCGAATAAAGAAAATTATATACGCTACTGAAAGTCCTAAATATGGATATCTTAAAAACATGAAAAATATAGTTATTGATAAAAATGTCACTCACTCGAACGAATGTTCTATTATGTTGAAAAAATTTTTTATAAATAAAAGAAAATGATTGGTTTTTATGCAATGTAATGTGCTATAATGTTGGTATAGAATGTTATTGTAAATTAAGAGAGAAATCTAAAAAGGAAATGTTATATATATTTAGTGAAAAAACAATATCTCTCTTGTAACTAAATTATATATAAGATATTTTAAATTATGTATCAAGCTTTATATAGAAAATATCGTCCAACTAAATTTGATCAAGTTGTTGGTCAAAAAATAGTTGTTCAAACATTAAAAAACTCAATTAAAAATAATAAATTAACTCACGCATATCTGTTTACTGGTCCACGGGGTACAGGAAAAACTAGTATAGCCAAAATTTTAGCTAAAACTATTAATTGCTTAAATTTAAAAGATGTAACTCCATGTGATGAATGTGTCAACTGTATTCAATATAATAAAAAACAAATGATTGACGTAATTGAAATAGATGCTGCATCAAATAATGGAGTAGATGAAATTAGAGAATTAAAAAGTAAAGTAAATCTTGTTCCTAACACTGGAAAATATAAAATTTATATTATTGATGAAGTTCACATGTTAACGGTTGGAGCTTTTAATGCATTGTTAAAAACTTTAGAAGAACCTCCTAGTCATATTGTGTTTATTTTGGCAACAACAGAACCTCAAAAAATACCAGCTACTATTTTATCACGTTGTCAAAGATTTGATTTTAAAAAAATTCCCGATGAATTGATATTGAACCATTTAAAAGAGGTAACAAATGTTGAAAATATAAATATAACTGACGATGCTTTAAAAGAATTGGCTAGACTTGCTGATGGTGGAATGCGTGATGCCTTAAGTATGCTAGACCAAGTTAGCTCTTTTACTGATAAAGAAATTACTCCTCAAGATGTTCATGAAATTAATGGAACATTAGCAGCTGAAGATATAAAAGAATTAGTTGTTAGTTTAATTGAAAAAGATGTTTCTAAAGTATTAAAAATAATAAATCAATATGATAAAAATGGAAAAAATCTTGCTAAACTAATAGAAGAAATAATGCTTTTTATGAAAAACATTTTGATGTATAAAAATGCATTTGAATATTTTAAAGAAAACAATAGTAACTATCAATTGTATGATATTGATATTGAACAAAAGTTCGTTATAAAAGGAATTGAAATATTAAATGAAACTCTTGGTATGATGAAACAATCAGTTAATCAAAAAATAATTTTAGAAACTTCTATGATAAAATTAATAAGTCAAGAAGGATTAGAAGAAGTATCATCATCACATATTCAAAAGCCTAAATTAGAAGTGAAAAATTTAGAAGCTAAAACGTTAAATATAGATAAAAATATTCCAGATAAAACGACTGAAGAAAATAACATTACTAAAAAAATAAAAGAAGAAATTGAAGATAAAATACTAGATAAAGTAAATCAAAAAATAAAAGAAGAATTAAAAAAAGTAAAAGAAATTAGAATTAATAATGCTTTAAGTTCTTTTAATAAAAGAAATTTTCTTGAATTTAAAAACGATTTAGAACAAATAAGAAATTTGATTTTAAATCCAGAATATAATTATGAAGCATCAATGGTTTTAGATGGAAAATTAAAAGCTGTTGGAGATGAATATTTGATATTTGTATATGATACAGAACATATTTCAGATTTATTTAATGAGAAATTATTAACCATTGAAAAAATGTTTAAAAAAGTTTATAATAAAGATTATAAAATTATTTCTACTTATTTAGATGAATGGAATGTTATTAAAGATGACTTTAATAATAAAAAACGTGAATTTAAACATATTGATGATAATATAAATATTGAAGAAATTTTAAATTCTAATGAGAAAACATCAGTTAATAATGATATTGACCAATTATTTGATAATATAGTAGAATATAATTAATTAGAAAGAGGGATATAATGAATATACAAGCAATGATGAAACAAGCTCAAAAGCTACAAAAAGATATGATGAAAACAAAAGAAGAAATTGATGATCAAACTTTTGAAGGTACTTCTTCTTTAGTAAATGTAAAAGTAAATGGTAAAAAAGAAATATTGGAAGTAAAAATAAAAAGTGAAGAATTAGAAAAAGATGATTTAGAAATGTTAGAAGATATGATTGTCGTAGCAGTTAATGACGCAATGAAAAAAATTGATAAAATAACAGAAGAAAAAATGGGAAAATTTACTAAAGGAATGCCAGGACTTTTCTAATGTATCCACAAACATTAAACAATTTAAAAGAGTGTTTTAAAAAATTACCAGGAATTGGTGATAAAACTGCTGAACGTTTAGCATTCCATGTTTTAGAACTTGATGATGAAATAATTGATTTATTTTCTGATTCTATTAAAAATGTAAAAGTAAATACTAAAAAATGCAAACACTGTAATAATTTAACTGAAAACGATTTATGCGATATATGTTTAGATAAAAGTCGTAATCGAAAAACAATATGTGTAGTTGATGATCCTAAAAATATAATTTTATTTGAAAAAATGGGTTCATATAGTGGTATATATTATGTATTAAATAACTTAATTTCTCCACTTGATGGAATAAATCCTGAAGATATTAATTTAGATAAATTAATAGAAAGAATTGAAATTGAAGACATAAAAGAAGTTATCCTTGCAGTTAAACCTAGTATTGAAAGTGAAACTACTGCACTATATATAGTAAAATTATTAGAAGGTAAAGATGTAGTGGTTTCTAAAATAGCTAGTGGTATACCAATCGGTGCGGATATGGAATATATAGATTCACTTACTCTTGAATTAGCGCTTGAAGATCGAAAAAATATTTCTAAACAAAATTAACTAAATCATACCTAAAAAAAGTAAGCATATATTTTATTGAGGTGAAAAAATGCTGAAACAAATATTTATATTAGGAAGAAAAATAGTTGTTGGTTCATTTTTATTGTATGGTTTTAATTTAATAATTGGTTCATTTGGATTAATGATACCTATAAATATTATAACCGTTTTGTTAGTAAGTGTTTTAGGTTTACCAGCACTTTTTTCGTTATTATTAGTATTGCTATTTGTTTTTTAAAGAGGTGATTATGTGTTAGATGAATATATTGAAGAACAAAAATTGAATTACTCTGTATTAAACAGTGAAATAAAAAAACAACGACTTACTCATGCATATCTATTTGAAAGTAATGGTTATGAAAAAACATTTGACTTTGCCCTTGCTTTTGCTAAAGCATTATTATGTCCTAAAAATTTTACCAATAAAAATGGGTGTGAAAAATGCATGCAATGTCATAATATAGATGAAGGAAATTTTTTAGAATTAAAAATTATTGAAGCAGATGGTATGTGGATAAAAAAAGAACAACTAATTGAACTTCAAGAACAATTTAACACTAAATCAATTCTAGGAAAACGAAAAGTTTATATAATAAAGAATGCTGAAAAATTAAATACAGTTGCATCTAATTCACTATTAAAATTTTTAGAAGAACCTGAAGAAAATATAATAGCTATTTTAATTACTAATAGTAGATATCAATTATTAGATACAATAATATCAAGATGTCAGATTATTTCTTTAAATAATTCATTATCTAGTAATGATTCATTAGAACTTCAAATAGCTAAAAATTTATATAATACTACAAATGAAATAGAACAGTTTACTAATAATGAAAAAAATATTGAAAAAATTGATAAGATTGTAAAATTCGCACTCTTTTTTGAAAAAAATAACATTAATACATTATTATATGAAAATGAAAAATGGACAAGTTCCTTTAAAACAAAAGAAGAATGTAATATAGCATTTGAAATATTACTTCTTTATTATAGAGATATACTTGAATATATGTGTAATAATAATATTATAATATTTAAAAAATATGCGGATGATATAGAAACAATTTCCAAAAATAGTAGTATAGAAAAAATAGTTAAAACAATAGATAAAATTATTGAAATAAAAAATTATTTAAAATATAACGCTAATACTAATTTATTATTGGATAAATTAATAATAGAACTAGGGAGGTAAAAAATGCATGAAGTAGTTGGAGTATCTTTTAAAGAAAAAGGAAGAGTAACTTATTTTTTAACAGATAATAAGAAACTTAAAAAAAATATAACAGTTATTGTTGAAACAGAACGTGGATTACAATTTGGAAAAGTTGTAACTGATACTATAGAATTAAAAGATAATAAAACAAATTTAAAAAGTGTAATTAGAATTGCTAGTAAAGAAGATTATAATCAACATAAAAAAAATTTAATTGATTCTAAAAAAGCTTTAAAAAAAGCTAAAGAATTAGTTAAAAAATTACAACTTGATATGTACTTAATCGACGCTAATTATACTTTTAATCGTGATCAATTAGTATTTCAATTTTTTGCTGACAATAGAATAGATTTCCGTAATTTAGCTAAAAGTTTAGCTAATATTTATAAAACAAGAATTGAATTAAGACAAGTAGGTGTACGTGATAAAGCAAGAGAAATAGGAGGAATTGGTCAATGTGGACGTTGTCTGTGCTGTACTAAATTTTTAAAAGATTTTGAATCTGTATCTATTAATATGGCCAAAAATCAAGATATATCATTAAACCCTAATAAAATTAATGGTATATGTGGAAGATTAATGTGCTGTTTAAAATATGAAAATGAATGTTATAAAGAATGTCGTAAACAAATACCTAAAATAGGTGAAATGGTAAAAACAGAACAAGGCGAAGGTAAAGTAGTAGAAACAAATATTTTAAATAAAACATATGTAGTTGATGTACCTAAATATGGTAGAATTACAAAGGAAGTAAATGATGGATGTTGTAAATGATTTATTAGGATATAAAAACTTAAAAATTGTTCAGAATAATCAAATGTTTAGTTTTTCTTTAGATTCTGTACTATTACCAAATTTTGTAACAATAAATAAAAACGTAAAAAACATTTTAGATATTGGTTGTGGAAATGCTCCAATTCCTATAATACTATCAACTTTAACTTCAGCAAAAATAAAAGGAGTTGAAATTCAAAAAGATGTCGCATTATTAGCAAAAAAAAGTATTGAATTAAACAATCTAAATGACCAAATAGAAATTATAAATGATGATATAAATGAAATAGCTAAAACAATTCCAACGGAAAGTTTTGATATTATTACTTGTAATCCTCCATATTTTAAAGTAATTAAAAATTCTAACTTAAATCAAAGCGATTATAAAACAATTGCTCGTCATGAAGTAACCTTAAATATAGAAGCATTATGTAAAATAAGTAAAAAATTATTAAAAAATAAAGGTTTACTAGCACTTGTCCATCGTCCTGAAAGATTGTTAGAAATTCTAGAAACATTAAAAAGAAATAATCTTGAACCTAAAAAAATTCAATTTATTTATCCTAAAATCAATAGTGAAGCTAACATGTTATTAATAGAAGCTAAAAAAAATGGAAATTCAGGATTAAAAGTATTGGAACCTATATTTGTTCATGAGAATAATGGAGAATATACAAAACAAGTAAGAAAATTTTTTGAAAATAGGTGATAAAATGTCGCAGAAAAGTTATAATAATAATCCAAGCTTATATTTACTACCAACTCCTATTGGTAATTTTGATGATATAACCTTGAGAACAATAAAAATTCTAAAACAAATTGATGTTCTTTTTTGTGAGGATACTAGGGTAACAGGTTTACTCTTAAAACATTTAAATATTAAATGTAAATTAATTACAAACCATTTACACAATGAAAAAGAAAATAAAAAAAAGTTAATAGAACTATTAAAAAATAATAAAACGGTTGGACTTGTAAGTGATAGAGGTACACCAATAATAAGTGATCCTGGATGTGAATTAGTCAAAGAAGCAATTAAAAATAATTTTAATGTTATAAGTATTCCTGGACCAACTGCTTTAATACCAGCTTTAACTAGTTCTGGACTTGACGCTAGAGCCTTTCTTTTTTATGGCTTTTTAGACGCCAAAGAAACAAAGCGCCAGAAACAATTAAAAGAATTAAAAAATTATCCAATGACTTTAATTTTCTATGAAGCTCCACATCGCTTATCAAAAACATTAAATGATATGCTAGAAATATTGGGAAATAGAAAAATTAGTATTTCCCGGGAAATAACTAAAAAATTTGAAGAAATATATCGGGGAAATATTGAAGAAGTAATTAAAGAAACAGAAAATGTAAAAGGTGAAATTGTAATTGTACTATCTGGTAATAATGGAAAAATAGATTATCAAAACATCAGTATTCTAGAACATATTAATTTATACTTACTAGATGGTTTAGAAATTAAAGAATCTATAAAGCAAGTGGCAAAAGATCGTAAACTTACAAAAAATGTGGTATATAAAGAATACCATCAAAAGAGGTGATTTAATTGAAAATGATAGTAGGATTAGGTAATCCTGGAAAAAATTATATCAATACAAGACATAATATTGGATACATGGTTATAGATGAATTCGCACGAAATAAAAATATAAAGATTGATAACAAAAAATTTAATAGTTTATATGCTAAAGTTAAAATTGATGGTAATGACTTAATTCTAGTGAAACCAGAAACATATATGAACTTATCAGGTGAAGCCATAATAAAATTTATTAACTTTTATAAAATAGATAAAAATGATATTTTAATAGTTTATGATGATATGGATTTAAATATAGGAAAATATCGTTTACGAAGTAAAGGTAGCAGTGCGGGTCATAATGGAATTAAAAATATAATTCTAAATTTAAATACAGAAAACTTTAAACGATTAAAAATAGGAATTTCTAAAGATAAAGAAATTGATACTAAAAATTATGTTTTGTCAAAATTTAAAAATGAACAATTAGAACAACTAAAACCAGTTTTAGAAATAACAAATAAAATTCTTGAAGATTTTATTGAAAAAGATTTTGATACTTTAATGAATAAATATAATCATAAGTAATCTTTGAAGCAGAATGGATGATATAATGTTTGATAAAATTTTTGAAATTAATATGAACAACTATAACATAATAGGATTAACTGATGAATTAAAAAGTATTTATATTTATAATATGTTTTGTCAAAATAAAAAATCAATTCTATTAGTATGTAATAGTTTATATGAAGCAAATAAAATATATAATTCTCTAGCAAAATATACCAATAAGATTTTGCTTTTTCCAATGGATGATTTTTTAACAAGTGAAGCTTTAGCAGTATCACCAGAATTAGAAGTAACAAGACTTGAAACTTTAAAATCTTTAATAAAAAATAATAATCAAATAGTTATAACTAACTTGATGGGATATTTAAGATATTTACCTAATCCAACTACTTATCAAAAAAACTATTTTTCTATCAATAATGATACTCAAATATCAATTGAAAATCTTATAAAAAAATTAAATAATATTGGATATACAAGAGAAACCATTGTAAATAAAACTGGAGAAATGGCAGTTAGAGGTTTTGTAGTAGATATCTTTCCAGTTGCATATGAAAATCCTGTTAGAATTGAATTTTGGGGAGATGAAATAGAAAGCATAAAAGAAATTAATGTTGATACCCAATTAACAATAAAAAAAATAGATAGAATTGAAATAAGTCCTAAAACAGAATTTTTAACTGATAAAGAAAAACCTGAAAATGAATTATATCGTAATTTAGGAAAATATACTCAAATAGTAAATATTGAAACCTATTTAGATAATCCAATTACATTTTTTAATGATTATAAAGCAATAGAACAAGGCAATGAAACATTAAACCAAGAAATAAACGAATATAATAAAAGTTTAGATTTACCTAGTAATACAAAATATATGAATGATTTTTTATCAATACTTCCTAAAAAATATTATACTTTCAGTGATTTAGATGAAAATATAGGTACAAGATTTAACTCTAAACAAATTGATATCTTAAAAGGAAGTTTTGATGAAAAAAAACAATTTTTGAAAAAATCTTTAAAAAATAATCAAATTATTATTTGTCTTCAAAATAGATATCAAGTAAATAATTTATTAGAACAATTTAATGATGATGACTTTATTTTTACTAATGAATCAGAAATAATAAATAATAAAATTAATATTATAATTAAAGATATAACCGAAGGATTTATATTTAATAAAATGATGATTATAAGCTGTAAAGAAATGTTTAATATAAAAGAAAAAAAGCAATATAAATCTAATTTTAAACTAGGGACAAAATTAAGAGATATAAATAAACTAGAAATAGGCGATTATATTGTTCATTATGCCCATGGAATTGGAAGATACTGTGGATTAAAAACCTTAACAAAAAATGGATTAAAAAAAGATTATTTACAAATTGAATATAAGGGTGATGATAAACTATATATTCCAGTTGAACAAATTGAATTAATAAATAAATATTCATCAAAAGAAGGTACCGAAGTTAAAATGAATAGTCTTAACAGCACTGCATGGCAAAAAACAAGAATGAAAATTCAAAAAAAGATAGAAACAATTGCCCCTGAATTACTAGAACTTTATGCTAAAAGACAAATGGTTGAAGGATTTTCTTTTGATAAAGATGGAAAAGAAGCAATTGTATTTGCTCAACAATTTCCATTTGAACCAACAGTTGATCAACTAAAGGCTTATGAACAAATTAAAAATGATATGGAAAAAAATAGACCTATGGATAGATTATTATGTGGAGATGTTGGTTACGGGAAAACAGAAGTTGCTTTTCGTGCTATATTTAAAGCTATAATGTCTAACAAACAAACAGCAATTTTATGTCCAACAACTATACTATCGCACCAGCACTATAAAAATGCTTTAGAAAGATTTAAACAATTCCCGGTTAATATTGAATTATTAAATCGTTTTACAACTTTTAAACAAAGGAAAAATATATTGGAAAGATTAAAAGAAGGAAAAATTGACTTGATAATAGGAACTCATCGAATTTTAAGTGATGATGTTCAATTTAAAAATTTAGGATTATTAGTTATAGATGAGGAACAACGCTTTGGAGTTAAACATAAAGAAAAAATAAAAAAATATAAAAATTCTATTGATGTTTTAACTTTATCAGCAACCCCAATTCCTAGAACTTTACAAATGTCAATGACTGGAGTTAGAGATTTATCATTAATTGAAACTCCGCCTGTTAACCGTTTTCCAGTTCAAACCTATGTTTTAAAAGAGAATATTCAAATAATTAAAGATGCCATTTATAAAGAAATATCTAGAGGTGGTCAAGTATTTATTTTATATAACAAAGTTGAAGATATGTTAGAAAAAGTAAATCAAATTTCTTTACTAGTTCCAGAAGCTAAAATTGCTTATGCTCATGGTAGAATGGATAAAACAAAACTTGAGAATGTTATGATGGACTTTACTGAAAAATTATATGATATATTAATATGTACAACAATAATTGAAACTGGAATAGATATTCCAACCGTTAACACATTGATAATTTTAGATAGTGATCGTTTTGGTCTATCGCAATTATATCAAATAAGAGGAAGAGTTGGGAGAAGTGATAAAATTGCATATTGTTATTTAATGTATGATGAACATAAAATGCTAAATGATATAGCAGTTAAAAGATTAAAAGCAATAAAGGAATTTACTGAACTTGGTAGCGGATTTAAAATTGCTATGAGAGATCTTGCCTTAAGAGGAGCAGGGGATATACTAGGAAGTGAACAAGCTGGTTTTGTATCAGCAGTTGGAATAGATTTATTTTTAGAACTACTTAATGAGGAGGTAAGTAAATTAAAAGGAAATGAAGTTAAAAAACCAGAATTAAAAGAAAATAAAACTTTATTAGAAGTTGAAACAACTATAGATGATTCAGTTGCTAAAGAATCAGAATTAAAAATTGAAATACATCAAAAAATAAATCAAATTAAAAATAAGGACGATTTAAATAAAACTTTAAATGAATTAACTGATCGTTTTGGTAAATTACCTGAAAATTTAATTATTTATATGTATGAAAGTTGGTTTGAAGCATTAACGAATGAATTAAATATAACTAAAATAACTCAAACTAAAAATTTTGTTGAAATTATTTTTCCATTAGAAATAACCAAAAATATTGATGGACAAAAATTATTTATGGAAGTAAATAATTTAAGTAGAATGTTTAGATTTAAAATGTATAATGAATCACTAGCAATTATTTTAGATACGATCAAATTAGAAAAACATTTTATTTACTATTTAATTGATTTACTTTTAATAGTAAAAGAAAGTATAAAAAAACAAGGGTAGAACACCTTTTTTTTTATATGCTTTTATCCAATAAATTCATTATTGGTGGAATTATTTGTTTTTTTCTGGACATACAATCTTTAATGAAATAACCTTGAGTTAAATTTTCAATTCCAAAACTTTTTTCTAAAATTTCTTTAGCTGAATCATTATAGAAAATATATGATCCTTTATTCAAAAGATCGGTTGCAAATAATGCAACTATTAAGTAATCAAGACTATTAGCAACTTTATTAATTAAATTAACATATTCATCTTGATCTTTTTTTATTTCATCAATATTTAAAGTATTAATTTGTCCGATACCGATTTTTTCATTTTCAATACTAAAGTTTTTAAAATCACTATATAAAATTTCTTCTTTAGTTTTACCTTTTAAAACAGAACCCTCTTTAAACATTTCTTTACCAAATTTTTCATAATTAACTTTAGCAATTTTAGCTAAATCATTAACAGCAACTTTGTCCATTTCTGTAGTTGTTGGTGACATAAAAAGTAAAGTATCAGAAATAATACCTGATAGCATTAAACCAGCAATTTTACTAGGAATAGCAACATTATTTTCTTTAAATAAACTATAAAGAATTGTATTTGTACTTCCTACTGGCATATTTCTAAAATTAATTGGATTAGAAGTACCAATAGTACCAATTTTATGATGATCAACAATTTCAATTATTTCAGCTTCTTCAAGTCCATCTACACTTTGTGATTTTTCATTATGATCAACTAAAATAACTTTTTTCTTATTTTTATCTTCAATATCAGCTAATCTTAATATACCTAAACATTCATTATTATCATTAATGATAGGATAATTACTAAATTTAGTTTTGCTAGCAACTTCTTTAAAATCACGAACATATTCATTTTCATTAAAAGAAATTATTTTATTTTTAGTTGTTATATTAGAAACATAATTAGATAAAATAATTCTTTGAGAAGTATTAAATGTATCAAAATTAGTTTTAATAATATTAACATTATTTTTCTTTGCAGCTTTTAAATGTCTATCTTTAATATAACTGTTACCTGAAAGAATTAATAATTTAACTTTATTTTCAATTGCATATTCAATAACAGAATGTCTATCCCCTACAATTAAAATAGTGTTTTCATCAACTTTAACATTTTCCATAAATGTTGTACTTCGATATGATGCTATTAAGATATTTCCTTTAATTTCATCATCAATTTTTAATAATTCTTTTCCCTTTAAAGTTTTAACTATATTAGCATAAGAAGTATTTAAAAAAGTATCACTTTCACCGATTAAATTTTTAGCAATATCTTTCATAGAAGCTGTACCTAAAAATTTATTATCATCATCAATTATAGGAATAGAACTAATATTTGAACCGCGCATTTTCAAATAAGCACTTTCAATTGAACTGTGTTCTTCTAATAAGAAATCTTTTTGATAATTTAAATCTTTTAATTGTAATTTAACATCATTAAGATATCTTGGAGAACTAACATTGAAATATTTTAAAGCAAAATTAGTTTCATTGTTAATATCACCTAAAACCATTGGTTCAGTTTTAAAACCTAAACTATTTTTTAAATATGATAAAGCAATTGCTGAAGTAACACTGTCGGTATCAGGTTTTTTGTGTCCAAATATAAAAATATTTTCCATAAATATTTCCTCCTTCATATAGATAATTATAACACATTTTTTAATAGTTAATAAGTATAAATAATTATTTTTAACACAGAATATTATTTAGAAAGTGAGGTATTTATGAAAGCAACAGGTGTTGTTAGAAGAATTGATGATTTAGGAAGAATTGTAATACCAAAAGAAATTAGAAAAAATTTAAGAATAAGAGAAGGAGAAAATCTAGAAATATATATTGAAAATGAAGAAAAAATAGTTTTACAAAAATATTCTTTACTTAATAAAATTGATGATTTAGCGCAGAGTTTTACTGAAGCTATTAATACATTTACTAATCATAATATTTTAATAACTGACACAGATAATATAATTGCTTTTTCAGGACCATTAAAAAAGAAATATTTAAATCAACCGATAAGTGAAAAATTATTATCATCTATAAATAGAAGGGAAAACTTATTTGAAAAACATAAAAAAGATATTAGTTTAATTGATAATGATAAAGTAGAAGCTACTTATGTTATAAGTACTATTGTTACATCTGGAGATGCAGTTGGACTAGTAATATTATTTTCAACAGAAGATGCAATAACAACAACTGATGAAAAAATCACCCAGATAAGCGCGAAATTTTTAGCAAAACATCTTGAAGAATAAAAAAAATTATGATATAATCGTTATGTTTAAAGGTGTTGAAGGAAAGAGAAGTGTGATTATTCTTTATAGAGAGTCTATGTTTGGTGAAAATAGATAAGAAGAAAGCATGTGAAAATGGTTCTGGAACTTCTTAATCGATATGTAGGTTAAGACGTAATAATGCGTTAAAAAAAGAGATATAATTTTTTTATAAATTATAATTAAGGTGGTACCGCGGTTTATCACGCCCTTAAATTTGGGCGTTTTTTTTTGGAGGTAATTATGAGGTGTTTTGAAAAAATTAGTTTTGAACAATTTAAAAAAGATATAGAAGATAATCATTCTTTATATGATAGTTTAAAACTTCCTAAAAGAAGTACAGTTAAAAGTGCAGGTTATGATTTTTTTTCTGTTATTGATTTTACTTTAAAACCTAATGAATGTGTGAAAATTCCATTAGGTATAAAGGTTCAAATGAATGATGATGAGGTGTTATTTTTAATTGTTAGAAGTAGTATGGGTTTTAAATATAATGTTCGAATGTGTAATCAAATAGGTGTCATTGAAAGTGATTATTATAATAATATAGATAATGAAGGTCATCTTTTTATAAAATTACAGAATCATGGAAATGAAGATTATGTTGTAAAAAAAGGTGATAAAATTATTCAAGGAATATTTACTAAATTCTTAACAGTTGATAATGAAGAAGAAATAAAAAATGAAAGAATAGGTGGAATTGGGTCTACCGATAAGGAGGATAATAATGAAAGATAAGTTTTATATAACAACAGCAATTGCATATACATCAGCAAAACCGCATATTGGAAATACTTATGAAATTGTTTTAACAGATGCTATCGCACGTTATAAAAGATTAAAAGGATATGATGTTTATTTTCAAACGGGAACAGATGAACATGGACAAAAAATTGAAGAAAAGGCTATAAGTCAAAATAAAGATCCACAACAATATGTTGATGAAATTTCTTTAGAAGTTAGAAGAATATGGGATGTTATGAATACAAGTTATGACCGTTTTATTAGAACAACTAACCCTCAACATGTTGAACGAGTAAGTCGCATTTTTGAAAAATTATATAAACAAGGTGATATTTATAAAGGAAGATATGAAGGATTATATTGTATACCATGTGAATCATTTTTCACTGAATCACAATTAGTAGATGGTAAATGCCCTGATTGTGGTAGAGAGGTTAAACCTGCTAGCGAAGATGCTTATTTTTTAAAGCTATCTAAATATTCTAAATGGTTAGAAGACTATATAGAAACACATCCTGATTTTATTGAACCTGAAATGAGAAAAAATGAAATTATGAATAATTTTATTAAACCAGGATTACAAGATTTATGTGTTTCAAGAACTAGCTTTAAATGGGGAATACCAGTTACTTTTGATACTGATCATATAGTTTATGTATGGCTTGATGCTTTAAGTAATTATATAACTTTTATTGGATATGATGTAGAATCTGAAAGTGATGAATTTAAAAAATATTGGCCAGCAGATTTACATGTAATAGGAAAAGATATATTAAGATTTCATACTATTTATTGGCCTATTATCTTAAAATGTTTAGGATTAGAATTACCTAAAAGAATATTTGGTCATCCATGGATTTTATTAGGTAATGATAAAATGAGTAAATCTAAAGGAAATATTATGTATGCTGATACCTTGGTAAAAATATTTGGTGTTGATGCTATTAGATATTATGTTTTACATGAAATTCCTTTTAGCAGTGATGGGACTATTACATATGATTTAATCATTGAAAGATATAATTCTGATTTAGTTAATACTTTAGGAAATTTAGTTAATCGTACTATAAGTATGGCTTATAAATATTTTGATGGAGTTGTTTTAGAACCAACTACAAGAGAAGATATAGATCAGGAATTAATTGATTTTGTTAAAAATACTAAAGAAATAGTTGATGAAAAAATTAACAACTTAAGAGTAGCAGATGCTCTTGATGCTGTATTTGATATTTTTAGAAAATGTAATAAATATATTGATTGTGTAACTCCATGGATTTTAGCAAAAGATGAAAGTAAAAAGGAGCGCCTTCAAACTGTTTTATATAATTTACTAGAAGCAATTAGACAAGGTGCGGTTTTATTACAACCTTTCTTACCAACAACAGCTGATGAAATTTTTGCAAGATTAAATACAGAAAATAGATTTATTGATTCTTTAGATAATTTTGATGGTTTAGATATAGGAATAAAACTTAATGAACCAAAAATTCTTTTTGAAAGAATTAATAAGGAAGAAAAACTAAAAGAAATAGAAAATATGTAAAATGTTGTAAAATGTCGATGATTTAATTATGAAAACACTAGTAAAAATCTATTATAAATGATATATTAAATTTGTAGAATAAAAGGAGAATAAAATGATTACTGAAAAAAAGGATCGGAAGTGGGTAATAATTGCTTTATTTATTCTGTATGTTTTAGTAATTGGTAGTTTGATTGTTAAATTTAATGTAATAGATTTTTGTTATTTATTATTACTTGTGTTTTATAACGTAAAATATATTAGTATTAAAAGATAAAAAATTATGTCATTGCGATGTAATTTTTTGATGAGATAAAATGGAGGTTATTATGGTTGATACACATTGTCATATGGATAAAAATAGTGTTATAAATGCTTTAAATAATATGGATGGAATTATTGTCATCAGCGGGAATGATGATAAGACTAATAGAGAAGTAATTGAATTAGTTAATAAGTATGAACGTATTTATGGTACTATTGGAATACATCCAACTGAATATGATGATTTTAATGATGAAAGTTTAAAATTTATTGAAGATAATTTAAATAATCCTAAAATAGTTGGTATAGGTGAAATAGGTTTAGATTATCATTGGGGTAAAGATAAAAGTGATATTCAAAAAGAATGGTTTATTAAACAGATATCTTTAGCAGATAAATATAATTTACCAATTGTAATTCATAGTAGAGATGCTTATATTGATACTTATAATATTTTAAAAGATTATAAACAAATAAAAAAATTAATGCATTGTTATAGTTATAGTTTAGAATGTGCCTATGAATTAATGAAAATTAATGTTAAATTTGGAATAGGTGGAGTTGTAACTTTTAAAAATGCTGATAAATTAAAGAATGTTGTAGAAAAAATAGATTTAAGTAATTTGGTATTAGAAACAGATAGTCCTTATTTAAGTCCAGAACCTTTTAGAGGAAAAGTAAATGAACCTAAAAATGTTTATTATGTTGCTAAAAAAATAGCTGAAATTAAAAATATTACTTTAGAAGAAGTAATTGACAATACTACTAAGAATGCTTATCAATTTTTTGAATTGGAGGGTAAATAATGTATTCACCTAAAAAAATGCAAGAGAATTTAAATGATGAAAACTTTAAATTTAAAAAAAAGTTTGGTCAAAATTTTATTATTGATGAAAATATAATTGATAGCATAATAAAAAAATCTGATTTAAAAGATAATTCTTTAGTAATTGAAATAGGTCCAGGAGCAGGTTCTTTAACAAAAAAATTAAGTAAAACAGTTAAAAATGTTTTATGTTATGAAATAGATAAAGATTTAAAACCTTTTTTAGATAAAATGGATGATAATGTTGAAGTTATTTATGATGATTTTTTAAAAAGAGATATCATATCCGATTTAAAAAAATATAATAATGAATTTATTTATGTAGTTGCTAATTTACCTTATTATATAACAACACCAATAATAATGAAAATAATAAATGATAAGATAAATGTTGATAAAATAGTTGTTATGGTTCAAAAGGAAGTTGGTAATCGTTTTAAAGCTAATGTTAATTCTAAAGATTATGGTTCTTTAACTGTTTATTTAAATTATTATTTTAATATAAAAAAAATAATGGATATTTCTCCTAATGTATTTATTCCTAAACCTAGAGTAGATAGTATTGTTTTAGAATTTACTAAAAAAGAAAAGTTAAAGGTTAAAAATGAAGATTTATTTTTTAATCTTGTTAGAGATAGTTTTAAACAAAAGAGAAAAACTTTAAGGAATAATTTAAAAAATTATGATTTAGTTAAATTAGAAAAAATTTTATCTAAAATGAATTTAAGTTTAAATGTTCGGGCAGAGGAATTAGAATTAAAACAATTTATTCAAATTGCTGATGAATTAAGTTAATTAAAATTAGTTCATAACATATAAAATAATATGGAAATAATTATGAAAATGTTATGGGCTATTGCAATTGCAATGATAGTTTTAGTTGGAATTAAGCTAACAATAAAATTAAGATTTATTCAATTTAATTTAATAAAAATGTTTAAAAGTATTTTTATTAAAGATGATAGTGGTTCTAAATTACTAAATACTTTATTTTTAACTTTAGGAGGAAGAATAGGAGTAGGTAGTGTTGCTGGTGTAGCTTTAGCAATTTATATAGCTGGACCAGGCACTATTTTTTGGATGTGGGTAAGTGCAATTATATGTGCTTCTATTACTTATGGGGAAACCATTTTAGGAATGAAATATAGAGTTAAGGAAAATGATAATTATATAGGAGGGGCGCCTTATTATATTAAACAATGTTTAAGTAAAAAAGTAGCTATTATTTATTCTATTATAATAATAATTAGTTATGTAGGAGGATTTATAAGTATTCAAGCTAATACAATAACTAAATCAATAAATGAAGTTTATAATATTAATCCTTATTTAATTGCTATAATATTAAGTTTAGTTTCTTTATTTATAATTTGGGGTGGAATTAAAAAAATATCTTCAGCAATTAATAAAATAGTACCTTTTATGTTAATAGTTTATTTATTATGTGGATTATTTGTTTTTATTAAAGAGTTTGATAAAATACCAATATTTTTTAATCAAATTATTACATCAGCTTTTGAATTAAAATCTTTAGTAGGAGTATTAATAGTAGGAGTTCAAAGAGGAATATTTTCTAATGAAGCTGGATTAGGTACTGGTTCTATTTCTTCATCAACTAGTAGTATTAAAAAAATAGAAAATAATGGATATATTCAAATGTTAGGTATTTATATAACTACTTTATTAGTATGTACTGTAACTGCTTTTATTGTGATGAGTTTTAATTATCAAGGTATTAATTTAACTGATATAAATGGAATTGAACTTACTATGCAAGCTTTTAATTATCATATGGGGTATTTTGGCAATGTAATTATGATTTTTTGTATAATTTTATTTTCTTTTTCAACTATTTTAACAGGATATTATTATGGAGAAACTTGTTTAAAATTTACGTTGAAATCTCAAAATAAAATGATTATAGTTTTAAAACTGATGACTATTTTAGTAGTATTTTATGGGGCAGTTGCTTCTTCTAGAAAGTTATGGGGAATAGTTGATTTTCTAGTTTCTTTACTTGCAATTATAAATGTTTGTGCAATAGGAAAGTTAATTAATGAAATTACTACTTAACAAAGTAAACTAGTTGATAATTTTAATAAAAAATGTTAAAATTATTGATGTAGGGAGAAGTATATGGTAAATAAAAAATGGGATATTCTTTTAAAAGATGAGTTTAAAAAAGATTATTTTAAGTCTCTAGGACTTTTTGTTAAAAATGAGTATAAAAATAAAATAATATATCCTAAATATAATAATATTTTTAATTGTTTAAGATATACTGATTATGATGAGGTAAAGGTAGTAATTTTAGGGCAAGATCCTTACCATGGTGAAAATGAAGCTCATGGGTTATCTTTTTCGGTATTAGATGGTGTTAAAAGACCTCCATCATTGAATAATATTTTTAAGGAATTAGAAAATGATTTAGGTATTAAAAAAACAACTAATGATTTAACTAGCTGGGCTAAAGAGGGTGTGTTACTTCTTAATTCTATTATGACTGTTCAAAAAGATAGACCTCTTTCTCATAAAAATAGAGGTTGGGAAATATTTACTGATAAAATAATTTCTTTATTAAATGAACGCGAAAAACCAGTTGTTTTTGTTTTATGGGGTAGTTATGCTAGAAGTAAAAAAGAACTTATAACTAATAAGCGTCATTTTATAATTGAGAGTGTTCATCCATCTCCTTTGTCAGCTAATAGAGGTTTTTTTAATAGTAGACCTTTTTCTAAAATAAATAATTTTTAGAGCAGAATGGGATAGAGAAAATAAATTGGTGATATTATGAATAAGGTAATAGAATATTTAAAAGGAAAAATAGATAAAGATGATTATGTTGTTGTTGCTGTTTCTGGTGGTCCAGATTCAATGGCTTTATTAACTTTGACTAGAAAAGTATGTAATCATGTTGTATGCGCGCATATTAATCATAACATCAGAGCTGTTAGCAAGGATGAGGCTATTTTTGTTAAGGATTATTGTCATAAGATTGATGTTATTTTTGAACAAACTGAAATTAAAAATTATAGTGATGAGAATTTTCATAAGCAAGCACGTGATTTTAGATATCAATATTTTGAGGATATTGTTAATAAGTATGGCGCAAAATATTTATTAACTGCTCATCATGGTGATGATTTAATGGAAACGATATTAATGCGTTTAGTAAGAGGTTCTTCTTTAAAAGGTTATAGTGGTTTTAAAAGAGAAACTGTTAAAAATAATTATACTATTTTAAGACCATTTATTATGAATTCTAAAGATGAAATTGAAAATTATGATAAATCGGTTAATATTCCATATGTTATAGATAATTCTAATTATAAGGATAAGTATACAAGAAATCGTTACCGCAAGAAAGTTTTACCTTTTTTAAAAAGTGAGAATAAAAATGTTATTAAGAAGTTTAATGATTTTAGTTGTTTATTAGAACAATATGAAAATTATGTTTTAAAAATAGCTTCAATTGAAAAAGACAAAGTTTATCAAGCTAATGTTTTAAATATAGATTTATTTTTAACTATTGATAAACTTATTCAAAAAGAGATTATTAATTTAATTTTATTGGAACTTTATCAAGAAAGAATATATTTAATTAATGATAATCATGTTAAATTAATTATGGAACTTATTAATTCTTCAAAGACAAATACTAATATTTATTTACCAAATAATTTAAAAATGATTAAAACTTACAATATATGTGAATTTAGTTTTGATGAATTAAATATAGAAGAATACAATATTGAATTAAAAGAAGTTAATAATTTACCAAACGGTAAAAATATTGTAATAATAGATGATGATGTTGATAGTAATTACTTATGTAGACTTAATAGTAATGAAATTTCACTACCGCTTTACATAAGAACAAGGAATAATGGGGATAAGATGCTTGTTAAAAATATGGATGGTCATAAAAAGATAAATGATATATTTATTGATAATAAAATTCCATTAAATCAAAGGAAAAACTGGCCAATTGTTGTTGATAGCAATAATACGATTGTTTGGTTGCCAGGGTTAAAAAAATCTATACTTGACAAATCCGAAAAAGGCAAGTATGATATAGTACTAAAGTATTATTAAGAAGGGAAGATTATATAATGAACAAAAAAATTGTAAAAAGAAGTTTTTTACCGTATGTATTTTTATTTTTAATTATAGTTTCAATAATGTATTTTGTTAATATTGGAAATAAAAATGTAGAAGAGATAACTTATGACAAATTTGTTAGTTTTGCTAATAAAGGAGAAGTAAAAGAAATTACTATTACTCCAAAAAGTAGGGCTGGTATTTATGAAATAAGTGGTAGTTTAAAAAGTTATGAAAAAGGAGAATTATTTTATTTTAGAGTTCCTTTAGAAACAGATACAGTTGCTAAAATATATGATTTAGAAGAATTAAATAGTTTTAAAATTAAAACTACTAGTGATCCTGGATCAAGTACCATTTTATTATTTGTTGTAAATGTTTTACCAATGGTATTATTATTAGGTTTAGCATTTTGGTTTATTACTCGTCAAATGGGAGGAGCTAATAAATCAATGGACTTTGGTAAGAGTCGCGCTAAATTAAGTGAAGATGGTGGAAAAGTAAAATTTACTGATGTTGCTGGTTTAGTTGAAGAAAAAGAAGAAGTTTCTGAATTAATAGATTTCTTAAAAAGTCCAAAGAAATTTCAAAAAATGGGAGCACGTATTCCTAAAGGTGTGTTATTAGTAGGTCCTCCAGGTACAGGTAAAACTTTACTTGCTAAAGCTGTTGCAGGAGAAGCTAATGTACCATTTTATTATATAAGTGGATCTGATTTTGTAGAGTTATTTGTTGGTGTAGGTGCAAGTCGTGTTCGTGATATGTTTAAGCAAGCAAAACATAATGCTCCGTGTTTAATTTTTATAGATGAAATTGATGCAGTTGGACGTCAAAGAGGTGCTGGTTTAGGCGGTGGACATGATGAGAGAGAACAAACTTTAAATCAATTATTAACTGAAATGGATGGTTTTGGTGCAAATGAAGGGATTATTGTAATAGCTGCAACTAATAGGCCTGATGTATTAGACCCAGCATTATTAAGACCTGGTAGATTTGATCGCCAAGTAACAGTTAATTTACCTGATGTAAAAGGTCGTGAAGAAATTTTACAAGTTCATGCTAAAGGAAAAACTTTTGCTAAAAATGTAACTTTAGCAAATATTGCTAAAAGAACAGTTGGATTTAGTGGAGCTGATTTAGAGAACTTATTAAATGAAGCTGCTTTATTAACAGTAAGAAGAAATAAAAATGCTATTACAATGGCTGAAATAGATGAAGCTCATGATCGTGTTTTAATGGGTCCTGCTAAAAAAACTAAAAAATATACTGAACATGAGAAAAAAGTTGTTGCTTATCATGAAGCTGGTCACGCAGTTGTAGGTATTAAATTAGAGGGTGCGAATGAAGTTCAAAAAATAACTATTATTCCTCGTGGCGCTGCTGGGGGATATAATCTAATGTTACCTAAAGAAGAAACAATGTTATCTACTAAAAAAGAATTATTAGAAACCATAAGTGGTTTATTAGGTGGTCGTGTTGCTGAAGAACTTATTTTTAATGAGGTTACAACAGGCGCACATAATGATTTTGAAAAAGCTACCAAAATCGCGCGTTCAATGGTTACTGAATATGGTATGAGTGATTTAGGACCTATGCAATATGAACATCAAGAGTCAAGTGTATTTTTAGGTCGTGATTATAATAAAAGTCGTAATTTTTCTAGTCAAGTTGCATTTGAAATAGATCAAGAACAAAGAAAAATTATTAAAGAATGTTATGAAAAAACAACTAAAATTATTAAAGAAAATAGAAAATTGTTAGATTTAATAGCTGAAGCTTTAATTGAATATGAAATTTTAACTAAAGAACAAATAGAATATTTAGTAGAAAATGGTTGTATGCCTAGTGATGATAATGAAGTAGATAAAAGTGATTTTAAAGAATTATCATATGATGATTTAAGTTTAAATGAATTAAAAACTCTTGCAAAAGAAAAAGGTATAAAAAATTATTCTACAATGAATAAAGAAGAATTGATTGAAAATTTAAAGAAAACTGAGTAATCGGTTTTTTTTATTGAATAAAAATTTAAAAGTGATGTATCTATTTGGAGTAGATAAGTAAAAAATATAACAATCAATTATAATAACTGATGAAATATATATTATCATTAATTAATGGAAAAACAAATCGAAATTTATCATCCCTAACTGGTCATAGTGGAAATGGATATATTAAATTAACTTATTTAGGTAGTTAGTTTAGCAATAAAAGTCTAGTTTATTAATAACTAGGTTTTAAATTGTAAAAATTATAGACTTAAGTAATAATTTTATGATAAAATAGATAATAGTGAGAAGATGGTGAGTTATGGGAAAAATTATATCATTAGTTAATCAAAAAGGTGGTGTTGGTAAAACCACTTCAAGTATTAATTTGGCTGCTTCTTTAGGAGCTTTAAATAAAAAATGTTTATTAATTGATTTAGATCCACAAGGAAATGCAACAACAGGTGTAGGAATAAATAAAGCAGATATTGAAAAAAGTGTTTATGATTTATTAATAGATCAAGCTACCTTAAAAGAAGTAATAGTTAAAACTAAATTTAAACAACTATATGTAATTCCTGCTACAATTAATTTAGCAGGTGTGGATATCGAATTAATGGAAAAAAGTAGAGTAGAAAATGGTTTTGTTAAAGGAGAACAATTAAAAAAACATCTAGAACTTGCAAAAGAAATGTTTGATTATATTATAATAGATTGTCCTCCATCATTAGGTATATTAACTATAAATGCTTTAACCGCAACAGATACAGTTATGATACCAGTACAATGTGAATTTTTTGCTTTAGAAGGAATTATGCAATTATTAAATACAATAATGATGGCTCAAAAAACTTTAAATCCAACATTAGGTATCGAAGGAGTATTATTAACTATGTTAGATAACAGAACTAATTTAGGATTAGAAGTAGTTGAAGATATAAAAAGTTACTTTAAAGAAAGTGTTTATGATACTATTATACCTAGATTAGTAAAATTAGCTGAAGCTCCATCACATAGAAAACCAATTATATATTATGAACCTAAAAGTCGTGGAACAGAAGCTTATTTAAATTTAGCAAGGGAGGTAATAATTAAAAATGGAAACTAAAAAGAAAGCATTGGGGTTAGGTCTAGAACAATTATTTAATAATGAAAATTTAGATGTTGATAGTATTGAAAGACATATTTATGAAACTGTTTCTAAAGAAGAAATAATTGATATAAACATTGATGAATTACGTCCTAATCCTTATCAACCTAGACAAATATTTGATGAGGAAGCTTTAAATGATTTAGCTTTATCTATTAAAGAATATGGTGTTTTCCAACCAATAATTGTTAAAAAAAGTATTAAAGGTTATGACATTATAGCTGGTGAAAGAAGATTAAGAGCTTCTAAAATAGCTGGTAAAAAAACAATACCTGCTATTGTAAGACCTTTTACTGATGAACAAATGATGGAAATTGGGTTATTAGAAAATTTACAAAGGGAAAACTTAAGTGCGATTGAAGAAGCAACAGCTTATAAAACTATGTTAGAACAACTTAATTTAACTCAAGAACAATTAAGTAAAAAAGTTGGTAAAAGTCGTAGTCATATTACTAATATTTTAGGTTTATTAAGATTACCTAGCGAAGTTCAAGAAATGGTTAATGAAAATAAAATTACTATGGGACATGCTAGAGTATTAAGTAAATTAGAAGATAATGAAAAAATAAAAGAAATTGCCAATAAAATAGTTGATGAAAAACTAATTGTCCGTGATGTTGAAAAAATAGCTTTAGATGATGATATTAGCAAAAAAGTAAAGATAACTAGAAAAGTTAAAGAAGTTAACAAAGATTATAAATATGCTGAAGATTTATTAAGAGATAAATTAGATACTAAAGTTGTAATAAAAGATAAAAAAATAGAGATTGGTTTTAATAATGTAGCAGATTTAAATCGTATTTTAGAAATTATTGATGTAAAGGAATGATTTTATGAAAAAGACATTTCTTGAAACTATTTTAATTAAAGAGGTTGTAGGACCATTATGGGTTATTGTTATTTCCCTCTTGCTTTATTATTTTATAAAGTATATAATAAAAAAAGCTTTCAAATTGACCAAAGAACATTTAAATAATAGACATATTAATAAAAGAAGACAAACTATGTTATGTAATTTATTAATAAATATTATTAAATATTTAATTTTAATAATTGATGTTGTGATTATTTTAAATATATTTGGTATTAATACAACAGGAATAATAACTTCTTTAGGAGTTGTCGGTGTAGTAGCCGGTTTAGCACTTCAAGATATTTTGAAAGATTTTATAGCAGGTTTTACTATTATGTTAGAAAATCAATATACAGTTGGCGATACTGTTACAATTGGATCTTTTCAAGGAGAAGTAATTAGTTTAAGTTTAAAAACAACTAAATTAAAGGCTTTAACAGGAGAAGTTAACATTATTGCTAATAGAAATATTGCTTCTGTTATAAATCATAGTATTCAAAATTCTCTTGCTGTAGTTAATGTATCAATTGATCATAATGAAAATATTGATAAGGTTTATAAAATATTAAATAAATTATTTGAACGATTAAACACTGAAATAAGTGATTTAAAAGGTAAAATTAGTATAGCTGGAATAGATAGTTTAAATTATAATTCAATTGATATAATGATTTCAGTTGAAACAAAACCAATGAAACATTTAATGGTTCAAAGAATTTTATTAAAAGAAATAAAAGATGAATTTGATAAAAATAAAATAATGATACCTTATCAACAGGTGGTGTTACATAATGGATAAAAATTATCAATTAAATAGTATTGTTATAATGAAAAAACCACATCCTTGTGGTTATAATGAATGGCAAATAGTAAGAATAGGGGCGGATATTAAAATTAAATGTTGTAACTGTAATAGATGTATTATGATGCCAAGAATAGAATTTAATAAAAAACTAAAAAAAGTTATAACATTTTAGGAGGTATACATGAAAAAAAAGAAGAAAAAAAATAGACTATTTGGACCAATAGTAACTATTTTAATAATGACTTTTTTGATAATGATAGCTAGTTTTATTCTATCTATAATTGGATTTGAAGCTGATAAGACTATAATTACTAATGGTCATTTAGAAACTAACTTAATAACTGTAAATAACATATTTTCATTTGAAGGTTTTAAATATTTAACAAGTGGAATAATAACTAATTTTATGTTATTTGAACCCCTTGTATTGTTTATTATATCTTTAATAGCTGTAGGAATAGGAGAAGCAAGTGGTTTATTTAAAGCTACTTTTAAGCCTTTAAGAAAAATTAATCCAGTTGTTTTAACTTTTTTAGTCTTTTTCCTAGGTGTTATTTCATCAGTAATAGGAGAATATAGTTATATAATTTTACTTCCTTTAATAGGAGTATTATATAAAACAATTGGTAAAAACCCTATTTTAGGTATTTTAACTATTTTTTTAGGAATAACTTTAGGATATGGTTCAGGTATTATATTTAATTATGATGATTATTTATTAGGAACATTAACTGAACAAGCTGCTCGTTTAGATGTAGATAAAGATTATGTTTATGGATTATTTTCTAATTTATATATCATGATTGTTGGAACAATTTTAATTTCGATAGCTGGTACAATTTCAATTCATAAATTTATTGCACCTAAATTAAAAAAAGCTGAACTTATAAATGATGAATTGATTGTTTCTAAAAAAGCTTTATTAATTAGTAGAATAGCTTTAATTGTAATGATTTTGTTAATTATCTATATGATAATTCCTGGTTTAAAAGGTTCAGGTTTATTATTAGGTGATGGTGAAAGATATATTGAAAGATTATTTGGAGAAGGCTCTGCTTTCCATAATGGAGTAATTTATTTATTTTTAATAGTTATGATGGTATGTGGAGTTATATATGGATACTTATCTAAAAATATTAAGGATTCTAATGATTATAGTTTAGGATTATCTAAAAACTTTGAGAATTTAGGTTATGTATTTGTTTTAATGTTTTTTACAGCTCAGATGATATCAATATTAAATTGGACTAATTTAAATGAAGTAATAGGTTCTAAAATTATAGAATGGATGAGTTTATTAGAAATATCAGGTATGTTATTAATAGTTTTATTATTTTTAGCTACTATTGTAATAGGATTTTTAATGCCTGATACAATAAGTAAATGGACTTTAGCTGCTCCAATTATGGTACCACTTTTTATGAGAGCAAATATAAATCCAGATTTTACACAGTTTGTTTTTAAAATTGCCGATGGAATTGGAAAATCTTTTACCCCATTTTTTGTATATTTCTTAATTATGCTTGCCTTTTTAGAAAAGTATAATTATAATCAAGAACATAAAATAACAGTTAGAGGCACAATGAAAATGATTTTACCAGTAGTATTGACAGTTTCATGTTTATGGTTAGTAATTATTTTATGTTGGTATTTAGTTGGGTTACCAATAGGAATTGGTAGTATGGCAACATTGTAAGGAGGAATATTATGAGTTTAAAAGCTGGAATAGTTGGATTACCTAATGTAGGTAAATCTACTTTATTTAATGCTATAACAAAGCAGAATATTTTAGCTGCAAATTATCCTTTTGCAACTATTGAACCTAATGTAGGAATAGTTACTGTTCCTGATAAAAGATTAGAGTTTTTAGAAAATTTATATATTCCAGAAAGAATGATACCAACAACTTTTGAGTTTACTGATATAGCTGGGTTAGTCAGCGGTGCTTCTAAAGGAGAAGGATTAGGAAATAAGTTTTTATCTCATATAAGAGAAGTAGATGCTATTTGCGAAGTTGTTAGATGTTTTGAAAATAAGGATGTTGTTCACGTTGAAGATAGTGTTGATCCTATTAGAGATGTTGAAATTATTGATTTAGAATTAATTTTATCAGATTTAGAAATAGTTTTAAATAGACTTAATAAAATAGGTAAGAAAGCTAATTTATCTAAAGATAGTGATGTTATTTTTGAATATAATCTTTTAAATAAGATAAAAATATCTTTAGAACAAAACATTCCATTAAGAAAAGTGTCTTTAGAAGAAAAAGAAATTGAATTTATAAAACCATTTAATTTTATTACTTTAAAACCAATTATTTATATTGCAAATGTTGGAGAAGATGATATTTTAAATGGAAGTAATGTTTATGTTGAGAAATTAAAAAAATATGCAGAGGTGGAACAATCTTCAGTAGTTGTTTTATGCGCGAAAATGGAATCAGAATTGTCAGAATTAAATGAGGAAGATAAAGAAGCGTTTTTAAGAGAATTAAATATAAGTTCTACTGGTTTAAATAAAATGATTAAGTCAACATATGATTTATTAGGTTTAGCTACTTATTTTACGGTCGGTAGTGATGAGGTTAGAGCATGGACTTTTAAAAAAGGAATGAAGGCTCCTAAATGTGCAGGGATAATTCATACTGATTTTGAAAGAGGTTTTATTAAAGCTGAAATAATGAGTTTTGATGATTTATATAGCTTTGGCGATGAAAAAAAAGTTAGAGAAAATGGCCGAGTTAGATTAGAAGGTAAGGACTATATTATGCAAGATGGAGATATATGTCATTTTAGGTTTAATGTATAAGTTAAACCTTTTTTTCATATATATTAATTGACTTTTATCATAAAGTTTGTTATAATCTTAAACGAGTATTTAATTACTCCTTGCTTCAAGTGAAGCCAAAAGACCATAAGGAGGTGTAGAAATGAAAAAATATGAAATTATGTTTATTGTTAAGGCAACTTTAACTGAAGATGACATTAAGAAAGTTGTAGCTGATTTCAAAAAGGTTTTAACTGGTAACAATGCTAAAATCGTTGATGAGAAAGAAATGGGTCAAAAAGAATTAGCATATGAAATTAAAAAATGTAAAACTGGTTACTATTACGTTTTAGTTTTAGAAGCTAATGATGATAAAGCTATCAATGAATTTGATCGTTTAGCAAGAATTAGTAAAGATATTCTTCGTCATTTAATTACAAAAATCGAAGATTAGAAAGAGGTATCTATGAATAGAGTAATGTTAATAGGTAGATTAACTACAAAACCAGAATTGAGATATACTAATTCTAATTTACCATTTACAAGATTTTCTTTAGCTGTAAATAGAAATTTTAGTAATGCTCAAGGACAAAGAGAAACTGATTTTATTAATATCATTGCGTGGCGCAAACAAGCGGAGAATGTGTGTCAATATTTAGATAAAGGAAGTTTAGTTTCTGTAGAAGGTAGAATACAAACCGGAAGTTATGATGATAAAGATGGTAATAAAAGATATACAACTGACATTGTAGCTGATACTGTTCAATTTTTAGAAAGTAAATCAGCAAGAAGCCAAGTTAAAGAACCAACTCCATATGATTATCAAGAAAGTAACTATCAAGAGAATAGTTATCAAGAAAATACTATGAACGTTGGTAATGATCCATTTTCAGATTTCGGGGAAAATGTTTCTATCGATGATAACTTTTTAGATTAGGAGGATAACATGGCAGAATTTTATAGAAAAAAGAAAAAAATATGTCAAATGTGTGCTGGAAAAGATGTAAATTATAAAAATCCTGAAATTCTTAAAAAATATATAAGTGCAGATAAAGGTAAGATTTTACCAAGAAGAGTAACAGGAGCATGCGCAAAACATCAAAGACATATTGCAAATGAAGTTAAAAAAGGTAGATTTATGGCTTTAATTCCATTTGTAAAATAAAATAGAGAGTGTAAAAAACTTTGTGTAATTACCAACCTATGGTAATAAAGATATTTGAGATTGATTATATCAGTCTCTTTTTGTTACCTTAATAATAACATAAATTAAATAATTTTTCAAAGATCATTTTAATCGTTCGGGGTATAAAATATTTAATTCGTTATAGATCATGTCCCAATTTGGGTATCTAGTAGTCCATTTTTTCTCTACATTTTTAGTAGCTAAAAATAAACAT
>JAHZGA010000001.1:0-34896 GCA_019421005.1 bacterium | reverse complement strand
ATAACTTTCTCTTCAATTCCAGAAATATCTCTTTTATTTTTAGGAACAATTTGTTGCTCAAATTCAGTATTTTGATCTCTGGGAACAGTTAAATCAAATTCACCAAATTGACTTTTCACTTTTTTAGAAGAATAGCCATTTCTATAGTTTGATTTTTCTACTTTATTATCGCTTTTTTCATAACCCATAGATGAATCAAATTAGACATTCATCATAGTTTGAATAGTGTCTTTAAACATGTCTTTTAATGCACATGCGATATTATTTGCATTTTTTATATCATAGTTTTCTAATAAATATTTAACAACTTCATTATTTTCTTTCATACAAAAATCCTTTCCTGGTTATATACTTCTATATTACCATAGAAAGGAATTATCTTTACACAAATTTATTTACATACTCAAAAAATAAGATTGATTTCCTATTTTTTTTATTGCATTTGTTCCATCATACTTTTAGCTTGTTCTTGTATTTGTCTAGCTTGTTCTTCTATTTCTTCTTGAGTTTTTTGCATTTGCTCGTCTGTAGCTTGTGTTTGACTTTCTTCTGTAGTTTGATTTTCTTCTATAGTTTGACTTTCTTCAGTATCGGTTGATTGGTCTACTTCATCATTAACTTCATCAATAGTATTTATAGATTTATCTATAATTTTATCCATAGTATCAGTAGTTTTATTAATTATAACAATACCAATAATAGTACTAACAACTAATAAAACAACACCTACAATACCACAAATGAAACCTGCTAAAGTCATACCTTTCATTTCAGAAGTTTCCTTTTTAACTAAACAAGCAAAAACGATTGCAATAATACCACATGCTAGAGGTATTAAAAAGAATATTTTTGTAAAAATAAGTACGATAGAACAGATACCTAAAATCATTGCCGTAATTGATAAACCTTTAACTTTATCGTTCATTTTACTCGTATAATTAATCTTATAGAAATATTAATTAATTTCTATTATTGATTAATCCCTTTCTATTTATATTTTTTGAATTATTATACAACTAGTTGTATAATAATTCTCGCACTGTGGATTTGTATCTATTTTACTACAGACACATTATATGTCGGACTGGTTTGAGGAGTCACAGACCACAGATTTTTAATTTAATTGTTAATCAGTTAGTTAACACGTTAGTTTTTACTAATCGATGTTTTATAAAATTACGAGTTTACATGATTAGAAACCTTGTGGCAAACATTCAGTGCAAAAAACTAATTAAGGAGGTGCTTATAATGATATATTACATCGGCATTGATATATCAAAGTACAAACACGATTTCTGTATTATCTCAAATACAGGTGAAGTAATTGTTGAAAATTCATCTTTTGAAAACAACAAAAAGGGATTTCAATCTTTATTGGACCAATTGAAACCCTATAATAAATCTGATGTCCATATTGCTTTTGAAGCAACTGGACATTATTCTAAGAATTTGGAACTTTTCTTAATTGATCAAGGTTATTCATTTATGAAAATGAATAACCTTGTCATTCATCAGTTTTTAAAAGCTCGAAGCTTACGTAGAACTAGGATAGATAAAGCAGATAGTCTAACTATCGCTAATTATCTCATATCAGTTCCTTACAAACCAAATTCAGATATATTATACAGCATTTTTACATTAAAGTCACTATGTAGAAGTAGAGAACAATTAATTAAAGAAAGAAGTAAATATCAAGTATTATTAACAAATCAGTTAGACCTTACTTTTCCTGAATTAAAACCATCTTAGATAATAGAATTTCAACAGCCCTATTATTTATTCTAGAAAAATATACTAATACTGAACATATATCTTTGATGAGAGATTATGATTCAATAAGATGTATTTCTCGTGGTAAATTCAGCTATAGTAAGTTTGCTAAACTTAAAGAACTCGCTAAGAATTCAGTAGGTCATCATGATGAAAATACTGATTTACTTATTTCTACCTATGTTTCTATTATCAAAACTTTTAATGATAAAATTGATCCAATAGAGAAAAAAATTTCAACAATTATCAAAGAACTAAATCCAAGAATGTTAACCATTCCTGGTCCTGGTGAAATATCAGCAACAACAATATTATCTGAATACGGAGATGTTAGTAATTTTTCATCTCCAAATAAGATGTTAGCCTTTGCTGGTCTTGAACCTAGTATAATTCAATCAGGCACCATTGAAAATAATGGCAAGATGGTTAAACATGGTTCTGGTCATCTCAAATATTCAATTATGAATACTGCAATGGTTATTTTAAGGTATTCACCAACATTTTATGATTATTACCTTAAGAAACGTTCTGAAGGTAAATGTCATAGAGTTGCTTTATCTCATGTCTGCAAAAAACTATTAAGAGTTATTTTCGCTTTAGAGAAAAACAACATTGATTTTGATCCGTCTTTATTAAAATAATACTTTTTAAAAAATATTATCATACCTTCAAAATTTTTAAAAAATGTCATTTTTGAAGGCTTTTGGCGTGGGATAAATTCCAATTTATAACAAATTATTATTATTTTTAATTTTACTATTGACTTTTAATAGTTAGACTCCTCACTTTCTAATTTTATTATATATTATTAGTGAAGTTTAGGCAATAATAAATTTTATTCACACTGTATATAAGTGTAAACAAAAATAACTAAAGTTATTTAGTTATTAAGAATTCAAATAATTTTTCTGGTTGTTCTGATTTAAAAATAATATTATAAATTAAATCAATAATAGGTATGTTAACTTTTTTATTTTTTAATAATTTATGAATTGATTTAAGGGTATATAATCCTTCTATAGTTGTATTATTTATATAATTATCTATTTCTTCTTTAGAAGCTTTAGATCCAATTAATTTTCCAAATTTAAAGTTACGACTTTGTTCACTGGTACAAGTTAAAAGTAAATCTCCAAAACCAGCAAAAGATAAAATAGTTAATTTATCTCCACCTAATGAGTCAATTAATTCCTTAATGTCATGTAATGATTCTGTTATAAACATAGCTTTTGTTGAGTTAGTAGCGTGCATACCATCTAATATCCCTGATGCAATAGCAATAACGTTTTTAATAGAACCACATATTTCAATTCCTATAATATCATCGGTTTCACGTAATTTTAAATATTTATTTTCTAAAGCATTTTTAACAACTTCTAAAGTTTTTTTATTTTTAGTTGCTAAAGAAAGACCAATAGGGTTAGTTGTTACCATGTCGCTTGCAAAAGAAGGACCTGAAATAACAGCAATATTATTACTATTGATATATTTTTTTAATATTTCTTCTACAAATAAGCAACTACCTTGTTCAATACCTTTACTAGCTAGACAAATATGTTGGTTTTCTTTAATAAATTCTTTTAATTCTTTAGATGTACTTCCAACAGCTGAAGCAGGAAGCGCAATTACAATTAATTCTTTATCTTTAATAGCTTCGTTTAAATCAGTTGTAAATTTAATTTTATTATCTAATTTAACTCCAGGTAATTTAGATTTATTTTCTCTATTCTTTTCTAAAGAATTTTTTTCTTCAATAAATTTTGTCCACATAGTTATATTGTGGTTATTTCTCGAAATAGATGTTGCTAAAGCTATTGCATAAGCACCACAACCTAAAATACATATATTCAATTATATCATCTCCTAAATTACAATTGTATCAAAAAAATGCTAATTTTTCAAATTATTTATTTCTTTTTCCATTGTATTTACAACTTTTTTTAAAAGATCGATATTGTTATCATTGATGATATGTTGGTTACTAGCGTTTGAGGTGTTAGTTCTATTGTTAATTACTTGTTGTTGACTAGCGTTTGTACATAAAACTTGACCAATTAACATAAACCAGTTTCCTAAAGAATTTTGTTCAGCTGGTGTTAGTTCATCAATTAAGATAAATCCAATCGCACTCGCGCTTAAAGTGAAGATTGGAGGCGAAATATTGGGAACGATTTTCATAAACTCACCTATATAATTTTATGAGAAATTTATTTTATAATGAAGAATGTAAAAAAGTTTATTATAAATTACTTTGAATATTAATTGTATATGTTATAGCCCTGAATTTAATACTTTAGTTATTTTGGGTGAACCATATCTACATTTTGACTCTTTGTAAATTTTCGTAATTTCAATATCTAATTCACTATTGGCTTTTTGATAACTATTTTCTTCTCTGTGATTACAATGATAATAATAAACTGAATGATGAATATCTAATATTTTGCATAGAGTTCTTACATCATATTTATTTTTATTTTCATCAATAAAGTTTATTTTGTCTTTTATTTCTGCGTGAATATGGCAATTGCTTTTTTTAATATTTCATTTTCTTCCCTGATTTTAGAAAGTTCCTTCTTTAGCTTTTGAAGCTCATTATTATTAGTGATTGTTCCATCTTCATTTTTTATAGGTGAATAAAGTTTTACCCATTTATAAAGTACTGAACTACTTATGCCATATTCACGGGTAATTTCAGATGCTGGTTTCTTATTGAGATATAAATCAACAATAGTCTTTTTAAAGTCTTCATCATATGTTTGTCCTTTAGCCATTATAGACACTCCTTTCGTTTCTTGTTATTTTAACACTATCCACACTTTTGTGTCTATATATCTATACTAACACCAATAAAGAAATATTTTTTTAATATAGACCATGAAATATTAAAAAAAATAATAAGAAAAAAGATAAAAGATAAAGAAGTATTAAAAATATTAGATACAATAATAGATAGTACAGATAAAGAATATATAAATGAAGAGATAAAAAAAATCAAAGTAAAAGAAATACCATATTATAAAAAGGGAAAAGGTTTATCAATAGGGAACATGACAAGTCAAGTAATGGCCATAATGTATTTAAATGAATTAGATCAATTTATTCATAATAAATTAAAAATAAAATATTATATAAGATATAATGATGATGGAATAATATTTCATGAAAATAAAGAATATTTAAAATATTGTTTAAAAGAGATAAAAAAGATAATAAAAAAATATGAATTAGAACTAAATAGTAAAACAAGTATAATAAGTAGTAAGAATGGTTTTAATTTTTTAGGATATCATTATTATATAAAAAATAATAAAATAATAATGAAAGTATCAACTCAAACAAAAAAGAAGTTTAAAAGAAAGATGAAGAGTTTAAAAGGGGAAAAACTAGAACAAGTAAAAGCTAGTTATTTAGGACATTTAAAATATGGCAGTTCCAAAGGATTAATATATAATACTTTAAAAGAAAAGAATATAAAAGTTTATTTTGTTAAAATAATAGATAATACTCTAGTAAAAGAGGGTATAACTATAAAATATTAAATGCCAAATTATTTGGTTTTTTAATATGTATTTATTTATAATCAAGATGTTTCTAGCAAAAAAACGAAAAAAGTATAAAAAACACTTGCATTTCATACAATTTAATAGTATAATTTTGAATGTGTGGCATGCGTTGATGTGTGAGGTTGTCGATACGCCAGGTTAAGTTGTAAATAATTTAAACTGTTTATCGGGTTTTTACACGGAGCAAGTCTATACTAGATATAGGCGAAGGAGGGAAAGAATGTCTAATAAGAAAGTTCGAATTAAATTAAAATCATTTGATCATCGTAATTTAGATAAAGCTTGTGTTAGAATAGTTGAAACTGTTAAAAGAACAGGCGACAAAGTAGTTGGACCAGTTCCACTACCAACTGAAGTTGAAAAAATAACTATTTTAAGAGCTGTTCATAAATACAAAGACTCACGTGAACAATTTGAAAAAAGAACACACAAAAGACTTATTGATGTCATTAACCCAAGTAAGGAAACAATTGATGCACTAGCGCATCTTGATATTCCAAGTGGTGTTGATATTAAAATTAAATTATAGGAGGAAAGTATGGAAATAAAAGGAATCTTAGGTCGAAAATTAGGTATGACTCAAGTATTTACAAAATCAGGTAAATTAATTCCAGTAACTGTTGTTGAAGTTGAACCAAATGTTGTAACTCAAATTAAAACAATGGAAAATGATGGTTATGAAGCAATTCAATTAGGTTTTGATACTAAAAGAGAAAAATTAGCTAATAAATCTCATATGGGTCATGTTAGTAAAGCAGAAACTGCACCTAAGCGCTTCTTAAAAGAAATTAGAGGTGTTAATATTGAAAACTATAAACTAGGTCAAGAAGTAAAAGCTGATATTTTTACACCTGGTGAAGTAGTTGATGTAACTGGAACTACTAAAGGTAAAGGGTTCCAAGGAGTTATTAAAAGACATAATCAAAGTCGTGGACCTATGACACACGGTTCACATTATCATCGTGGTCCAGGTTCAATGGGAACGATGTTACCAATGCGTGTTTTTAAAGGAAAGAAACTTCCAGGACATATGGGTACTTTAACAGTAACTATTCAAAATCTAGAAGTTGTTAAAGTTGATTTAGAAGATAACGTAATTTTAATTAAAGGTAATATCCCAGGACCTAAAAAAGGATTAGTAATCATTAGATGTTCTGTTAAGAAAAATGGAAAAATTAATGATTTTGGTGAATTAAACTCTTACGTAGTTGAAAATAAAGAAGTAACTGAAACTACTAAGGAAGAAAAGTAGGAGGGAAATTATGGCAAAATTAGAAGTTTTAAATTTAAAAGGCGAAAAAGCCGGAGATATTACTTTAAATAAAGAATTATGGGAAATTAATCCTAATGATGCTGTTTTATATGATGCAATTAGATTAGCTAAAAATTCTTTAAGACAAGGTACTCATGATACTAAAACACGTAGCGAAGTAAGTGGTGGTGGAAGAAAACCATGGCGTCAAAAAGGAACAGGACGTGCTCGTCAAGGAAGTACACGTGCTCCACATTGGCCAGGTGGTGGTATAGTATTTGGTCCACATCCACGTAGTTATAGCTTTAAAATGAATAAAAAAGAAAGACGTTTAGCTTTAAAATCAGCTTTAGCATACAAGTTTAAAAATAATGAATTAGTTGTTGTTGAAGATTTTAAAGTTGAAACTAACAAAACAAAAGATATGATTAAAATTATCGAAAATTTAAAAGCTGATAAAAATATTTTAATCGTAGTTGATACATTAGATGATAATATGATTTTAGCAACACGTAACTTAAGTAATATATTAATTTTAGAAGCTAATGAAATCAATACTTATGATATTGTAGCAGCTGATAAATTAATTATTACTAAAGATGCTGTTAAATCTATAGAGGAGGTGCTTATCTAATGAAAAACTATCGTGATATTATTAAAGCACCAATTGTAACAGAAAAAACAAATAATTTAGCTGAAAGTAGCAATACTATAACTTTTAGTGTTGATCCAAAAGCTAATAAAGTGCAAATTAAGCAAGCAATTGAAAATATTTTTGATGTAAAAGTTGAAAGTGTTAATACAATCAATGTAAAACCAAAGAAAAAAAGAGTTGGTCGTTATGTTGGAAAAACAAATAAAGTTAAAAAAGCAATTGTTAAACTTAAAGAAGGAAGTTCAATTGAACTTAACTAGGAGGGTATAATATGGCAATAAAAAATTATAAAGCGATAACTAATGGTACCCGTGGGATGTCAACTTTAGTAAATGAAGATATTACTAAAACAACTCCTGAAAAATCATTGGTTACGACAATCAAAAAAAATGGTGGTCGAAACAATCAAGGTAAAATAACAGTAAGACATCAAGGTGGAGGCGTTAAAAGAAAATATCGTATTATTGACTTTAAACGTGATAAATTTGATGTTGTTGGTACTGTTGCTAGTATTGAATACGATCCAAATAGAACATCTAACATTGCTTTAATTAAATATGCTGATGGTGAAAAAAGATATATAATTGCACCAAAAGGATTAAAAGTAGGAGATAAAATTGAAAGTGGCGAACATGCAGATATTAAAATTGGTAACGCTCTACCACTAGCAAATATTCCTGAAGGAACAATGGTTCACAATGTTGAACTAAAACCTGGTAAAGGTGGCCAAATGGCAAGAAGTGCAGGCTCTAGTGTTCAAATACTAGGTGCTGAAGGGAAATATGTTTTACTTCGTTTAGCAAGTGGTGAGGTTCGTAAAGTTTTAGGAACTTGTATGGCTACAATTGGTGAAGTTGGAAATGCAGATCATGAATTAGTGCATTTAGGAAAAGCTGGTCGTAAAAGACATATGGGCATTAGACCAACTGTTCGTGGTTCTGTTATGAACCCTAATGATCACCCTCATGGTGGTGGTGAAGGTCGTGCTCCTATCGGACGTAAAGGACCTGTTACTCCTTGGGGTAAACCAGCTTTAGGTTACAAAACTCGTAAAAATAAAAAGCAATCAGATAAATTAATTGTTCGCAGACGTAAAAAATAGTGAAAGGATGAATTATAAATGGCAAGAAGTTTAAAAAAAGGACCTTTTATCGATGAACATTTGAGAAAAAAGGTTGAAAAATTAACAAAAGAAAACAAAAAAGAAGTCATTAAGACATGGTCTCGCCGTTCAACAATTTTTCCTGAATTTATTGGACACACATTTGCTGTTCATAATGGTAAAGAATTCGTTCCTGTTTATGTAACAGAAGATATGGTTGGACATAAATTAGGTGAATTTGTACCTACCCGTAAATTCGGCGGACATGGTGATGATAAGAAAAAGAAATAGTTCTAAAGAAGGAGGATTAAAATGGAAGCAAAAGCAAAAGCTAAAGAATTACGTATTCCACCTCGCAAAGCTCGTTTAGTTATCGATTTAGTAAGAGGAAAAAGTGTAAAAGAAGCTGACACAATTTTATCTAATTTAAATAATAAAGCTGCTTTAATGATTAAAAAAGTTTTAACATCAGCTACAGCAAATGCTGAAAACAATTTAGGTTTAGATAAAGAAACATTATATGTTAAAGAAGCTTTCGTTGATGAAGGAAGAACTTTAAAAAGAATGAAATTCGGATCACGTTCACATGTAGATCCAATTAAGAAAAGAACTAGTCATATTACAATTATTGTAAGTGATAATAAGTAAGCAAAGGAGGAAATTTCGTGGGTCAAAAAGTTAGTCCAGTTGGACTTAGAATTGGTATTAATAAGACTTGGGAATCAAAATGGTACGCAGGTAATAAAGATTTTGCTAAATTTTTAGAAAAAGATAATAAAATTCGTAAATATTTAAGCAAAAGATTAAAAGATGCCTCTGTATCAAGCGTTATAATTGAACGTAATGATAAGAAAACTGATGTTATTATTAATACTGCTAAGCCAGGTGTGGTTATTGGACACGGTGGCGATGAAATTGAAAAAATTAAAAAAGAATTAACTAAATTAGTTGATGAAAATATTCAAATTTCAATTATGGAAATTAAAAATCCTGATTTAGATGCTGCTTTAGTAGCTGAAGCAATTGCTCATCAAATTGAAAATCGTGTTTCATTCAGAATAGCTCAAAAAAGAGCAATTAGAAACACTTTAAAAGCAGGCGCTAAAGGAATTAAAACAGCTGTATCAGGTCGTTTAGGTGGAGCAGATATGGCTCGTACTGAAGGATATACAGAAGGTAATTTACCACTACATACCTTAAGAGCTGACATTGATTATGCTCATAAAGAAGCTAATACTACTTATGGAAAAATCGGTGTAAAGGTTTGGATTTATAAAGGTGAAATCCTTCCAGGTAAGAAAAAGGGAGGTAATAAACGTGGCATTGATACCAAAAAAGACTAAATATCGTCGACCTCATCGTTTACCATACGAAGGAAACTCTAGAGGAAATACTAAAGTTAACTTTGGTGAATATGGTTTAATGGCGATGGAAGGGGCTTGGATAACAGGTCAACAAATTGAAGCAGCACGTGTTGCAATTAACCGTTATATGAAACGTGGTGGAAAAATTTGGATTAATATATTTCCACACTTATCATTAACAAAAATACCTTTAGAAACTCGTATGGGTAAAGGTAAAGGTCAACCTGAAGTATGGGTTGCAGTAGTTAAAAAAGGTAAAGTAATGTTTGAGGTTGGAGGCGTTAGTGAAGAAGTTGCAAGAGAAGCTCTTCGTTTAGCAATGCATAAATTACCAATCAAATGTAAGTTTGTCAAAAAGGAAGATGGTGAATAAGCGTGAAAAATAATGAATTAAGAGAATTATCAAATGAAGAATTAATTGCTAAAATTGAGGAAGCAAAAGAAGAATTATTTAATTTACGTTTTAGCCAAGCGACTGGAAGCCTTGAAAAACCTTCAAGAATTAAAGAATTAAGAAAGTTAGTGGCACGTATGAAAACAATTTTACGTGAACGCGAACTTAAGGATTAGGAGGCAAGTATGGAAGCAAAAAGAAAACGCGAATTAATAGGTACTGTTGTAAGTGATAAAACAGATAAAACTATTACAGTTTTAGTAGAAACTTACAAGAAAGATCCATTATATGGCAAACGTGTAAAATATTCAAAAAAATTTGCTGCACATGATGAAAAGAATACGGCTAAAAAAGGTGATAAAGTTCGTATTGTTGAAACAAGACCATTGTCTAAAACAAAACGTTATTACTTAGCTGAAGTAATAGAAAAAGCAGTTATACTGTAAGCGAGGAGGTTAATATATGATTCAACAAGAAAGTCGTTTAAAAGTTGCGGATAATTCAGGAGCAAGAATTTTATCAGTAATTCGTGTTCTTGGTGGAAGCAAAGTTAAAACGGGTAATATTGGTGATATAGTTATCGGAACTGTAAAAAAAGCAGCACCTAATAGTGCTATTAGCAAAGGTAAAGTTGTCGTTGCTGTAGTTGTTAGAAGTAAATTTGGTTTAAGACGCGAAGATGGATCTTATATTAAGTTTGATGATAATGCTTGTGTAATTATTAAATCAAAAACAGATAAGACTCCAGTTGGAACTCGTGTGTTCGGACCAGTAGCTCGCGAACTTAGAGATAAAGAATTTATGAAAATTGTATCACTTGCTAAAGAGGTACTATAAAGTTAGTATTGGAGGGAAAGCATGAACATAAAAGTAGGAGATAAAGTTGTCGTAATTGCCGGAAAAGATAAAGGCAAAGAAGGCAAAGTAGTTAAAACCTTAAAATTAAAAAATCGTGTAGTTGTTGAAGGTGTAAACTATATTAAAAAGCATGTTAAAGGAGACGGTCAAACAGCTGGAAGTATCGTTCAAATGGAGGCTCCAATACATGTTTCAAATGTTATGATAATTGATCCTAAAAGTAAAAAAAGATCAAGAATCGGTCATAGTGTTGATAAAAAAGGCAATAAAGTAAGAATTGCTAAAAAATCAAATGAAAGTATTGATTAATTGAAAAGGAGGAAATTTATGAACCGCCTAAAACAAAAATATAATGATGAAATTATACCAAGTTTAACGGAAAAATATAAATACACATCAAAAATGTGTGTTCCAAAATTAGATAAAATTGTTGTTAACATTGGAGTTGGAGATGCAAGTAGTAATAGTAAATTATTAGATGCAGCAACTCGTGAACTTGAAATAATTACAGGACAAAAACCAGTTAAAACAGTTGCTAAAAAAGCAATCGCAGGTTTTAAAATACGTGCTGGGCAACCAATTGGTTGTAAAGTAACATTACGTGGAGAAAACATGTATAACTTTTTAGATAAATTAATTAGTATTACATTACCACGTGTTAGAGATTTTAGAGGAATTTCAGCTAAAGCTTTTGATGGTAGAGGAAACTATACTTTAGGTTTAACTGAACAATTAATTTTCTCTGAAATTGAATATGATGATGTTGTTAAAGTACGTGGAATGGATATCGTTTTTGTTACAACAGCTAAAACTAATGAGGAAGCATATGATCTCTTAAAAGGTTTTGGTATGCCGTTTAAGAAGTAATAAATAGGAGGAAAATATGGCTAAAAAAAGTATGATTGTTAAAGCTAGTCGTAAGCCAAAATATAAAGTACGTGAATACACACGTTGTACACGTTGTGGAAGACCCCATTCAGTACTTAAGAAATATGGCATTTGCCGTATTTGTTTTAGAGAATTAGCTTATAAGGGTCAAATACCAGGAATTAAAAAATCTAGTTGGTAAACCAGAAGGGAGGATTATAATATGACAGATCCAATCGCAGATATGCTTACAAGAATTCGTAATGCAAATCAAATGCGTTATAAAGAAGTTGAAGTACCCGCTTCAACAATTAAAAAAGAAATTGCAAGAATCTTAAAAGATGAGGGTTTTATAAATGACTATAAAATTAAAAAGAATAATGTTCAAGATATAATCGTTTTAAGTTTAAAATATGGAAATAAAAAAGAACGAGTTATTACTGGACTAAAAAGAATTTCAAAACCAGGTTTAAGAGTATACGCTAAGGCTAGTGAAATGCCTAAAGTACTTAATGGTTTAGGAATTGCTATCGTTTCAACTTCAAAAGGAGTTATGAGCGATAAACAAGCAAGACAAGAATCACTTGGTGGTGAAGTTTTAGCTTATATTTGGTAGAAAGGAAGATAATATGAGTCGTATTGGAAAAAGAATACTTACAATACCAGAAGGCGTTAGTGTAAAATCAGAAGGTAATGTTGTAACAGTAACTGGGCCAAAAGGCAGTCTTTCTACTGAAATAAATAAAAACATTACTGTTATCATTAAAGATAATGAAGTTTCATTAGAATGCGCTAATGATGAATTTAAAAGATTTTATGGTACAGCTAATGCATTAATTGCTAATATGATTGAAGGTGTTTCTAAAGGCTATAGCAAAAAATTAGAAGCTGTAGGTGTAGGATATCGTTTTCAATTAAAGGGTGATAAATTAGTTATAAATGCTGGTTATTCTCATCCAGTTGAATTAGCTATTCCAGAAGGAATAAAAGTTGAAGTACCAGCAGTAAATGAAGCTTTAATTACAGGAATTGATAAATGTTTAGTTGGTGAATTTGCTGCTAACGTTCGTAAAGTAAGAAAACCAGAACCATATAAAGGTAAAGGAATTCGTTATAGCGATGAAGTTATTCATCGTAAAGAAGGTAAAAAAGCTTCTTAATATTTAGAGTAAAGGAGAGTAATACTTATGATAAAGAAAGTATCTCGTAATGAAGTACGTAAAGCTAGACATGATCGTGTACGTCAAAAAGTTATTGGAACTTCTTTGGTACCAAGATTAAATGTTTTTAGATCAAACAATAACATTTTTGCTCAAATAATTGATGATAGTACACATTCTACTTTAGTAAGTTGCTCATCTATCGATAAAGAATTAAACTTAAAAAATGGTGGTAATGTAGAAGCTGCTACTAAAGTTGGTGAATTACTAGCGAAAAGAGCTGTAAAAGCAAAAATTAAAAAGGTAACATTCGATCGCGGTGGATACCTATACCATGGTCGTGTTAAAGCATTAGCAGATGCTGCACGTGAAAATGGATTAGAATTCTAAAGGAGGGTAACGAATGGAAAGAAAAAGAAGAGAACCACGCCCAAAATTATTTGACGAAGAAGTTATTAATATAAGCCGTGTTACAAAAGTAACTCAAGGTGGTCGTCGTTTCCGTTTTTCTGCTACTGTTGTAGTAGGTGATAGAAAAGGTCGAGTTGGAATTGGAACAGGTAAAGCAAATGAAGTACCTGATGCAATTAAAAAAGCTGTTTTATCTGCAACTAAAAATGTAGAAACAATTGCTTTAGTTGATGGTAGAACAATCCCACATGAAATTATAGGTGTTAGAAGCGCTAGTCGCGTTTTATTGAAACCAGCATTAAAAGGTACTGGAGTAAAAGCTGGAGGACCAGTTAGATCAGTATTAGAATTAGCCGGAGTAAAAGATATTTTATCAAAATCACTTGGTTCAAATACAAAAATTAATATGGCATATGCAACATTAGATGCTTTAAAATCATTAAAAACTGCAGAAGAAGTTGCTAAATTACGTGGTAAAAAAGTAGAGGAGATTTTATGAAATTACATGAATTAAAACCAAATGAAGGTGCTACTTTCAGTCGTAAACGTGTTGGACGTGGACCTGGAAGTGGACTAGGAAAAACTAGTGGTAGAGGTCAAAAAGGCCAAAACTCTCGTAGTGGTGGAGGAGTAAGACCAGGATTTGAAGGAGGTCAATTACCTTTATTCCGTCGTATTCCAAAAAGAGGTTTTTCAAACGCTTTATTTAAAACCAAATATACTGTAATTAACTTAAGTGATTTAAATAAATTTGAAGATGGTGCAGTTATTACACCTGAATTATTAAAAGAAATGGGAATAGTAAAAAAACAACTTGATGGTATTAAAGTATTAGGAAACGGAAAATTAGATAAAAAATTAACTGTTAAGGCACATAAATTTTCTAGTGTTGCCAAGGAACAAATAGAAAAATTAGGTGGAAAAGCAGAGGTGATTTAAATTGTTTGCAAATATGAAGCAACTATTTAATCCCAAAAATAAGGATTTACAAAAAAAAGTTTTATTCACATTATTTGGTTTGTTAATTTTTAAATTAGGGACTGCAATTATTGTACCTAGTATTGATAAAAGAACATTAGGAGATAATTTAGGTTTTCTTGAATTAATTAATGCAATGGGTGGTGGAGCAATGAAGAATTTTTCCATCTTTGCATTAGGAGTAATGCCTTATATCACAGCTTCAATTGCTATTCAACTTTTGCAAATGGATATAATTCCTTATTTAGCTGATTTAGCTAAACAAGGTCAGGCAGGAAAAAATAAATTAAATCAAATAACAAGAGTTTTAGGTATTATTTTAGCCTTTGTTCAAGGTTATATGTTTTCACTTGCTTTTGTAAAAGACGCATCAGTTATGGAATATATGCAAATAGCATTGATATTAACAGCTGGAACAGCATTCCTATTATGGCTTGGTGATCAAATAACAAGTAAAGGAATAGGAAATGGTATATCATTAATTATCATGGCAGGTATTATAGCATCATTACCATCAATGTTTAAAGATGCTTATCAAGCTTTGATTGTAACCAGTAGTACGCAAGGATTATTTTTAGGAATTACAATGTTTACTATTTTTGTACTTATTTATTTAGCTATTATAGTTGGTATTATTTTTGTTCAAAGTGCTGAAAGAAGATTACCAATTCAATATGCTAATAAATCATCAAAATATGGTGGAAAACAAAGTTATATTCCATTTAGACTTAACTCTGCAGGAGTTATACCTGTTATCTTTGCATCAGCTTTGGTATCAATTCCATCTATAATTGCAACTTTTACTAAAAATGAGGGAATTCAATTATTTGTTAATAAGTGGTTATCATTTAATTCTAAAACAGGATTTGTATTATATATGCTATTAATAATTGGATTTTGCTATTTCTATACATTTATTCAATTAAAACCAAAAGAAATGGCTGAAAATTTACAAAAACAAGGTGGTTATATTCCTGGTATTCGTCCAGGTGATGAAACAATTGACTATGTTAGTCGCGTTATAAAAAGAATTACTTTTGTTGGAGCTATATTTTTAGCAATAATTGCTGCTTTACCTATTGTTTTTGGTTGGGTTTCAAACCTACCAACAAGTGTTAGTATAGGTGGTACTGGAATTTTAATTGTTGTCGGAGTAGCGCTTGAAACTTATAAACAATTAGAAAGTCAATTATTAAGTAGAAATTATAGTACTAAGTCAAGAAGGAGAAGAGCATGAATATAATTTTAATTGCTCCTCCAGCAGCTGGAAAAGGAACTCAAGCTAAACTATTAAGTAGTCGATACAATTTACCACATATTTCAGTTGGTGATTTAATTCGTAACAATATGAATGATGAATTAAAAGACATCATGAATAGTGGTAAATTGATTGATGATAGTATTATTTTTGATTTATTGGAAAAAAGATTAAATCAAGGTGATTGTGAAAATGGTTATATTTTAGATGGGTTTCCAAGAAATTTAAATCAAGCCTATACATATGAAAAAATGAATCATAGTTTAGATTATGTTATATTATTAGATGTTGATAAAGATATTACTAAAAATAGAATTTTAGGTCGAAAAGCTTGTCCTAAATGTGGTCATGTTTATAATGATTTATTTATAAATACTAAACCTATTAATGATAATTTGTGTGATCATTGTAATATTCCTTTAATTAAAAGAGAAGATGACAATGAAGAAACATTTGAAAAAAGATATCAAACTTATTTAAATGAAACTAGTCCAATAATTGATTATTATCAAAATAAAGGGATTTTAAATAAAGTTGATAGTAGCATCAGCCCTGAAACAACATTTAATAGTATAAAAAATATTATTGAGGTGAAACATGATTAATATTAAATCACCTAGAGAAATAGAATTATTAAGAATAGCTGGTAAAATTGTTGGTGATACTCATAATTATTTAAAACCATATATTAAACCAGGAATAACAACTAAAGAATTAGATACACTTGCTTATAATTTTATTATCAGTAAGAACGCAACTCCATCGTTTTTAAATTATGATGGTTTTCCTGCTACAATATGTACTTCTGTAAATGAAGAAGTTGTACATGGAATACCTAGTGATTATAAATTAAAAAATGGAGATATTATTTCAATTGATATAGGAGCTTGTTATAAAGGATATCATGGAGATTCAGCTTGGACTTATGCTGTTGGAGATATAAGTAATAAAAAAGCTTATTTAATGGAACACACTGAAAAAGCCTTAATGGAAGGTTTGAAAGTAGTGCGTGCAGGTAATCGTATTGGTGATATAGGTTATGCTATAAATGAATATGCTGTCAAACATAATTTAGGAGTAGTTAAAGAATTAGTTGGTCATGGTGTTGGAACTAATGTTCATGAAGAACCTGATGTTCCTAATTATGGAAGAAAAAATACCGGTCCTATTTTAAAAGAAGGTATGGTTATAGCAATTGAACCAATGTTAAATCTTGGCACTCCAAATATATATATTTTAGAAGATGATTGGACAATAATAACAGCAGATAATAAGCCATCCGCACATTATGAACATACAATTGCTGTTTTAAAGGATGGATATGAAATCTTAACAAAGAGGTGATTAAATGGCTAAACAAGATATGATTGAAACTGAAGGAAAAGTAATAGAAGTTTTACCAAGTGGTGAATTTAAAGTGGAACTGAAAAACGGACACATTGTAATAGCCCACGTTTCTGGTAAAATCCGAATGAACTATATTCGCATTTTACCGGGTGATACAGTTACACTTGAAATATCAACTTATGATTTAACACGTGGGCGAATAACTTATAGGAGGAGTTAATATGAAAGTAAGAGCATCAGTAAAAAAAATGTGCGATAAGTGCAAAATTATAAAACGAAATGGTAATGTTATGGTAATTTGTGAAAATCCAAAACATAAACAAAGACAAGGTTAAATAGGAGGTGTAATATGGCACGTATTAAAGGTGTAGATATACCAAATAATAAGAGAATTGAAATTTCATTAACTTATATTTATGGAATTGGTAGAAGTTTATCAAATAAAATTTTAAAAGATGCTAATGTTAATCCAAATAAAAAAGCTGGAAGTTTAGATAATGATGAATTAGGACGTATTCGTGATGAAGTTAATAAATATTTAACTGAAGGTGATTTACGTCGTGAAGTAAATATGAATATTAAAACAAAAATGGAAATTAATTCATATCAAGGAACTCGTCATAAAAAAGGTTTACCAGTAAGAGGTCAAAGAACAAGTCGTAATGCTCGTACTCGTAAAGGTAAGGGTAAGACAGTAGCTAATAAGAAAAAGTAATAGGAGGTTATAAAAATGGCTTATAAACCAAGAAAACGTAAAGTTAAAAAGAACGTACCCCAAGGGAAAGCATTTATTAAATCAACTTTTAATAATACTATCGTAACTATTTGTGATAAAGATGGTAATGCTATTAGTTGGGCATCTGCTGGAACTTTAGGTTTTAAAGGTAGTAAAAAATCAACCCCATTTGCAGCTGGTATGAGTGCTGAAGCTGCAGCAAAAGCTGCTATTGATATGGGAATGAAAACAGTTGAAGTATTTGTCAGAGGATTAGGTTCAGGTCGTGAAACAGCAATTAGATCATTACAAGCAGCTGGGTTAGAAGTATCATCAATCACTGATGTTACTCCAATACCTCATAATGGATGTCGTCCACCTAAACGACCACGTGGATAGTGGTAATATTAAAAGAAAAGGAGTGTGGAACCATTGTTAAATTTTGAAAAGCCAACATATAAAATTACTGAATATGTTGAAAATAATAATTATGGGAAATTTGAATTAGAACCATTAGAACGTGGTTTTGGAACAACTATCGGAAATGCTTTAAGAAGAGTAATGTTATCTTCAATGCCTGGTAGTGCAATTGTTGCTGTTAAAATTGATGGAATTATGCATGAATTTCAAACAATAGAAGGTATTGATGAAGATGTAACTGCTATAATTTTAAATCTAAAAAATATAGTTATAAAAAATCATACTGATGAAATTATAACTCTTCATTTATCAGCTTTTGATGAAGGTGTAGTAACAGCTGGTGATATATCAGAAAATTCTGATGTGGAAATAATTAACAAAGATCAAGTTATTGCAACTTTATCTAAAGGCGCTAAATTAGAAATGGATTTAATTATTGCTAATGGTCGTGGATATGAACCATCATCTGAAAACAAAAAATACATTGAAAATGAAAGCGTTGGATATATTCCAATTGATGCATTATATTCACCAATTGAAAGAATTAGCTTTGAAGTAGATAATGCTCGTGTTGGACAAGATGCAAGCTATGATAAATTAATTATGGATGTTTATACTAATGGTTCAATTAGACCTGAAGAAGCAATGGCATTAAGTTCTAAAATATTAATTGAACATTTAAATATTATTACTAATTTAAGTGAAATAGCTGATATGACAGGAATTATGAATGCTAAACAAGAAGATAGCAAACTTAAAAAACTAGAACGTCCAATTGATGATTTAGATTTCTCTGTTCGTGCTTATAATTGTTTAAAAAGAGCAGGAATTAATACTTTAGGTGATTTAACTCAAAAATCTGAACTTGAAATGATGAAAATTCGTAATTTAGGTAAAAAATCACTTAAAGAAGTAATTGACAAAATTAAAGACATGGGACTTAGATTCCGTGATGAAGATTAAAAGTTAGGAGGATTAATATGGCTTATAGAAAATTAGGAAGAGATAATAAACATCGTCGTAGTATGTTAGCCAATCTAACTAAAGATGTTATTATGAATGAAAAAGTTACAACTACTGAATCTAGAGCTAAAGAAGTTCGTAAGTTTGTTGATAAAATGATTACTTATGGTAAAGATGGTTCTTTAGTAGCTAGAAGAAAAGCTTTAGCGTTTGTTCATAACGATAAAGATGTAGTTAAAAAAGTATTTGATGACTTAGCTGTTAGATATGCTAATCGTAATGGAGGATATACTAGAATTTTAAAACTTGATGAGCGTCGTGGTGATGATGCTTTAATGGTTATTATAGAATTAGTTGAAAAGGATGCTGAATAAGGCATCTTTTTAAATATAAAAAATTATTATTATCAATTCTATTGTAAACATATGTTTTATGTAGTATAATTATTTATAGGATGGTGATAATGTGAAAGCTTTAATTACAGGTGCAAGTTCAGGAATAGGTTTAGATATGGCTAGAATTTTAAGTTCACAAGGTTGTGAACTATTTATAGTGGCTAGAAGAAAAAGTAAGTTAGAAAAGATTAAAAAAGAATTAAAAACAAAAGTAACAGTAATTGAAATGGATATATCAAGTACTTTTAATTGTATGAAACTATATAATATGGTAAAAGATGAAAATATAGATATTTTAATTAATAATGCAGGTTTTGGTTTATTTGGAGCTTTTAATGATAGTAATTTAGATAGAGAACTAGATATGATTGATTTAAATATTAAAGGTGTACATACTTTAACAAAACTATTTTTAAAAGATTTCAAAAAAAGAGATTATGGTTATATTTTAAATGTTTCTTCATCTGCTGGATTTTTACCTGGACCATTAATGGCTACTTACTATGCAAGTAAAGCTTATGTTTTAAATCTCTCTTTAGCAATTCATCAAGAATTAAAAAAGGAAAATAGTAATGTTTATATAGGTGTTTTATGTCCTGGACCAGTTTCTACGGAATTTAATAAAGTTGCCAAAGTAGAATTTAATTTAAAATCTATGTCAAGTTATGATGTTGCTGATATAGCTATAAAAGGTATGTTTAAAAGAAAAATGGTAATTATTCCGGGAATTAAAATGAAAATATCAATATTTTTTACTAAATTATTACCTTTATCTTTAAAATTAGAAATAGCTTATCACTTACAAAGGAGAAAAGGTAGAAAATGATAAAATATATTGATAAAAAAAATACTTATATTGATGATTCTGTTGAAATAGGCGACAATACTACAATTTATCCTAATGTAATGATTGAAGGTAATTCTAAAATAGGTAAAAACTGTATTATTCATATGGGTTCATATTTAAAAGATGTTACTATATTAGATAATACAATTATTTATAACTCTTTTATAGTAAATAGTAAAATAGGTAATAATGTTACAATTGGACCATATGCTCATATAAGAGAAAATAATATTATAAAAGATAGTGTTAAAATTGGTTCATTTGTTGAAATAAAAAACAATGAAATAAACGATAATACTAAAATACCTCATTTATCATATGTAGGAGATAGTTTTATTGGTTCTAATGTTAATATAGGTGCAGGTGCTATAACAGCTAATTATGATGGTAAAAACAAGCATAAAACGGTTATAAAGGATAATGCTTTTATTGGATCTAACTCTACTTTAATCGCGCCTGTTATGGTAGGTAAAAACTCTTTAGTAGCAGCTTCATCAGCTATCAATGAAAATGTATCTGATAATCAATTGGCAATTGCTAGACAGTTCCAAATTAATAAAGAGTTGAAAAAATGATAGATTTATTGTATAATATAGTTGTTAATGTTTTATTTTAATCTAATAATATTGTCCTTTTAATGGATAAGTTGAAAAATATTTCTATTTATTCTTTTTATATTATAAAAAAAGGTGAATACACTATTTTAATTATTGCTCATAGATTTTCAACTGTATTAAATAGTGATAAAATCATGTTTTTAGATAATGGTAAAATAATAGCAGAGGGTACACATGAAAATTTATTAAAAAATAATAAAGAATATAAAAAATTATATGAATCAGAATTAAAAAAACGTTAATGGAACGTTTTTTTTAAATTATTATTGAAAATTATAGTCAATTATATTATAATAAGTATTTATAATGAGGTGGTATATGGAAGCAATAATAAAAATAAATGACTTATCATTTAGTTATGATGATAAAGTTATATTTAAAAATTTAAATTTAGATATAAAAGAAAATACCATAACCACTATAGTAGGTCCTAATAGTTGTGGAAAAACTACTTTGGTAAAAATTTTAAGTGGAAATTTAAAATATAATGGAAATATTATTATCGATGGAAAACTATTAAATAAAGAAAATATAAATGATTTAAGAATGAAAGTTTGTCCTATTTTTGATGCTTTAGAACAATCATTTGTAGCTGAAACTGTAATAGATGAAATGGCTTTTGTTTTAGAAAATTTATGTTATCCTAAAAGCGATATAAAAGAAGAAATTAATCGGGTTAGTAAATTATTAGAAATTAAAAAATTATTAGAACATGATCCAAATAGTTTAACTGAAAAAGAAAAACAATTAGTTTCTTTAGGATGTTTTTTAGTTTTAAATCCTAAAATAATTATTGTTGATGATTTTTTAGAAAATAAAGAAATTATATTTAGAAAATTGAAACAATTAGGTATAACGATAATTAATGTTACATGTGATTTAAATGACTGTTTATTTAGTGATGATATAGTTGTTTTAAATAATAAAAAAGTATTTAAAAAGGGTTCAAAAGAAGAAGTTTTTAAAGATGCTGATGATTTAGAAAAAATTGGTTTAAAAATTCCTTTTATGATAGATTTATCAAAAAAATTACAATTTTATGATTTGATTGATGAAGATATCTTTTCAATGAATGAGATGGTGGAGAAATTATGGAAATAAAAATTGAAAAGATGGATTATAGTTATAATTATTTAACAAAAAAATCTAAAAAAGTTTTTAATAATCTTAATATGATTTTTGAAAGTGGAAAAATAACTGCCATAATAGGAGAAAGTGGTAGTGGTAAGAGTACTTTATTAGAACTACTAATTGGTAATTTAGAGCCAACTAAAGGTAAAATAATAAAACCAGATTTAGTAATGGGACTTGTTCATAAAAATAATGAATTAATTTTTAATTCAGTTAAAAGAGAATTAAAGATTAATGGAAAAGATTTCAGTGTTTTAAAAAAAATTGGTTTAAATGAAAAAATTTTAACTAAAAAAACTAATCAATTAAGTTATAGTGAAAAAAAATTAGTTATGCTTGCAAGTGTATTAATATCTAATCCTAAAATACTATTATTGGATGAAATATCTTTAGGATTAGATAGATTAAAACAAGAAAAAATCATTTCTTTATTAAGAAATTTAAAAAAAGATAGAATTATTATTTTAACAAGTAGGGATGTTAATTTTATTAATCAAATTGCTGATTATGTTTATATTTTAGAAAATAAAAAAATTGTTTTAAAAGAAAATAAAAATGATGTTTTTAAAAATTATAGAATAAAACCAGATATTGTTTCTTTTATAGAATTAGTTAATAAAGAAAAAAGAATATTGGAAGATAGGGATAATACTAAAGATTTAATGAAGGATATATATAGAAGTGTTACTAAATAAAATAGATAGATATTATGAAACTAATTCTTTAATTCATAAAATGAACCCTATTATAAAGATGCTTAATTTTATTATTTTTGTTATAATTATAATTAGTAATGATTTATTAACTAACTTAATTTTAATAGATTTACTTGTTTTATTGATGATTATTTCTAAAGTTCCCTTAAGTATTTATTTAGAACCATTAATAAGATTGAAATATTTTTTTCTTGTATTATTTTTAACTACTTTATTAATCTTTCCATTTTCTGATTGCTTGGTTATTTTAGTTAAAATAATAGTTATTATTTGGTATTTAGAATTATTAACTTTAACAACTTCTCAAAGTGAAATAATTTATAGTTTAGAAATATTATTTAATCCTTTAAACTATTTAAAAATACCTGTAAATAAACTAGCTTTAGAGATATCATTTATTATTCGTTTTATTCCAATGATGTTTAATCAAAATGAATTAATAACTAATTCACTAGTAAGTAGGGGAATAAAAAGAAAAAAAATAAAATATAATTTAATTACCAGATTTTTAATTTATGTTAATTCTTTTAAAATATGTTTAAACAAAATTAACAAGATAAAAGTGTCAATGAAAATGCGTTTATTTAGCATTAATGTAAAAAGAACTAATTATCGTATCAATAAAGTAAGTTTTTTTGATATAATGTTACTAGGTATACATGTATGTATTTTAATATTTTTGAAGTGAGGTGTTATTATGCGTTATTTTATGACGTTTTCCTATGATGGATCTAAATTTAAAGGATATCAAAAACAACCAAGAGTTAAAACAATTCAAGGTGAAATAGAAAAAGCTTTACAAAAAATGAGTAAAGAAAAAATATCTATTCATGCTTCAGGAAGAACTGATGCAGGTGTTCATGCTTTAAATCAAAAAGCCCATTTTGATTTAGATATGAATATAACTTGTGAAAATTTAAGAAAAGGATTAAATAGTTTAATAGGTGATTATATTTATATTAAAGATGTTTCTACAGTAAGTGATATGTTTCATGCTAGATATAATGTTAAAGCTAAAGAATATATTTATAAAATAAATATGGGTCAATATGATCCAATTGAAAAGGATTATGTTTTACAATATAATAAAAGATTAGATGTTGTTGCCATAGAAAGAGCTTTAAAATATATAGAAGGTACACATGATTTTAAATCATTTACTAAAGCTAATGATGAACATGATGATTATGTTAGAACAATTATTCAAACTAATTTAATTAGAGATCTTAAAAATGTAAACCATATTACTGTTAGTTTATTAGGAACAGGTTTTATGCGCTACATGGTTAGAAATATAGTTGGAACTTTAATTGAAATAGGAGAAGGAAAACATAAAAGTGAAGATATAATAGCTATTTTAGAAGCAAAAGATAGAAGAAAAGCTGGTATTACAGCTAAACCAGAAGGATTATATTTAAAGGATGTATTTTATTAATTGTTTTTAAAGTATTGAAATAAATCGCTTAAAATGATATTATTATAATAAGGTGTTGTGTTATGTTTAAGCGTTTTGTTTCGATTTTTTTTACTTTAATTGGTATATTTCTAGTATATAATTTGGTTACTAATAGTTATGATGAAAAAATTATAGTTAGTAATACTTATAATAAACTTAATTCTTTATATCTTGATAAAAAAAATAAAATTCCTAAAGAAAATATAAATAATAAAGAATTAAATGAAATATTATTAAATGTAGATAAAATTAATTATCAAGAAACAAAAGAAAGCATTAAACAAGATGTAGAGAATATAAAGAAATTTAACAAATGTCAAAATGAAATAAATAATTATGTTAATTTAGATCCAGCTACTTCTAAATATAATTTGACGAAATTAAAGCATAGTATAAATAAGTTACCTACACAACAAAAAGAATACTTAAATAAAAAGATGAATAATATTTTAAATCAATATAATGAATTTGTTAAATATGATGAACATATTAGAAGTTTGTTTTTAGATTATGATAAAAAAATAGTTAAAAATGATATAAGTAATGATGAAATGAAGCAAATAAAACAAATAAAAAATGAAAAATATTTAGAAATTAAAAAAAATGATATTGCTATTTTAAATGAATTTTTAGAAAGAAAAAATGCTGTTTCAACTGTTAAAGTATTAAATGAAAATGATAATTATTTTGAACTTAATGTTCCTTTTGTAAGTCAGGTTGATAATAATATTTTAAATGGATGTGAAATTGCTTCATTGTTGATGGGATTAAATTATAAAGGTTTAGAACTAGATAAAACTTTAGCTGATTTAGCTTTAGAAATTCCTAAAAGTAATAATCCTCATAAAGGATTTGTTAATTCAATTTATAATTTAGAACCGGTATCTGTTCCTCATTGGATTGCGCCTGATGCTTTAGCTAATTTTGGTTCTAAATATGGAAATGTTGCTGATATAAGTGGTAGTGATATTAACGATATAAAAAGATATATAGATAATGATTCTCCCGTTATTATTTATGCAACATATGGATTTTTAACTCCTTACAATTGGTATGGTGAAGTACCTAATAATTTACACGTTATGGTGGTAATAGGTTATAACAAAGTAACTGGTTCAATTGTAATTAATGATCCATGGGAGGGAAGAATAGTTGTTCCCGAACAGAAATTTTTAAGTGTTTATAATATATTAAAATACGCAGTTGCGGTAAAATGACAATTTTATATGAAAAAACGTATATTTTTATTGACTTTTTCCAATATTTTTAGTAGAATTTTAATTGGTACATTTTATATATCCCAAAGTGAATTCTGGGAAAATTCACAAAAAATTAAAAAAGAGAGGGAAATATTATGAAAAATTCATATATGCAAAGAAAAGAAGATGTAAAACGTAATTGGTACGTAATCGATGCTGAAGGTCAAAATTTAGGTCGCGTTGCTACTAAAGTTGCACATGTTTTACGTGGAAAGCATAAACCAACTTTTACTCCACATATTGATGGTGGTGATTTTGTAATCGTTGTTAATGCTTCAAAAGTTAATCTAACAGGAAATAAATTAGATAATAAGATTTACTATAATCATAGTAGATATACTGGTGGATTAAGAGAAAGAACAGCTCGTGTCATGAAAGAAAAATATCCAGTTGAAATGATAGAAAGAGCAGTTAAAGGTATGTTACCAAAAGGAAGATTAGGTCGTCAAATGTATAAAAAGTTATTTGTATATGCAGATGAAAATCATCCACATATTGCTCAAAAACCTGAAAAGATGGAAATTTAAGGAGGATAATAAATGGCTGAAAATAAAATATATAAGGGAACTGGTCGTAGAAAAGCATCAATTGCTCAAATAAGAATGATGCCTGGTAAGGGTAAAATAACTGTTAATGGTGTTGATGTTAGAGATTTTTTCCCATATGAAACTAATGTTATGGATTTAATGCAACCTTTGGTGATAACTAATAATGAAAAAACTTTCGATATTGATGTTAAAGTTAATGGTGGAGGTTTCAGTGGTCAAACTGGTGCAATTAGATTAGGAATTGCCAGAGCTTTATTAGAATATGATAAACCTAATGAAGGAAATGAAGGATGCTATCGCCAAACATTAAAAAGAGCTGGATTTATTACAAGAGATCCACGTTCTAAAGAACGTAAAAAACCTGGATTAAAAGGTGCACGTCGCGCGCCACAATTTTCAAAAAGATAAGATGTTGTTTTCTTTCGAACCTTATAATATTTATAAGGTTTTTTTGTTATTTAAATTATTTAATCAATATTGTGTTATAATATATTTAAAACTTAATTGGTGGTGATAAACATGAATACTTTTTATATTGATGAATCTGGAAGTATGACTAAAAAATACTTAAATTATTATAAAAATAAATACTTTGTAATTTGTATTATAATGCCTAAAAATAAAGATAGATTAAGAAGAGTGTTTAAAAGATTTGTAAGTAGTAATATTGATACTTTAAAGAAAATAGATAAAGATAAAAAAATGTTTTATGATAATGGCAATTTTAAAGAATTAAAAGGAAGTTGTTTTACATCTGATATGAAAAGAAAATTTATTAATTTTTTTTGTCAAAATGAATTATTTGAAATATATTATATAATATGTGATAATAATAAAGTAAAAGACTATTTTTATAATAATACTGCCCGAGCTTTTAATTATCTTTTAAAATTAAGTTTGGAACACTTTACAAAATATAAAAACATATCATTTAAAGAAAACTATTTATTTATAGATGAAAGAAATGTTAGAACGGAAACAAGAGCAACATTAGAAGAATATTTAAATACAGAACTAGTTACGGGTAGTCATATTCAAAATGATTTTCATGTTGAATATTGTCAATCTGAAACTAGAGAATTAATCCAAATAGCTGATGTATTTGCTAATATTTATTATACAAATTTAACATCAAATAATTGTTTTTCCGAAGAAATAACTAAAATTAAAAAAGAAAAATATTTATCAGGAGAATTTTATTTTCCATTAAAAACATGTATTGACATTTACTAAATTGCATAATATAATAATAGTGTTATCAGTAAGTCCTTGTTATGTGCCGTAAATTATTTAGGTAAGCGCTATGTACTAGCGTCGCTCCAAGGCCAATAACACTAAAAAACAGAATGTTTTAAGCATTCTGTTTTCTTTATGTGCCTTTTAACTTTACTATTATAGATATAGTTCATATGATAAAGTAAAAGGAGTGATAAAATTAAAACAAAAGAAGTCCTTATAAGGGCAATGAAAACATTTATTCAGGGTTTTTTAGGAGCATTGGCAGTTAGTTTACCTAATATTGATTTAGCTAACTTAAGTTTAGTTCAATCAGTAATAATAGGAGCAATTGCAGCAGGAATAAGTGCTGTTATGAATTTAATTAAAAGAGGTAAAAATGATCTCACTTGATGAATTTATAAAAAATACTAAAGGCAAAAAAATAGATGTTCCTTGGTCAAATGGTAAATTAAAAGGTCAGTGTGTTAGTTTAATTCAACAATATATAAATCAATGTTTAAATCAACCAATGAAAGCAAGAGGTAATGCTAAAGACTGGATATATAGTTATCCTAATGAAAAGTTAGGAAAAATTGTAACAACAAAAAGAAGAGGAGATATTTTAGTATGGGGTAGTAAATATGGTAATGGTTATGGACATATTGCTATTTATTTAGGTAACAATCAAATATATGATCAAAACAACTTAAATCATGATAATGGTTATACTGGAATAGGTAATATTTTTGGAAATTATACAATATTAAGACCTAATGTAGAATTAATAGATGTTGATCAAATTTTAAATAAAAATGATAAATTTACAATTCCTGGTGTTTTTAAAGTAGATGCAGTTTCTAAAAAATTAGATGCAATAGCTAGTAAGCAATTAGCAGATATTCCTTTTGCAAATTACAATTATATTGATGCTAAACCACTAATTAAAACTGATGCATCTGGCAATAGATTACAAAATCAAGTATTTAAAACTAATGATTATTTTATCGTTCCTGGTATTTACAGCGTTATTAAAAATGATAAAAAAACCAATGCAGTTTATACTAAAATTGGTAGAAGAAAAACTTGGATTAAAGCTGGTCCTTGTTATGAAGTAAACTAATAACGTGCCAATAATGAAATTTGCGAATAAAATGATAGTGTAAGAAAGAAGAATGATAAATGTTTGAAATAATAATTAATTGGGCAGTTCCGACATTTTTAACTTTTTGTTGCGGTTATATAGTAAAAGAATTACGTGAAAATAAAAATAATAATAAAGTTACAAAAGAAAGTATTATAATTTTATTACGTAGCCAAATAACTAGTAAGGTCGAAAACTATATGACTTTAGGATACTTACCAAGCTACGCTAGAGAGTGTTTACAAGAATTATATAAACAATATCATTCACTTGGTGGCAATCATGGTTTAGAAGAATTGGTTAAACAATGTTTTAAATTACCACCGATAAAAATGTAATTTTTATCAATTTCACAATATTTCTCCTAAAAAACTAAATAAAAATAATATTTCTAAATGGAATATTATTTTTTAATACAGGCAATACTATAAATGGTGAAAAAAATGAAAATAAGATTGGGATATGTTTCAATTTCTAAAACATTAGATAATATGTTAAACTTTAAAACAATTAATTATACTAATTATTTAAAAGAAAAGAATATTAAAAAAATAGAAGATATAGTAATTCATAATTTAAATACACTAGAGCAAATACTTGATTATAATATTAAAAATAATATTCATTTTTATAGGATAACTTCTAATTTAATTCCATTATCTACTATTGTAAAGTTTGATTATATAACAAATTTTAAAGATTATTATGATAAATTAAGTAAAAAAATAAGTAAATTAAGAGTTGACTTTCATCCTGATCAATTTACTGTTTTAAATAGTGTTAAAAAAGAAGTGTTAGATAATACTTTTTTAAGTTTAGAACATCATTACAAATTGTGTAAAGTATTAAAAATCAAAAATCCTATTTTAGTATTGCATGTTGGTAGTAATGTTTTTGGAAAAGAAAAATCATTAACTAGATTTATTAATAATTTTAAAAAGTTACCTAATGAAATAAAACAGGTTATTGCAATTGAAAATGATGATAAAATCTTTAATGTTGAAGATGTTTTAAAATTAACAAAAGAAATAAATGTTCCATTTGTTTTAGATTATCATCATTATTTATGTAATAAAGGAAATATTGATATAGATGATTATTTTATAGATATATTTAAAACTTGGAAAAATATAAGACCAAAAATTCATTTTTCATCGCCAAAGAGTAAGTTAAAAAAAGAATTTAGAAGTCATCATGAATATATAGATGTTGATGAATTTATTAAATTTATTGAAAAAATAAAAAAATATAATATTGATATCGATATTATGTTAGAAGCTAAAGAAAAAGATGAAGCCTTATTTAGATTAGTTAGACAATTAAAATATAAAACTAATTATCATTTTATAGATGAAACTACTTTTGAAGTTTAATTAATTTTTCCATATTTTTTAAAGTAACTATATCAACAAAATGTTCAACTTTTTCAACTTGTTCTAAATTATAATTTTTTTTATTTAAAAAATTAAAAAATTCAACTAATGTATTATGTCGCCATAATAAAAAACTTCCTCTTTTAATTCCTTTAATAGTTAAAACTATATTACCATATTTTTTAAAATTAACATAATTATACATTTTAAGTTTAGAAACCATTTTAGATGCTGAAGATTTGCTGACATTAAGTTCATAAGCAATTTCTTTAATTCTGGTTTCTTTTTTTTCTTTTGTTAAGCGATAAATCATTTCTAAATAATCTTCCATTGCCTCTGTTATTTCATTATTTTGTTTTAATTTATATCCTTTTAAAGTATAAAATTCACTTTTTTCCATATTAAGTAACTCCTTTTTTTCTTTTTTTCATATATTATTAAAGAGTTAGTTATTTACAACTTTTAACTAATTATATTAGAAAGGATATAAATTTATGTTTAGTTTGGATAAATTGAAATTAAAAAAAAGTGGTATTGTGGTAAAAAATCAAGCTAAAAAAAACATAAAAAAAAGACTTTTAGATATTGGATTAACGGAAGGTTGTATAGTTAAGTGTATTTTGGAAAGTCCCAGTAAAGATATAAAAGCATATTTAATTAGAGGTTCTTTAATTGCCATTAGAGATATAGATAGTAAAAATATTATAATGGAGGAATATAATGAGTGAAAAGAAAATAGTTTTAGCAGGAAATCCTAATGTAGGAAAGAGTACTATTTTTAATAAGCTAACTGGTTTAAATCAACATACAGGAAATTGGCCCGGAAAAACTGTTGATTATGCATGTGGTAGTTATGAATATAATGGTGAAAAATATTTAATTTATGATTTACCAGGTACATATTCATTAAATGCTCATTCTTCAGAAGAAGAGATATCTAGTGAATTTATATGCTTTGGAAATTATGATGTTGTAGTTATTGTTGTTGATGCTATAAATATGGAAAGAAATTTAAATTTAGTTTTACAAATATTAGAAGTTACTAATAAGGCAGTTTTATGTATTAATTTAATGGATCAAGCAAAAAGTAGAAAAATTAAAATTGATTTAGAGGAAATGGCAAAAATTTTAAAAATACCAGTGGTTGGAACTTCGGCTGGTAAACAAAGAAAGTTAACTGATTTGCTTAAAAAAATACATGATGTTGATAATTTTGTTGATAGGTTTAAAATAGATTATGATAGTTTTATAGAAGAAAATATCAAGAAAATAGAAAAAAATCTAAAGATTAAAAGATGGATGGCAATAAGAATTTTAATGGGAGATGAATTCTTTGTTGAAAATTTAATTAATAATTATAATTTAGATGAACAGTTAGTATATGAACAAATAAAAAATGTTAAAATTAGTTTATTAGATCAAGGAATAAATAAAAATAGTCTTAATGATTATATAGTTAAAACAATAAATAATAAATCTAAAGAAATATATGATGAATGTATTACAATAAATAGAAAATTAAATAATGAATATAAGTTTGATAGAATTATTACTAATAAATGGATAGGAATTCCTTTTATGTTAGGAATGTTGGCTATTATTTTTTGGATAACAATAGTAGGATCTAATTATCCATCAGATTATTTATATAATATTCTTTTCAAATTAGGTGATTATTTAAAGGAATTATTAATAAGATTAAATAGTCCTAGTTGGTTAGTTGATATGTTAATTAATGGCGTTTATCAAGTTTTAGCCTGGGTTGTTTCAGTTATGTTACCACCAATGATGATTTTTTTTCCATTATTTAGTCTTTTAGAAGAAAGTGGATTTTTACCTCGAATTGCTTTTAATTTAGATAAGTATTTTAGAAAGTGTTATACCTGTGGTAAACAAGCTTTAACGATGGCAATGGGATTTGGTTGTAATGCAGTTGGTGTTACAGGCTGTAGAATTATAGATTCAGCAAGGGAAAAATTAATAGCAATTTTAACTAATACTTTTGTTCCTTGTAATGGACGTTTTCCCACTTTAATTGCACTTATTAGCATATTTATTGTTAAGGATAGTTTTGGTGTTTTTAATTCTTTTGTTAATGTTTTAATATTAATTATTGTTATTTTAATAGGAATTATGGTAACTTTCTTAATTTCTAAAGTATTGTCAGTTACTATTTTAAAAGGAATTCCATCTTCTTTTATTTTAGAGTTACCACCATATCGGAAACCAATGTTTATGAAAGTTATTTTTCGTTCAATTAAAGATAAGGCTATTTTTGTTTTAGGTAGAGCTTTAGTTGTTTCAGCTCCGGCGGGTTTAATCATTTATGTTTTAGCAAGTATAAATGTTGGTGATATTAGTTTGTTAAAGTATATTTCTTTATTACTGGATAATTTTGCAAGTTATTTTGGAATGGATGGTGTTATTTTATTAGCGTTTATTTTAGGTTTTCCTGCTAATGAGATAGTTTTTCCAATAATGCTTATGATTTATTTATCAACTGGTCAGATGGTTGAAGTTGGCGATTTAAATAGTTTAAGAGAGGTATTAATTTCAAATGGATGGACTATTACAACGGGAATATGTGTTATGTTGTTTTCATTAATTCATTTTCCTTGTTCAACTACGTGTTTGACAATTAAAAAGGAAACGAATAGTTGGAAGTGGACTTTGTTAGGAATAATAATTCCTACAGTTACTGGATTAATAATTTGCTTTTTGGTTTCTAATGTTTTAAAAGTTTTTCTCTAGTTTTACTAGAGATTTTAATTTATCTGATTTTATTTTTACATATATTTTCATAAAAAAAACATATTTTTTCATAAATGTTATGGTATAATGTATGATAGGGAGTGAATGATATGTCAGGTAAGAAGTTTAGAAGCCTTGATGAGCAAATACAAATTTTAAAATCAAAAGGATTAGTAATTGATGATGAGGAAAAAGCTAAAGATATATTATTTAGAGAAAATTATTTCTTTATTTCTGGTTACCGTCATTTATTTATGCGAACATATAAAGAGAAAAAATTTCTTGCTGGTACAACTTTTGATGAGCTTTATTCAATGTTTGTATTTGATAGAAGAATTAGAAATATCATGTTTAAAAATATTTTAATTATTGAGAATAATATTAAATCAATAATTAGTTATCAATTATCTAAAAAATATGGTTTTAAGGAAAAAGATTATTTAAATCCTAAAAATTTTAAGCAAGATAGTTTAAAATCTAGGCAAGTTCATGATGTTTTGAATAAGATGCGCCGGCAAATTAAAATTAATGGTAGCCAGCACAGTGCGACGTTACATTATATTAGTAATTATGGATATATTCCTCTTTGGGTTTTAGTTAAGGTTTTATCTTTTGGAATTGTAGCTGAATTTTATAATATTTTAAAAACTGATGATCAGTATAGTATAGCCCAAGTATATGGAATAGATAGTGAATCTTTACAAATTTATTTAGCTTTATTATCTAATTATCGTAATTTATGTGCTCACGAGGATATTTTATATGATCATCGAACACAAAGGTCTATTCCTGATACAGTTTATCATTATAAGTTAGATATTGATAAGACAGATGATGAGTATAATTATGGGAAAAATGATTTATTTGCTTTAGTTATTATTATGAGGCAGATGTTAACAGATGAAGAGTTTAGGGGCCTTATTTTTGAGTTAGGATATGAAGTTGATATACTTGATGGTAAGGTAGATGTTATTCCTATTAATGCTCTTTTGAATAGAATAGGTTTTCCAGATAATTGGCGTGATATAGAAGATATAAAATAAAGGAAGGTAGATATTATGAAGAAAAAAATATTAATTGTTTTAATTATTGTTGTTAGTTTCTTTATTGGAATTGGTACGACTTTAGTAGCTACAAAATATTTTAATAAGGATACTACGGTTTTAAATAAAAAGGTAAGTATTACGGAAAATGATAGTATTAAAGAGGCAATTGATAAAGTTTACGATGCTGTTGTACTTGTTGAAGTTTATGAAGGTAATCAAATGGTTTCAACGGGAACAGGTTTTGTTTATAAAAAGGATGATAATAATGGTTATATAATTACTAATCATCATGTTATTGAAAAGAATGGTACGGTTAAGATTACTAATACAGCGGGTAATACTGTAGAGGCTAAAATACTTGGTAGTGATGAGTATGCAGATATAGCAGTTTTATCAGTTGATAAGGAAGCAGCGTTAGAGGTTGCTCAGATAGGAAGTACTGAAGATATTGATTTAGGTGATACAGTGTTTACTGTTGGTTCACCACTTGGTTCTGATTATATGGGTACTGTTACTAAAGGAATTTTATCAGGAAAAAATAGAACAGTTACAGTAAGTTTGGAGAGTGGAAATTATGTTGTTGAGGTATTACAAACTGATGCAGCTATTAATCCTGGTAATAGTGGAGGTCCTTTACTTAATATAAATGGTGAAGTAGTGGGGGTTAATTCTTTAAAATTAGTTCAAGATCAAATTGAAGGAATGGGTTTTGCTATTCCAATTGAGATGGCTATGACAACGGTTGAAAAGTTAGAAAAGGGCGAAAAAATAGATAGACCTGTTATTGGTATTGAAATGCTTGATATTGATAATCCGTATGCATTGTATTATCATAAAATAAGTATTGATGATAATATTGAAAGTGGGGTTGCAGTTGTTAATGTTGTTTCTGATTCACCAGCTTCTAAAGCGGGATTAAAAAAGGGTGATGTTATAGTTGGTGTTGAGGATAAGGAGGTTTCCAACAGTGCTTATTTACGTTTTGCTTTATATAAGTATAATGTTGGTGATAAGGTAAAAATAAAGTATATACGTGATGGAAAGTTAAAGGAAACTACTGTAACACTTGAAAAAAATAATTAAGTGATAAGACTTGGCAAAGTAAAGATGACTTTGTCAATTTTTTTTTTATGAAGAATGCTGGTTTTTATTGTTTATGACTGAAAAAAAGTTGGGAATAATTCTTCAAATGAAGATTGAGTTTATATTACAGTCTACAGTATAAAGTGTTTTAACTATTTTTAGTGATTGTCATAAAATATTTATAAGGAGACTCTTATAATAAAAACTAGATAGTCAAGTAATACAAAATTTGATA